>CAZJMY010000172.1:0-5458 GCA_964546845.1 uncultured Myxococcales bacterium | reverse complement strand
CCAGCTCGCCCAGCGGCAGCTCCAGCGAGCGGCGGTGAATGGCCAGGCTCTGGCGGATGAACCCGGCCAGCCGCCCGGCGTCCGCCAGCGCGTTGTCCAGCAGCAGCTTGCGCCGCTGGTTCTCGACGGTGGTGCCCAGCGCCGCGACGAACGCGTCCAGCCCCGACCCCGCGCGATCGCCGGCCAGCGCCCGCCGCGCCGACACCGGAAAGATCGCCGGTTCGGGCACGATCCCGCCCAGGTGCTTGCGGGCGAACGCCAGCGTCTCGGTCAGCTCGGTCTCGCTCAGCAGGTCCGTCTTCGCGACCACGAACAGCAGCCGGTCACGCGTCGATCGCAAGATGCGCTCTTCCAGGAACTGGCGCTCGGACGCGGTCAGGATCTGCGTCGCGTCCAGCAGGAACACCGCCGCATCCGCGCGCGGCAGATAGCCGTACGTGATCTCGGCGCGCTGCTCGTTGATGTCGTTGACGCCCGGCGTGTCGACCAGCGTCAGCCGGTTCTCGAGCAGGGGCAGCGGCTCCGTGAGCTCGACGTGGTGGATCGACGCGGCCTCCGCCCCCTTCTGACCGACCTCCCCCTCGACCGTCAGCCAGTCGCTGAGCGCCGCGGGATCGATGGGGCGGCGCGCGCCGTCCTCGGTCACCACCGTCGCCGTCCGGCGCGGCCCGTGCGAAACGTGGGAGAGCACGGCCGTGGTGGGGGTGATCCCCGTGGGCAGCAGCGGCGCGCCCAGCAGCGCGTTGATGAACGTCGACTTGCCGTGATTGAACTCGCCGAGCACGACCACCACGAAACGCTCGTCGTCCAGCTTGGGCAGGCGTGTCTCGCGGATGTCGCGCGCCACGAAGGGCAACCCGGCTCGGTCCGCCAGCGTTCCCAGCTCGGTCAGCGTGGCGCGGATCGCTTGCTTGCGCGCGTCGAGTCCGCTCTCGCTCATCGCAGCACCGACAGCAGCTCGGCGACCTTGGCGTCGCACTCCTGCTTGGACATGCCGGCCGGCGCAGCGCCGGCCGCGTCGGCGCCGCCGCGGGCGCTGCCCGTCAGCGACTTGAAGTAGGTCGTGTCCGCGAACAGCCGCAAGGCCGCCACCCGCTTGGGCAGATACGGATGCCGGCGCGTCAGCTCGTCGAAGCGCCCCACCCCCTTTTGCGCTTCGTCCAGCTGCGCCAGGTATTCGTCCAGGTTCACGTCGCTGTAGAGCTTGTGCGACCCGAGCGCCAGCTTCACCAGGCAGCCGATCGACGCGTCCAGGTCGCGCGTGCAGATGAGCCCCGCGCGATCGCACGTGACCTCGGCGCGCCGGGCCCACCCGTTCAGCGCCAGCACGGCGGGTCGCACGCTCCACCGCAGGAAGGCGTTCGCGGCGTGGGTCAGGAAGTGCAGCGTCGTCATGTAGACGACGTGGTTGTTCTGGATGTGCCCGCATTCGTGGCCGATCACGTCCAGCAGCTCCGTCTCCGTGAAGTGATCGATGAGGGCGGCGTTGATGACGATATAGGGATCCTCGGCCGTCCCGAACGTGTGCGCGTTCAGCGAGCCGATGTTCGGTGAGACGTACAGCGTCGGCAGCGGGATCCGCAGCGTGTCGGCGCACCGCTCCGCCAGCTTGGCGATCTTGGGGAACTGCCGGGGCGTGACCTTGATGGCCGTCCCCAGCATCCGGCTCTTCTCGACCGACTGCCAGAGGCGCACCGCCGCCTCCACGGCCAGCGTCACGGGGCGGACCCGGTCCAGCGCGGTCCGGACCTTGATGTCTCCGGTATAGGCATAGGCCGCCCCCTCGCGGGAACGGGCCGACGCCTCCCCCTTTCGCGCCGCGACGTAGCGCGCGAACGACAGATCGATCTCGGGTCTCGGCACGGGAATGATAATAGAATAAGCCCTCCCGATGACCACCGCCGCGTCCCTGTCGTTCAGCCCCCCGCCGGCCGCCGCCGGCGAGCGCGAGCTGGCGTTCATGCGCCAGGCGCTCGGGGCTGCCCAGGAGGCCGCTGGACGAGGCGAGGTCCCCGTCGGCGCGGTCGTGGCCATCGGCGACCAGGTCATCGCCGTCGCCCACAACGAGCGGGAGACGGGCGCCGATCCCACCGCTCACGCCGAGATCCTGGCGTTGCGCCGCGCGGCCGCCGCGCTGGGCAGCTGGCGCCTCTGCGACGCCGAGCTCTTCGTGACGATGGAGCCCTGCCCGATGTGCGCCGGCGCCCTGGTGAACGCCCGCATCAAACGCCTCTATTTCGGCTGCGACGACCCCAAGGCGGGCGCCGTCCGGACGCTGTATTCGCTGGTCGACGACCCACGCCTCAATCACCGGGTCGAGGTGGTCCCGGGTGTCCTGGCCGCCGAGGGAGCGGCGCTTCTGCGCGCGTTCTTCTCGCGCCTGCGCAGCGCCCGCGTTCCTTGACGGCTGCGCGCGCCCGGCGGACCGCTTCGCGCCCGGCTCTCCTGTCGCGATTTTGACGCCTGCGGCTTCGCTTGGTGTTTTCTGGTCCGCTTGAGGTTCTGGCAATATGGGGCGCATGATCAGGGGACCCCTTACGAAGCGAACGGGATCGGCCCGGCGAGGCATGGCGACGGTCCTGGGGGCGGCCCTCTGGGTGGTGGGGGCCACGGCGGCCCAGGCGGCGCCCGGATTCTCGCGCGACCCGGCGGCAGGTGCGCCGCCGTCCCACGACTGGACGATGCGCAGCGCGCTGGGCCTGGACCTGGGCGCCGGCGGCACGATCACTGATTTCAACCGCTCGCCGGGGCCGGACGGCGCGCTGTTCTTCACGGGGATTCGCGGCACCGTCGACGTCTCGCACGGTTTCGCCGCGATGCTGGCGCTGCACCAGTGGTGGCTCCCCGGGCCGAATCACGCGCTGTTGTTCGGGCTGGGCACGCGGTACGAGCCCATCGTGGCCAAGTGGGGCCTGGCCTTCGCGGATCTCGCGCTGGGGCCGGCGTCGACCGGCTACGCCTGGTGCTTCGGCTTCGAGGTGGCCATCGGTGCCGAGTTCAACATCCCCGACATCCCCGGCTTCAGCGTCGGTCCGTACTTCCGCTACGGCGACTTCATCAACCCCGATCGGAACACGAGCAACGACGGGCTGGCCTGGAGCATGGGCGGCAGCTTCACGTACCACTTTGGTCGCGCGGCCGAGGGAGCCGCGACGCCGACCGGGACGCCCGTCCGGCGCGGCATCTGGCACATCAGCATCCCGGACTCGGACCACGACGGCGTCGCCGACGACGAGGACCAGTGCCCGAAGGCCGCGGTCGGCCGACACGCCGATCCGTTCCGGCCCGGTTGCCCCGAGAACGACGAGGATGCGGACGGCGTGCCGGACGTCGACGACGCCTGCCCGGTCACGCCGCCCGGCGACCACCCGGACCCCAAGCGGCCGGGCTGCCCTTACATCGACACGGACGGCGACAACATCTCGGACGCGGACGACGCCTGCCCGACGAAGGCCGGCCCGCCGTCGACGGACGCCAGCCGCAATGGCTGCCCCGACAAGAAGCAGCGCACGGCGCCTGCCGAACCGCCGCCGTCGGCCAAGGACGAGAACGTCGCGCCGAAGCCGGTCCACAAGCGCCGGTCGAAGTAGCGCGCCGCGGTCGCGGGTCAGTCGATCGCGACGGTGAGCCGCAGGATGACCCAGTAGGCGCTGGGGGGCACCGGCACCGCGACGGTCCCGTCGCTGTGCGACCAGCGCCGCTCGAGGCCGGCGGTCAGGCGGGCGCGCGGGTCCGGCGCGTAAGCGGTCACGGCGGCGCCGGCGCCCCACATCATCGTGCCCGGCGTGCGCTCCCATTCGGCGCGGGCGACGACGTCCAGGCGTTGCGCCAGGCAGGTGATCCCGGGCTCGAGGACCCCGCCCTGCGCGCCCGTCTTTTGAAATGACGTGCCCGACTGCAGCCGCGTGGAGATGAAGTACTCGGCCGTGACGACCAGGCGGCGCCACTGGGCCGTGAATTCGGGATCGATCGCCAGCGTCCTGGGCGCGGGGGCCGTTCCGTACTGCACCGACAGGCCGGCGGCGAAGCGGAACCAGCCGTACCAGGGGTCGTCCGCGCCGCGCCGCCACGCGCGCAGGCCCACGGGGCCCAGCGGCTCGGCCACCACCCGTCCCGCGGCCAGAAAGCCGGCGTCGAACAGGTGGCCTTCGATCGTGCGATCGGCGCTCAGGATGGCGGCGCGGTAGAGGATCTCTCCCAGGTCTCCGCCGACGGACACGCCCGTCCTGAAGTCGGGCGTCAGCGCGTCGACGAACACCGGCCTCTCGGGCAGGCGCAAGTCCGCTTCGTCCGTCTGCCGCGACAGCCCGAACGGGACGCGCAGCGAGCCGGCGTCGACCTCGAACGCGCGGTGGGGCGCCCAGCCCGCGAACGCCTCCGTCACGCGGACGGGGCCCCCGAACGGCAAGAGGCCGCCCGCCGGCGGCGCGAACGGCAGGCCAGTCGCGCTGTCGGCCTGGGCCTCGAACAGCACGCGCGCATGAACCTGGTGCGCGGCGTCGTCGTCCCCCACGCGAACGCGACGCAACGTGAGCGCGGGCCCGCTGCGGGGATCCTCGGGATCCTGCCGCGGGCTTGGCCGCGACGCCAGCACGGCGTCCCCCTGCACCAGCAGCCGGAGCGGCCCGCTGTCCTGTGCGCCCGCCGGCGCGGCGCGCGCCGCCAGGCCGGCGGCCAGCAGCGCGCCCGCCGCCCACGACGCGCGCGTCACTGCGATCTGCTGGCGATCTTCTGTTCCAGCTTCTCGACGACCTTCACCTCGTAGGCGTCGTCGTAGAGGACGTTCGCCTCCAGGATGCCGGTCGGGCTGGTCACGTTGACCTCGGTCAGGAAGCCGCCAATCACGTCGAGGCCCACGAAGAAGTGGCCGCGCTCGCGCAGCCGGGGCCCCAGCGTCTGGACGATCGCCTGGTCGCGGTCGTCCAGCTTCGTCGCCATCGGCTTGGCGCCGACGTGCAGGTTTCCGCGCGCGTCGTCGGCCGCCGGAACGCGCAGGACGGCGCACAGCGGCTCACCGTCGCAGAGCAGGATGCGCTTGTCGCCCCGCCGCACCTCGGGCAGGTACTTCTGCGCCATCGTCCAGCGCCGCCCCAGGTTCGTCGACTGCTCGAGGATCGCCCCCGTGTTGGGGTCCCCCTGGCGGACGTGGAACACGCCGAAGCCGCCCGACGCGTCCAGCGGTTTGACGACCATCTCGCCCCCCTGCTCGGCCAGGAACGACCGCAGCCGGTTGGCCTCGCGCGTGACGATCGTCGGCGGGCAGAGGTCCGGGAACTCCAGCACCGTCAGTTTCTCGTTCTGTTCGCGCAGGCCACGCGGGTCGTTGATGATCAGCGTCTTGCCGCGCGCCCGTTCCAGCAGCAGCGTCGCGAAGTAGTAGTCCAGGTCGAACGGCGGGTCCTTGCGCATGAAGACCGCGTCGCAGCTGGCCAGCGCCACCGTCGCCTGCGGTCCCAGG
>CAZJMY010000171.1:0-1202 GCA_964546845.1 uncultured Myxococcales bacterium | reverse complement strand
CGGCTGTGGCGGATGTCGCCGCAGATGACGACGTTCAGCCCCTGGATCTTCCCCTTGTGGGCGCGGATCGTGGAGCAGTCCAGCAGCGCCTGGGTCGGGTGCTCGTGGGCGCCGTCGCCGGCGTTGACGACGGCTGCCTTGATGCGCGACGCCAGCATCTCGGCGGCGCCGGCTTGCGCGTGGCGAACCACCACGACGTCGGGCGCCATCGCGTCCAGGTTGCGGGCGGTGTCGAGCAGCGTCTCGCCCTTGACCGTCGACGATGCGGACCCCGAGATGTTGACCGCGTCCGCAGACAGCCGCTTGGCGGCGATCTCGAACGACGTCCGCGTCCGGGTCGACGGCTCGAGGAACAGGTTGATGACCGTCTTGCCGCGCAGCGTGGGGACCTTCTTGATGGGGCGCTCGGCGATCTCCAGGAAGCGCTCGCCCAGGTCCAGGATCGTCGTCAGCTCGTCGGGGGTGAGCGGCTCGATCCCCAGCAGGTGGCGGTGCACGTAGCCGCTCACGACCGCCGCTCCCGCAGGACCACGCGGTCGACCTCGCCGCGCTCGGCCAGGTGCACGCGAACGGACTCGGCCTGCGTGGTGTCGACGCGGATCCCGACGATGTCCGGCTGGATGGGCAGCTCGCGCCGGCCGCGATCGACCAGCGCCACCAGCTTCACCGCGCGCGGGCGGCCGTAGTCGGCCAGCACGTCCATCGCGGCTCGGATCGTGCGGCCCGTGTAAAGGACGTCGTCGACCAGCACGACGGTGCGACCCTCGATCGGCGCCGGCAGGTCGGTGGGGCCGATCTCCGGCTTGGGCAGTCCGTGGAACACGTCGTCGCGATAGAGCGAGATGTCCACCGCGCCCAGCAGCGGCTTCGGCTCGCCGGCCTGCACCATCAGGTCGCACAGGCGGTGGGCCAGGTACGCACCGCCGGTGCGCACACCCACCAGATACAGCGGGCGATCGCGTTGACGGAGCTGGGCTTCGCCCAGCGGAGTCGTCGCGGGAGGTCCCAGGGACCCTCCCAGGGTTCCTGTCTGAATGTCCCCGGGCATCATCTCGACGATTTCCAGCGCCATGCGCCGCAGCGTGCGCATCAGGGCGGCGGCGTCCAGGAGCTCGCGGCGCTCGATGAGGTCGCGTTCGGGCGGGGGCTGGCGCGGCATCAGCGAATCCGTTCTTTCACAAGTAGTAGCGCAGGGAAAGCGA
>CAZJMY010000170.1:0-7046 GCA_964546845.1 uncultured Myxococcales bacterium | reverse complement strand
GACGACCGACATCGACGTCGACGTGAAGGTCGACCGCAGCCTGGTCGTGCGCGGCGACCGGGCGGCGCTGGTGCAGGCGGTCGGCAACCTCCTCAGCAACGCCTGGAAGTACACGCGCCCCGGCCAGCGGCAGATCCAGGTGACCGCCACCGCCGACGTGAAGCACGTCTACATCTCGGTGACGGACAACGGGTTCGGCATCTCGGCCGAGGAGCAGCGGGTCATCTTCGACAAGTTCCAGCGGGGCGCAGCGGCGCTGGAGCATCGCAGCCCGGGCTCGGGGCTGGGTCTGGCCATCGTGCGCGCGATCGTGACCGCCCACGCCGGCCGCATCGACGTCAACTCGCAGATCGATCGCGGGGCGACCTTTCGCATCACGCTGCCGCGCGGCGTCCCGGAAGCCGCGTGAGCGACGCGGGGACAGCGCGTCTGGTCGTCATCGTCGAGGACGACGGGGCGATCGCGGAGGGGCTGGCGCTGAACCTGAAGCTGCAGGGCTACCGCACCGAGATCGTCGGCGACGCCGAGACCGCGGTCGACGTGATCGCCTCCACGCGCCCGGCGCTGGTGCTGCTGGACATCTCGCTGCCCAAGCGGAGCGGCCTGTGGGTCCTGGAGACACTGCGCGGGCAAGCGGACTCCGTGCCGGTGATCGTGCTGTCGGCGCGGCAGGACGAGTTCGACAAGGTCGCGGCGCTGCGGCTGGGGGCGGACGACTACGTGACGAAGCCGTTCGCGCTGGCGGAGCTGCTGGCGCGCGTCGCCGCCGTGCTCCGGCGCGCGCCGCCGGACCGGGCCCCCACGGGCGCGCCGGCCGCGCCCCCGTCGTCGTTCCGGTTCGGCGACGTCGTCGTCGATCTGGCGGCGCGCACCGTGTCCAGGGCCGGGAAGGCCGTCAAGCTGACGCACCTGGAGTTCGAGCTGCTGGCCTTCTTCTGCTGCAACGACGAGCGCGTGTTTTCGCGCGAGGAGCTGCTGCGCGAGGTCTGGGGGCTGCGCCAGGCCACGCCGGCGCGCACCGTCGACAACTTCGTCGCCCAGCTGCGCGCCAAGCTGGAGGCCGATCCCGACAGCCCGGTGTACCTGCTGACGGTGCGCGGGTCCGGCTACCGCTTCGCCCGCGGCGCGCGCTGATTCAGAGGTTGTTCACGATCGGCTGCCCGATCGCGACGAACGACGGGCGCGCCTCGCAGCGCGTGGCGTGCGCGGCCAGCCGCGGGTAGCGGGCCTCGTCGAACAGGGCGGGGTGCGCCTCGCGCACGAACCGCAGCATGCAGGCCACGGCGATGTCCGCGTGGGAGAGGGTCCCGCCCAGCCACCAGCCGGTCGCGCGGCGCGCGCGATCGTCCTCCAGCGCGTGCAGGCCTTCCGCGATCTGCGTGCGGCAGCGGGCCATCCAGCGCTCGGACGGGTGGTCGTGGTGCAGCGGCTCGTAGAGCAGGGTGACGGCCTTGTCGGCGGTCCCGGTGGCCAGCGCGACGACCCGCAGCCCGTCGCGGCGAGCGGCGCCCGCACGCGGCAGCAGGGCCCGCTCGGGCGGCGCCATCTCGTCCAGCGCATCCAGGATCGCGCCGCTCTCGATCAGCGCGGTGCCGTCGTCCAGCAGCAGGGTCGGCACGCGCCGCAACGGGTTGTAGGCGGCGATCTTCTCGGCGTCGCCCCACACGGACCAGGGGCGATGCTCGAACGGCATGCCCATCTCCGTAAGGGCAATCCCCACCCGTCTGACGAACGGCGAATCGTATTGTCCAATCAGAATCATCTCGTCACCTGATTGTGGAAGGTATCAGGTTGCGGTTGACCTTCGAGCGCGTAAGTAATCAGGATGTCCGACGCCGCGCTGACGGATGACGAGCTCGAGGCCACGGACGCCTACTGGCGCGCCGCGAACTACCTGACCGTCGGGCAGATTTATCTGAAGGACAACCCGCTCTTGCGCGAGCCGTTGCGCGCCGAGCACATCAAGCCACGGTTGCTGGGTCACTGGGGGACGTCGCCGGGGCTGAATCTGATCTACGTCCACATGAACCGGGCCATCCGCGCCCGCGGGCTGAACGCGATCTTCCTGGCCGGCCCCGGTCACGGTGGGCCGGCCGTGCTGGCCAACGTCTATCTGGAGGGGACGTATTCCGAGATCTACCCGGCCGTCACGCCCGACGTGGCCGGGTTGCGGGCGTTGTTCCGGCAGTTCTCGACGCCGGGCGGGGTTCCCAGCCACGTCAGCCCGCCCACGCCCGGGTCGATCCACGAAGGGGGCGAGCTGGGCTACGTCCTCACCCACGCGTTCGGCGCGGTGTTCGACAACCCGGACCTCGTCGCCGTCGCGGTGGTCGGCGACGGCGAGGCGGAGACGGGCCCGCTGGAAGGGTCCTGGAAGGGGATCAGCTTCCTCGACCCGCGTCGCGACGGCGCCGTGCTGCCGATCCTGCACCTCAACGGCTACAAGATCTCGGGGCCGACGGTGCTCGGGCGCTCGACGGACGAAGAGGTCGCGGCGCTGTTGCGCGGCCACGGCTACGACCCGCGCTTCGTCGCGGGGGACCAGCCGGCCGCCGTCCACCGCGCGTTCGCGGCGGCGCTGGCGGCGGCGCTGGACGCGATCGCCGACATCCAGAACACCAGCCGGGGCGCCGGGCTGCGCGGGCGGCCGCGCTGGCCGGCGCTGGTCCTGCGCACGCCCAAGGGGTGGACCGGTCCCAAGACCGTCGACGGCGTTCCGGTCGAAGGGACGTTCCGCGCGCATCAGGTGCCGCTGGCCGAGGTCCGCAGCAACCCGGCGCACCTGGCGATGCTCGAATCGTGGATGCGCAGCTACCAGCCCGAGGCGTTGTTCGACGATCAGGGGCGCCTGATCGAACGGCTGCGGGCGCTGGCGCCGTCGGGCGATCGGCGCAGGGGCGCCCACCCGCACGCGAACGGCGGCCGGCTGTCGCGCCCGCTCGATCGCCCCGACTACGCCGGCTACGCCATCCCCGTCGAGCGCCCGGGCGCCGAGCGGCACGAGTCGACGCGGCAGCTGGGGAAGTGGTTGCGCGACGTCTACGCGCGCAACCCCGACAACTTCCGGCTCTTCTGCCCCGACGAGACCAACTCGAACCGGCTGGGCGCGGTGTTCGAGGGGCAAGATCGCTGCCTGGTCGAGCGGCTGGAACCCGGCGACGACCACGTGGCCGCCGGCGGGCGCGTCATGGAGGTGCTGAGCGAGCACAACTGCGAAGGTTGGCTGGAAGGCTACGTGCTGACCGGGCGGCACGGTCTGTTCGCGACCTACGAGGCGTTCGCGCTCATCGTCGCGTCGATGGCGACCCAGCACGCGAAGTGGCTGGAGGCCTGCCTGGAGCTGCCATGGCGCGCGCCGGTGCCGTCGCTGAACATCCTGCTGACGTCGACCTGCTGGCGGAACGACCACAACGGCTTCTCGCACCAGGGGCCGGGCTTCATGGACACGATCCTCTCGAAGAAGGGGGCGATCGCGCGCATCTACCTGCCGCCCGACGCGAACTGCCTGCTGTCGGTGGCCGACCACGCGCTCGCCAGCCGGAACTACGTCAACCTGTTGATCATCGACAAGCAGCCCGAGCTGCAATGGCTGAACCTCGACGCTGCCCGCGAGCACTGCGCGCGCGGGGCGTCGGTCTGGGAGTGGGCCGGGACGGCCGGCGCGGAGACGCCCGACGTCGTGCTGGCCTGCGCGGGCGACGTCGCCACGCTGGAGACCATGGCCGCCGCCGCCTGGCTGCGGCAGCGCGCGCCGGGGCTGAAGACCCGGGTCGTCAACGTCGTCGACCTGATGGCGCTCTACGCGCCGGGCGAGCACCCGCACGGGATGACCGACGACCGCTTCGCGGACTTGTTCGCGCGTGACGCCGAGGTCGTGTTCGCGTTTCACGGGTACGCGGGGGCGGTCCACCAGCTGTTGCACCGGCGGCCCAACCCCACGCGGTTTCACGTGCGCGGCTACCGCGAGGAGGGGACCACCACCACGCCGTTCGACATGGTGGTGCTGAACGAGACCAGCCGGTTCCATCTGGCGGCGGAGGCGCTGAGGCGGGCCCGGCGGCCGCCGTCCGACGCCGATCTGCTGATCGACGAGTGCGCGGCCATCCTGAAACGCCATCGCGCCTACGTGCGCGAGCATCTGGAGGATCTGCCGGAGATCCGGGATTGGACCTGGCCGTCGCCGTGAGCGCGCCCAGTCCCGCCGGCGCCATCGTGTGCCTCAACTGCGGCTCGTCCTCCGTGAAGGCCGCCTGGCTGGAGCCCGCGGGTGGCGCGCCGGCGGGCGCCGAGCGCCACATCCGCTCGGCGAACGTCGAGGGGAACGGGGCGGCGGCGATCGCGGCCGCCCTGCAGAAGGTCGCGCCGCCCGGGGCCGCGCCGGTCGCCGTCGCGCATCGTCTGGTGCACGGCGGGGCGCGCTACACCCGCGCCACGCGCGTCGACGCGGCGGTGGGCGCCGACCTGCGCGCGCTGGTGCCGCTGGCGCCGCTGCACCTGCCCAGCGCGCTGGCCGGCATCGACGCCGCTCGCGCGCAGTGGCCGCAGGTGCCGCAGGTCGCCTGCTTCGACACCGCCTTTCACGCCACCTTGCCCGAGGTCGCGCGCCGGCTGCCGCTGCCCGCCGCGGTCCTGGGCGGCGAGGTGCGCCGGTACGGGTTCCACGGGCTGTCCTACGCGCACGTGATGTGGACGCTGGGGGCGAACGCGCCGGCGCGGATCGTGATCGCCCACCTGGGCAGCGGCGCCAGCCTGGTGGCCGTCGCGGACGGTCGCGCCGTCGACACCACGATGGGCTTCACGCCGGCCGGCGGCATCCCGATGGGGACGCGAACCGGCGACATGGACCCGGGCGCGCTGTTCTACCTGGCGCGGGCGCGTGGCCTTTCGGTCGACGCGCTGGAGAAGGTCTGCGAGAAGGAATCAGGGTTGCGTGGGGTCGGCGGCAGCGCTGACGTGCGCGTGCTGGAGGCCCGGGCCGATCGCGACGCCGACGCCGCGCTGGCGCTGGCGATGTTCGGCTACGGCGTGCGGAAGGCCATCGGCGCCTTCGCGGCCGTGCTGGGCGGACTGGACCTGCTGGTCTTCACGGGGGGCATCGGCGAGCACGCGCCGGCGGTGCGCGCGGAGGCCTGCCGCGGGCTGGAGCCGCTGGGCGTGCGGCTGGATCCGGAGCGCAACCGTCGCAACGCCGACGCGATCGGCGCCGACGGGACCCGCTGCGCCGTTCGGATCGTCCCCGCCGACGAGGAGGCCGCGATGGCGCGCGAGGCCCGCGCCCTGCTGGCTCGGTCGCCGGCTCAGTCAGACGCCGGCTGACCGGCGGCGACTGCGCGTTCGACGCCGTCGAAGAGCGCGTGCCCCAGCCATGCCAACGCGGCGCCCATCAACGTGCAGAGCGCGCGGTGCTCGACGACGGTCCATTCGCCGGCCCCGGCCAGCGCCAGCAGGAACACGACGTAACCGGTCAGCGTGGCCACGAAGGCCGCGTAGTTCACGAACACCAGCACGTAGCTGGCGGCGGCGAACAGGAGGACCAGCCCGGAGAGCGCGAGCGGGCTCGGGTGCACGGCCCACGCGGCCACGGTCGCCACGGCCGCGCCCGCCAGCGTGCCGGCCGTCCGGGCCACCCCGCGCTCGACCGTCTGGCGGAAGGCGGGGCGGGTCACGATCGCGGCCGTCATGGGGATCCAGTAGCTGTTGGCGAGCCCGACGACCCGGGCCAGCGCCATCGAAACGGCCAGCACCAGCCCCGCGTGGGCTGCGCGCCAGGCGCGCGCGCGGGTCGTGCTCGCGATCGCCGCGCCGACGGGGGAGGCGGGGCCGGAAACCCGGCCGGTGACCCGCCAAGCGGTCGAGACGACCAGCATCTGCACGAGACCGCCGGCGAGAGCGCAGGACCCCCGCACGAGCGCCATGGTTCCGCGCGCCGGATACGCCGAGGAGATGACCAGCCAGATGAAACACTGCAGCGCCACGAACGACACGCCGGGCCCGGACGCCCACGCGACGCCGCAGGCGGCGCCCCACAGCGCGGTCAGCGCGATCGTCAGCCCCGGAGACCACCCCGCGAGTGTGCCGATCCAGCTGGAGAGGCAGATGCCGACCGCGGCGACCAGCATCGGCAGCCGGCGCGAACCGCGAATCTGCTGGAAGGACGCCAGCCCGACCGAGAACGCGCCCGCCGCCGCCATGATGCCCACCCGCGGCCGTCCCGCGGCGGCGCCGGCGGCCAGCGCCAGCGCCAGGGCCGGCAGGCAAAGCAGCGCCGCGCCGGGCTGCGCGCGCGACCAGTCGAACGCCAGCGTCCGCTGGACGAGAGGTTGGATCCGCCGCGTCGCCGGCATCCCCGACAGTCTAGTGCCTGCGGCGCGGAGCGAGGAGAAACACGGCCCGGGAGAGGAGCCCGCGGCCTCAGGGCGCCGCCGGTTTGCCGGTCGGTGCCGTGACGTTCGCGGCCGGTGCCGGTTGCGCCTCGGCAGCGTTCTGCTTGCGGGCGCGTGCGGCCTCGATCCCCCAGCGCTCGTCGTCCTCTTCCAGGTGCAACCCGGCGGCGGCCCGGGTGGCGGCGACCTTGTCGGGCGCGGAGTCAGAGACCCGCTGCGGCCGCTCGCGGGCCGGCGGCGGCGACGACGCGCATCCGGCCGCCAGCGTGGCCGCGAGAGTGACACCCAGGGTGACGGCACGAATCGTCATGTCGAGACGCTCTTGCAAGTCCCGGGGCAGGTGGTCACGACCGGCTGGACCGCGCGACGGCAACCTGAACCCACGAGAGCACGCGGCCCGGATCGAACGGCTTCTCCAGCGCCTCGGCGTCGGGCACTTCGGCGCGGCTCTGCGGTTCCAGCCCCTCGGCGTATCCGGAGATGAACAGGATCTGGATGTCGGGATCGCGCGCGCGAAGCTGGCGCGCGACGTCGACCCCCGTCCCGTCGGGGAGCCGCACGTCCAGCACGGCCGTCTGCACGCGGCGATTCTGGGCCAGCGCCTCGGCGGCGGTGTGGGTGACCACCACCTCGTGCCCGGCCGCGGTCAGCGCCTCGGCCAGG
>CAZJMY010000169.1:0-2235 GCA_964546845.1 uncultured Myxococcales bacterium | reverse complement strand
CCCGACCGGCTGCCCGATCGGCTTGAAGAAGGCCACCCGGATCCCGCGGTTATCGAGGGCCCGCACCAGCCCCAGCGCCAGCGAGGTGAGGCCGACCCCTTCGCCGCTCGGGACCAGATAGAACGTGTGCGGCATCAGCTGTTTTCCAGCAGGTGGGCGGTCTCGCGGGCGATCACCAGCTCCTCGTTGGTGGGGATCACCAGCGCCGTCAGGGGCGAGTGATCGGCGGTGATGCGTCCGCCGGTCGCCTCGCCGTGCGCGGCATTGCGCGCGCCGTCGACGATCGGGCCCAGCAGGCGGAGGTTCGCCAGCGTCTCGGCGCGGACCGGCGCCGCGTGCTCGCCGATGCCCCCGGTGAAGACCAGCGCGTCGATGCGCTCCAGCGCGGCCCCCAGGCCGAGCAACGCCTTGGCCAGCCGGTAACAGAAGACGTCGATGGCCAGCGCCGCCCGCGGATCGTTGCGTCCCCGCGCCTCCAGCAGCGTGCGCATGTCGTTGCTGGCGCCCGAAAGCCCGAGCAGCCCGCTCTGCCGGTTGAGGAGATCGGTGATCTGGCTCAGGGACCGGCCGGTCTGGTCGGCCAGGAACTGATGAAGATTGGGATCGACGTCGCCGCTGCGGGTGCCCATCACCAGCCCCTCCAGCGGCGTGATGCCCATCGTGGTGTCGGCGCTGCGCCCGCCCTTGATCGCCGCCGCACTGCACCCATTGCCAAGGTGGGCGGTGATGAGCTGCAGCTCTTCGAGCGGCTTGCCCAGCCGCCGAGCCGCCTCCCCCGCCACGAACGCGTGGCTGGTCCCGTGAAAGCCGTAACGGCGCACGCGGTGCCGCTCGTAGAGGTCGTAGGGGACCGCGTACATGAAGGCCCTGGGAGGCAGCGTCTGATGAAAGGCGGTGTCGAAGACCGCCACGTGTCCCAACGACGGAAACTTGCGGCGCGCGATCTCGATCCCCAGCAGGTTGGCGGGGTTGTGCAGCGGCGCCAGATCGCTGCAGGCGCGAATCCGATCCACGACCGCGTCGTTCACGACGACGCTGCTCGAAAAGGCCTCGCCTCCGTGGACCACGCGGTGCCCGACCGCGTCCGGGCGGCGACCGCCGAGTCCGGCCAGGATCTCCTCCAGCGCCTCGGCGTGTCCGGCCCCGGGCAAAGGCTTCTCCGCCTCGGTCTCGGCTCCGTCCTCGCCGACGGCGTGCGTCCGCAGGCGCGCCTGGTCGGTCCCCAATCGCTCGGCCAACCCCTGCAGCGCGACCCGTCCCGATCGCGACTCGACCAGCGCGAGCTTCAGCGACGAGCTGCCAGAGTTGATGACCAGTGTCTGCCAGGATTCGATGGCATCACCAAACTACGCAGCGATCTTCCGCAATTGCAGCGTGTCGATGATTCGGTCGTGCGCGAGCGCGTTCGTGATCACGACCAGCCAGGTGCTCTCCGTGCACCACTCCTTGCGCTTCAAATACGCCAGGGCGTTCTCGATCGTCTCCTCGGGATCGTCGCTGAATTCCATCAGGAAGGGCTCGACGCCCCAGGGCAGCAGCAGCCGGCGGAACAGCACCTCGTCATCCGTGAACGCGTAGATGGGCACGCCCACCGCCCGCAGCGCGGCCAACGTGTAGGCCAGGAACCCGCTGCGGGTGAACACCACGATGCCCGAGTCACCCAGCTCCTGCGCCAGCACCGCGGCGGCCCGTAGCATCTTGGCCTTTGGCTCCCCCAGCTGCAGGCCCTCGTTCAACCGCCGCCGCTCCGCGGGTTCGACGCTGTTCACGATGTTCGTCATGACCTCGACGCATTCGAGGGGGTAAAGGCCGGTCGTGGTCTCGCCCGAAAGCATCACGGCGTCGGCGCGCTCGCGCACGGCGGTCGACACGTCAGAAATCTCCGCGCGCGTGGGCATGGGCGCGCCGATCATCGACTCGAGGAGGTGGGTGGCGATGATCACCGGCTTGCCCTCTGCCAGGCACGTGTCGACGATGCGCGTCTGCACGAGCGGGAGCGTGTGGTATTCGATCTCGATCCCCAGGTCGCCGCGCGCCACCATCACGCCGTCCGCCGCCTTGACGATGGCGGACAGATTCCGGACGCCGCTCTGATCTTCGATCTTCGCGATGATGCCCGCGCGCGAGCCCAGCCCCTCGAGCAGGCTCCGCAAAAGCAGCACGTCCTCTGCCCTCCGCGCGAACGACAGCGCCACGAAGTCCAGCCCCGCGGCGACGCCCGCCCGCACGTCGCGC
>CAZJMY010000168.1:0-10422 GCA_964546845.1 uncultured Myxococcales bacterium | reverse complement strand
TGACCGGACCGGCCTGGGGCGGCATGGAGGCGCATGTTACCCTAGAGGGATGCCTCCGAACGAGGCCGAGCTCCTTCTGGCCGTCGACGTCGGGAACACGAACGTGTCGCTCGGCCTGTATGCGCTGCCGCGCGGGGGACGGCGTGTCTTGCGCGCCGACTGGCGGCTGGAAACGCGCGCCGCGCGCACGGCCGACGAGTACGCGGCGCTGCTGGCCGAGCTGTTCCGGCGCGCGTCCTTCGATCTGGACGACGTGAAGGCGGTCGCGATCTCGTCCGTCGTTCCGCCGGCGCTGGCCCCGCTCGAGCGGCTGTGTCGCAAGCACCTGAACGTCGAGCCGTTGATCGTGGGACCGGGGATCAAGACCGGCGTGCCCGTGCTGTACGAGAACCCACGCGAGGTCGGAGCCGATCGGATCGTCAACGCCGTCGCCGCGTACGCCCGGTGGCCGCAAGGCGCGATCGTCGTCGACTTCGGCACCGCGACGACGTTCGACGTCGTCACCGCGCGCGGCGAATACGCGGGCGGCGTCATCGCGCCCGGGCTGACCGTGTCGGCGGACGCGCTCTACTCGGCGACCGCGAAGTTGCCGCGCGTCGAGATTGCCCGCCCCGCCACCGCGATCGGCCGCAACACCGTGGCCAGCATGCAGGCCGGGCTGGTGTTCGGATACGCGGGGCTGGTCGACGCCATCGTCGACCGCATCCGCGCGGAGATCGACTTCGCCCCCCGCATCGTGGGGACCGGCGGCCTGGCCCGGCTGATCGCCGGCGAGAGCCGCACGATCGAAGAGTGTGACGACATGCTGACCCTGGAAGGCCTGGCCATCCTGTACGAACGCAACGCGCGATGAGCACCCCCCAGAGGCAAACGGTCCGCGGGTTCCCGGCCCGCGTCGGCCAGATCCTGGTCGCGCCCCGCGCGGCGCTGGCGCGCATCGACGCGACCGGGGGTGGGCTGCGCGACGCGATCCTGCTGGTGCTCCTGGGGGTCGTGACGGTCCGGCTGCCCGAGCTGCTGCGCGCCATCCTGATGGTCGCGGGACCGGCCACCGGCGCCGTGATGCGGGTCGCCGGCCTGGTGATCGACGAGGTCCGCCAGGGCGCCTGGATCGTGCTGCCGGCGGCCATCATCGTCACGGCCACCGCGGGCGCGCGGCGCGACTCGAGCCGGGATCTGGACCTGGGCGCCGCCTGCTATGCGCCGTACTTCGTGGTGCACGCGCTGGCGCGGCTCATCGACGCCGTCGCCGGGATGCAGGTTGTCCCGGAGCGGATCGTCCAGTCCGTCGGGGCCATCGCCGCCGCCGTCGTGCTGGTGCCCGCCGTGCGCCTGGCGCGCAGCCGGCCGCCGGCGGACACACCCGCGCCGTCGGTCGAGCCGGAGGTTTCACCGCCGCCAGCGGGTCCCGCCCGGCGCGCGGGCGCCGGCGTCCTGGCGCTGGCCGCCGCCACGCTGATCGCGAACGCGGTCTGGTCGGCGCGCCACTTCGACGCGCTTCTTCCCATCCGCCACGGCGAGGCGGCGCCCGCGTTCGCGCTGCCCCGGATCGACGGCCCCGGCGAGAAGCTGAGCCTGGAATCGTTTCGCGGCCAGGTGGTGGTCCTCGACTTCTGGGCAACCTGGTGCGCGCCCTGCGTCGCCATGCTGCCCGTCATGGACGCTGTGCACGCCGCCTGGTCGCCGCGCGGGGTCGAGTTCGTCGGCGTGAATTCGGACGGCGGGGGCGCGACCCCCGACGACGTCCGCGCGTTTCTCTCTTCGCACCACATCCCGTACCCGGTGGTCGTCGACGACGGCCGCGTCGGCGAGCTGTACAAGGTCGAGGCGCTCCCGACCCTGGTCGTGATCGGCCGCGACGGTCACATCCACAGCAGCTTCATCGGCTTCACCTCCCAGCGGACGCTCGAAAAAGCGATCGACGACGCTCAGGGCAGGTAGGCCCGCCGCCGGGTGACCGGTCCGCCCCTTGCAGTTCGGAGCTCGTGGGAGGCGCGCCGGGGTGACCCGCGCGCCGGCCGGGCCGCCTCATTCCTGCGGGCGGCCGGCGTTTTCTTCGGTGAAGTAGGCGCTGCGGTGGCGGGCGTTGGGGAGGTGGCTGTCCCAGCAACTCGCCGAGCAGAAGACCAGCCTCACCCGGCCGGCGTTGCAGGTGCTGACCGAGCACTTGATGAGCTTGCCGCCGACGGGGATCGGCTTGCGGCACATGGAACAGACGAAGGTCGGAGCCGGAGACATGTGGCCGTAACGTACCGGACTGTTTTCGCGGTTGCTATAAAATCCCCGGCGGGATGCGCCTCGCTGGATACGTCGCGGCCGAGCTGACCATCGCCGCGACGTTGCTCGCGGGCGGGGTGACGGGGGCGACGTTCGGCATCCTTCGACTCCGGCGGGCGGTGGCGCCCCGCGCGATCACCCCGGCGGGTCCCCTGGCCGCCCGCGACGACCTCTCCGAGCTGGGCGACCTGCGCGTCTCGCTGGAGTCGTCCGGCACGTTTCTGGGAATGTCGGACGAGCTGCTGCTGGAACGGGTGCGGACCCAGCCCATCAAGCGGTTCAAGCTGAACCACGGCGGCTCGTCGATCTCGTTCCGCATCGACTTCGCCGACGGCTCGCGCGCTGCCTGGAAGCCCCAGCAGACCAACAGCCAGACGGTCCCGCGCAAAGAGGTTGCCGCCTACCGGCTCAACCGGCTGCTGGGCCTGAACGCCGTCCCCCCGGCCGCGCCGCGGGCGGTGTCGCGCGAGGAGCTGTTTTCGCACCTGCACCCCGACAGCCTGGAGTTCGTGCCGCGCATCCAGGACGAGGTGATCTTCGGCCCCGACGGCAAGACGCTGGGGACGGCGTCCTACTGGATCCCGGTCATCAAGGACTCCGGCTTCGACAAGGGCGAGGGACTGCGTCAGATGCAGGCCTGGCTCACGCACGGCGAACCGATCCCACCCGACCAGATGTCCATGGCGCGGCAGGTCTCGGACCTGGTCGTTTTCGACTTCCTGACGTCCAACCCCGACCGCTACTCGGGCGGCAACATGAAGATGGCGCCCGACGGCAGCGAGCTGTTCTACATGGACAACACGATGTCGTTCTTCCTGGACCCGCAGGGCAAGGAGAAGATCCGCGACGTGCTGCTCCGGACCCAGCGCTTCTCGCGGACGCTGGTCGACGCGCTGAACCGCATCACCGAGGGGACGTTGCGCCGCACCCTGGGCGCCGAGGCCGGCGCCGGGCACGAGATCCTGACCCCGGCCGAGATCGCGGCCGTGATTGCGCGCCGCGACTTCATCAAGCGTCACATCGATGACCTGATCGGCCGGTACGGGGCCCGGGAGGTCCTGTTTTTCCCCTGAGCGGGCGTGACCCGCCCTGAGCGCCGGCGGGCCGCCTATGCTAGCTTTGCCGGCTTTCCCGCATGAACGTCCATTTCGTCTCCCTCGGGTGCCCCAAGAACCGCGTCGACACCGAGGTCATGCTCGGCCACACGGCGGAGGCCGGCCACCAGCTGGTCGCCGAGCCGGAGGCCGCCGAGGTCATCGTCGTCAACACCTGCGGCTTCATCGGCGAAGCCAAGCAGGAATCGATCGACGCCATCCTGGAGATGGCGCGCCACAAGCAGGCCGGTACCTGCAAGCGGCTGGTCGTGGCCGGCTGCCTGTCGCAGCGGTACCCCAAGGAGCTGGCCGCCGAGATGCCGGAGGTCGACCAGTTCCTGGGGACCGACGAGGTCGGCGCCATCACCAAGGCGATCACCGGCACACTGGAACGGCTGGCGGTCACGGACACGCCGGCCTATCTGTACGACGACGCCTCGCCGCGCCGCCGCTCGCAGGCGCCGCACACGGCGTACGTGAAGATCGCCGAGGGGTGCGACCGCCCGTGCGCGTTCTGCATCATTCCCAAGCTGCGCGGCCCGCAGCGCAGCCGATCGCCGGAGTCCGTGGTACGCGAGGTGCGAGAGCTGGTGGCGGGAGGCACGCGCGAGATCTGCCTGGTCGCGCAGGACCTGACGACGTACGGAACGGACCTGCCGGAGGCGCCCCCGCTGGCGGAGCTGCTGCGGCAGCTGGCGGCCGTCGAGGACCTGGGCTGGATCCGGCTGCACTACGCCTACCCGTCGGCCTGCACCGACGCTCTGCTGGACGTCATCGGCGCGGAGCCGCGCGTGGCCAGCTACCTGGACGTGCCGATTCAGCACGTCGACAGCGGCGTGCTGAAGGCCATGCGGCGCGGGTACGGCGAGCGCCAAGTGCGCGACCTGGTCGCGCGCTTCCGGCAGCGCGTGCCCGGTGGGACGTTCCGCACGACGTTCATCGCCGGACACCCGGGCGAGACCGACGAGGCGTTTCAGCGGCTGTGCGACTTCGTCCGCGAGGCCGAGCTGGATCACGTGGGGATCTTCAACTTCTCGCGCGAGGAGGGGACGGTCGCCGCGCTGCTGCCCAACCGCGTCCCGCAGAAAGAGATCGATGCGCGCCGCCGCGAGCTGCTGCGCATCCAGCGCGAGGTCTCCAAGAAGAAGCTGCGCGCGATGCGCGGGAAAAACTTGCGCGTGCTCGTCGAGGGGCCGTCGGACGAATCCGAGTATTTGCTGATGGGCCGCCACGAAGGGCAGGCGCCCGAGATCGACGGTCAGGTCTACCTGTCGCTGGGCGCGGACGGTGCGACGCCGGCGGCCGGCAGCTTCGTCGAGGCGTGCGTCACGCACTCGGCCGAGTACGACCTAGCCGCGGAAATTCGTTAGAGCCGTTCGTCCGCGGTTTCTTCAAAAAATCGCAACGCCGGCGACCTCTGCCGGCAAATGCGCTTGGCGGCGCGCGTCGATGGCTGGTTCCGTGAGCTGCGGGGCGCTCCGTATGTCACTCTCCATGTCAGGAGATCGTGCGCACCGAAGCAACGTCCAGCACGAGCGGCAACCGGCGGCGCCACCAGCGGGTGCAACTGGGGCTGCCGGTCGAGGTCCACGTCGACGACGTCGCCGAGACCCTGACCGTCGAGCTGATCGACATCGCCGCGGGCGGGGTGCGCCTGCGGCCGCTGGCTTCCAGCGGGATCACGGTCGACCGCCGCGCCACGTTCGGCTTCATCGTTCCGGGGGGAGGCAAGTGCGTGGCGGGGGGGCGCGTGGCCCGCGTCCACCCGGGCGGCGAGTTCGTGGTGGTCCTGGACCGCGCCAACCCGGCTTTCCGCGAGTTTCTGCGGTCGCTGGCCGTCTGACCGGCCCGTCTTTTCGGCCGTTTAGGGGAGGGCTGGCCTAATCGCACGGGTCCGGTGACACTTCCGCGCGCGCCCGGTGTTGAGGGTGCATGCGGGAGGCGAAACCCGAGTGGCGCTGGACGTCGAAGACCTTTACCTACGGTACGGACCGGCGGTGCTCCGTCGCTGCCGGTCAATCTTGCGCGATGCGACCGCGGCCGAGGACGTGGCGCAGGAGGTTTTCGTGAGCGCGCTGCGGTTCGAGGCCCGGCTTCACGACGAGGCGCCGGGCGCGCTGCTGCTGCGGATGGCCACGAACCTGTCCCTCAACCGGCTGCGCGGTAACCGCCGCCGGCCCGAGGACGCCGACCCCGACGTGGCGACGCGAATCGCCCACAGCGGCGACGACGGCGCGTCCGCCGAGAGCCGGACCGTCGCGCGCAACCTGCTGGCGCGGCTGTTCCGGCCGGACGATCCGCTGGCCGCGTCCACGCAGACGCTGGCGTTCATGCATCTGGTCGACGGGATGACGCTGGAAGAGGTCGCGCGCGAGGCGCGGCTGTCGGTCTCCGGTGTCCGCAAACGGTTGCGCACGCTGCGCGGCCGGCTGGTCGAACTGCAGGAGGACGGGTCGCAATGAAAAGCCAGAGCCCGAATGAAGAGTCCCACTGGATGCTCGAGCGGCTGGCGCTGGGCGAGCTGGACGCCGCCACCGCGGCGGAGCTCCGGCAGCGCCTGAAGGCGGCCGGCGTCGACGTCGACGAGGCGCTGGCCCGGCTGGCGGCCTCGAACGTGGAGCTGCTGGCGGCGCACCCGCCCGGGCGCGTGGTGCCGGCGATCCGCAGCCGTGTGGCGGCCGAGAAGCGCGCGACGGCGCGGCCGCGGCGGGCAGCCTTCTTCGCGGTGCCGGTGCTCGCCGGCGCGCTGGCCCTGGCCCTGTGGGCCCGCCCCGGCCAGCACCGGGCAGAGCCCGGCGCCGCCGAGACCCTGGAGCCGACCACCTTGAAGGGGCCCACGCCGGCGGCCACGCGCCTGCTCGTCTACCGCCACGAATCCAGCGGCGATCGCCCGCTGGCCGACGGCGCGCGCGCCGCGGAGGGGGACCTGGTCCAGCTCGCGTATCGCGAGCGTCACGGCGGGTTCGGCCTGCTGCTGTCGATCGACGGCGCCGGCGAGGTGACGCTGCACTGGCCCGAGCAGAGCGGCAACAGCGCGGCGCGCCTGGAGACGGCTGCCGAGGTGCGCCTCCCGTCGGCGTATCAACTGGACGGCGCGCCGGGGTTCGAGCGGTTCTTCCTGGTCACGGCCCCCCGCCCCTTCGCCGTCGGCCCCGTTGTCGCGGCGGCGCGCGCGCTGGCCAGCCGGCCCGGCGACGCCCGCGTGGCGCCGCTGCCGCTGCCGCCCTCGTACGAACAGACCTCGATCGCGCTCGACAAGCCGGGCGCGGCCCGAAAGGAACTCCGATGAACCGCCTGCTGACGTCTCTTGCCTTGGCCGCTCTCGTTGCGATGACCACCGCGCCTGCGGCCGCGGCGGCCCCGGCCCCTTCCGCCCGCCTGCACCGGTACGCGCTGCTGATCGGCGTCGCCGACGGCGGCCCCGGCCGGCCGCGCCTGCGGTACGCGGCGACCGACGCCCAGGCCGTGGGCCGGGTGCTGCAGACGCTGGGCGGCGTGGCGGCGGCGGACGCCGTGTTCGTCGCCGACGGGACGCGCGCGGCGATCGACGCCGGCTTCGCGCAGATCGAGACCCGCCTGCGCGCCGAGAGGGCGGCCGGCGTGCGGCGCGAGCTGCTGGTCTACTACTCGGGCCACTCGGACGAGGAGGGGCTTCTGGTCGGCCGCGACCTCTATCCGTACGACGAGCTGCGGACGCGCGTGCAGCGCGCCTCCGCCGACCTGCGGGTCGTCATCCTGGACTCGTGCGCGTCCGGCGCGTTCACGCGCCACAAGGGGGGCGTGAAGCGCCCGCCGTTCCTGATGGACAGCTCGATCGACATGCGCGGG
This sequence comes from uncultured Myxococcales bacterium, assembly GCA_964546845.1. GTDB lineage: Bacteria > Myxococcota_A > Polyangia > Fen-1088 > Fen-1088 > JADGRB01. Next base: position 3,223 of record CAZJMY010000168.1, on the reverse strand, counting down.
CACGCGTTCCTGACCTCGACCTCCGCCGACGAGCAGGCCCAGGAGTCGGACCGGATCGCCGCCTCTTACTTCACGTACTACTTGCTGTCGGGGCTGCGCGGCGCCGCCGACGCCAACCAGGACCGGCGCGTCACCCTGCAGGAGGCGTATCAGTTCGCGTCGCAGGAGACGCTGGCCCGCACCGAACGGACACAGGGGGGACCCCAGCACGCCGCCTACGAGTTCGATCTGACCGGCACGGGCGACATGGTGGTCACCGACGTGCGCGGCACCGAGTCCGGCCTGGTGCTGCCGCCCGAGCTGAGCGGCCGCATCACCGTCCGCCAGCGCGACGGCGCGCTGATCGCCGAGCTGCACAAGGCGGCCGGCAGCACGCTGGAGCTGGGCGTCGAGCCGGGCGACTACGTCGTCTCGATGGAGGGGGCGCCGCAGATCTTCCAGGCCGAGCTGGCGCTGGTCGCGGGGCAGCGCACCGCCGTGCGCGCGTCGGCCTTCCACGCCGGCCCCGCGCGCGAGCTGACGGTGGCCCGCGGCGATGCGCCGGCGGGCGCCCCCGCCGCGTCCCTTGCGACGGCCTCCCCGGCCGTGGAACCCGTCCAGACGGTGCCCGTGAAGGCGGTGCTGTTTCCAGGCGCCAGCGACGGCAAGGTCGACGTCGACGGCTTCTCGTTCGGGTTCATCGCGGATCGGGCCCGGCGGGTCGCGGGCTTGCAGCTGTCTCTGGGCTACAACCAGGTCGATCAGCAGCTGCGCGGCTTCCAGGTGTCCATCGGCGCCAACGGCTCGGGCGGCGACACACACGGCGGTCAGATCGCCGTCGGCGCGAACGTCGCGACCGGCCGCATGCACGGCGCGCAGCTCGCGGTGGGAGCCAACGTCGCGGCAGAGGGGGCGCGCGGCGCGCAGATCGCGACCGGGGCTAACGTGGCGGGCGGTCAGTCGTCCGGCGCCCAGATCGCGGCCGGCCTGAACATCGCGAACGAGATCCGGGGCGTGCAGCTCGCCGCCGGGGCCAACTTCGCGGTCCAGTCCAACGGCGCGCAGCTGGCGCCGCTGAACATCGTGCGCTCGGGAAGCGGCGCGCAGATCGGCGTGGCCAACGTGGCGGGCGAGGCGGCCGGCGCGCGGATCGGCGTGATCAACTTCGCCGCCCGCAACCACGGGTTCCAGCTGGGCGTCGTCAACGTCGCCGCGCACGACGACGGCGAGTCCCTGGCGCTGTTGAACCTGATCGGTGACGGCATCCACGAGGCAGCCGTCTACGCGACCGAGCTGATGGTCACCAACGTGGGCCTGAAGCTGGGCGGCCGGCACCTCTACACGAACCTCGCGTTCGGCTACCAGCCGGGGGACGACCTGCCCACCGGGCCCGCGCACTTCACGCGCTCGAGCCGGCGATGGGCGTTCGCGCCGGGGCTGGGCTGGCGGTTCCCGCTGGACCGGGGGCCCCTGCGGTACCTGGAGGTGGAAGCCGACTCGGCCCAGATTCGCAGCAACTGGAGCTGGTCGGGGGACACGCCGCAGGTTGCGTCGCTGCGCGCGCAGGTCGGCGTGCGGATCTTCCGCGACCTGAGCGTCCTCGCCGGGGCCGGCGCCAGCGTCGCCATCGGCACCGACGGCCAGGACGCTGACCTCGGCTTCGGCCCGCAGAGCGTCAGCCACAGCGGCGCGACCACCGTCCGGGTCTACCCGTCGCTGTTGCTGGGGCTGCAGATCTGACCCGCGGTCAGTCGCGGGCGGATTGGTACTGCTCGCGCAGCGCGATTCCACCGGCCAGGTTCATCGCGGTCACCGTCGCCAGGTAGTCGCTGAACCGGTACTGCAAGCGGGCGGTGTGCAGCGGGCCGCCGGCCAGGGCCCCCGCGGTGGCCTGGCCGGCCAGCGTCCCCGCGCCAAGCTGCGCCGACAGCGACCGCTGGAGGACGTCGAACCTCTCGGCGGCCTCCGTCCCGGGCAGCCCGGTGCGCAGCGCCGACACGGAGATCAGCCGGCCGTCCGGCGCGAAGCCGAAGGTCACTTCGTCGTAGCTGGGGATCTGACGGCAGCTCAACAGCGACGACGGCCGCGCGCGGGCGGTGCAGCTGGCGCCCCGCGCCGCCGCCCACTGCTGCACGTCGGCCAAGCGCGCGCGGTCCAGGTCCAAACCCAAGGCTGGGCGCACCGGGGCGGGCGCCGGTCCCCGCAGCTCGCGGGCGCCCCGCATCCGCAGCGCCTCGGCCGCCGCGGGCGTGACCGCCCGCGCCGGACAGGTCATTCCCAGGCGTCGCATGAAGGGGCGCCCCGCCGGCGTGTGCAGGAATCCCATCACGGCGACGAAGGCCAGCGCCGCGCCGCCCGTGCCGGTCAGCCCCCGCACCAGCCAGCGACGGCGGCGCCTCGCAATCGATTCAGCGCGCATGACGCCCCTACTGCGCGGCGCCGCCGTCGCACGCCGACTTCGCGACCGGCGCCGGCGAGACGACCTGGGTCTTGATCCCCGTGACCGCGCCGGCGATCGTGGCGATGTCGGCATCCGCGACGCCGTCGGCTTTCAGCACGCCGCCGAAGTCCATCACGAATTTGTCGAACACCGGCCCCGGAATGCCGAGCCCGCTGTGGATGGTGGCCATGTCGACGCAGGTGTCGCCCTGATCGCTGACGCCCGGGTACGTGGCCGGCCCGCCGAAGAGCGCGGTGAACTGCAGGCGCAGGCAGCCCTTGAGGCGCGCGACGGAGTCGTGCCCGGCCGTCCCGACCACCGCGAAGTACGGGGCGATCTCGCAGTCGGCCAGCACGCCAGCGACCGCGTCGTCGACGACCTTGGGGATCGCGGCCCCGTACTTCTCGTACAGCGTCGGCGCGCCGCCCGTTCCGCCAGCCCCGGTGGTCGCGCCGCCGCCGGCGCCGCCGGTCGCACCAGCCATGTCGTTGCTGCTGCTGCTGCAAGCGCCCATCAGCGCGCCCGCCGCCAGCATGGCCGCCAGCGCCGTTGCGGCGCCCGTTGATCTCGATCGGTTCATCTCGTCCTCCGCTGTTCGAGTGGTTGGTCCACCCGCAGCTACACGACGAGAGCGGATCCGGATCTCTACTGTCGCGACAGCGCGAGCAGAATTCGCCCGCGGAGCGTCAGCGGGTGCAGCTTGCCTTCGTTGACGACCAGCGCGATGCACGGCTCGCCGGGCGCGACCCGCTGCTGGTGACGCTCTCCCGAATCGCGGATCGAGATGTCGCCCCGCCCGAAGCG
>CAZJMY010000167.1:0-12572 GCA_964546845.1 uncultured Myxococcales bacterium | reverse complement strand
AGCGGGATCGCGGGCGCGAGCGCGCGAAGCCGGCGGCCGCCGGCGGGCGCGAACGGCGCGGCGGGCGCCCCGGCCGGCAAGACGCCGGTCCGGCCCGAAGCAACCGGGGGCGCGGCAGTCCGAAAAGAAAAGGGCGCCGATGACGATCCGCGAGAAGCTGGAAGAAGACGAAGAACGCGTCCTGTCGCGATTTGCCCAGAAAAGCCGGGACAGCAAGGGGCGCGACCGTCCCGAGCCGCCAGACCCCGTCCGGCCGATCTTTCAGCACGATCGCGATCGGGTGATTCACTCGAAGGCGTTCCGGCGGCTCGCGGGCAAGACCCAGGTTTTTCTGGCCCCCGAGGGGGACCATTACCGCACGCGCATCACGCACACTCTGGAGGTGGCGCAGATCGCCCGGACGGTGACGCGGGCGCTGGGGCTCAACGAATCGCTGACCGAGGCGATCGTCATGGGTCACGACCTGGGGCACACGCCGTTCGGTCACGCGGGCGAGAAGGTGCTGGCCAAGCTGATGCCGGGCGGCTTCCACCACGTCAAGCAGTCGCTGCGGGTCGTCGAGGTGCTGGAGAACGAAGGCCAGGGACTGAACCTGTCCGTCGAGGTGCGCGACGGCATCCTCAAGCACTCGAAGGGAAAGGGGCACGTCATCTCCGACAACCCCAATCTGATGGCGATGACGCTGGAGGGGCAGATCGTCCGCATCGCCGACATCGTCGCGTACGTGAACCACGATCTCGACGACGCCGTTCGCGGCAAGGTGGTCGACCCTGCGTCCGTTCCCGACACGATCCTGGCGACGCTGGGGCGCAACCACAGCGAACGGATCTCGCGGATGGTCAACGACATCGTCAGCGCCTCGAACCTCGAGGAAAAGCGGCAGATCCGCATGACCGACGCGGTGCTGGACGCGCTGATCGCGCTGCGCGACTTCTTGTACGAGACGGTCTACGAGCGCCCGATGATCCGCGGCGAGTTCGAGAAGGCGCAGCGAATCATCAGCGAGCTGTGGGCCTATTTTCACGCCCACCCGGATGAATTTCGGGCGCGTCACTGGCCGAAGGGGATTCCGGAAACGGACGGCCTGTCGCGCGCGGTCGGCGACTTCATCACGGGAATGACGGACCGCTACGCGTTACGCGTCTACGAAGAATACTTCCTGCCCCGGCGGTGGGAGGTTTATTGAGAGATTCGTTTCGTCGAGGTTTCGGATTCGAACGCGAGAAGTTACATACGATATGCGTCGGCGAAACCCCCCGTTTACGGATTGCGGCGTAGTCTGAGATCGTTCACCGACCGTCGGTGAAGTCTCCTGACATGCGGATCGCCGGCTCTGGTTTGCGCGCCATCGTGGTCACCCTGGATCCAGGGCGTACCGAGGCGCGCTCGGAATCGCCCGCGACGCTGCTGCGGGCGCTGGGGCACGAGGTGACGACGATCGGTTACGACCTCGCGGAGCTGGACGTGCGGCCGGTCGCGGCCGACGTCGCCGTCGTCGAAGCGGGCGAGCACCTGGAGATCGGCCGCCACGCCATCAAGCGGCTGCGCCAGCGGCCGGACATGGTCGCCACGCGCATCCTGCTGTGCCTGGACGTGGCGCGCGTGTCCGGGCTGGATCCCGAGATGGGCGCCGACGACTTCATTTTGATCCCGATCAGCTCGGACGAGCTGTCGGCCCGCCTGCGCCAGCTGCAGGCGCGCGACAAACGTCCGGGGGCGCCGCTGCAGATCCGCTACGGCCACGTCGTGCTCGACTGCGAGATGCGCCAGGCCTACGAGGGGGGCAAGTCGCTGGGCCTCACCCCGTACGAGTTCCAGCTGCTGCGCTTCCTGGCCGATCGGGTCGGGCGCGTCTTCACACGGCAAGAGCTGCTGTCGCGCGTCTGGGGGTATCGGCACGTGGGCCGCGTGCGCACGGTCGACACCCACGTGCTGAACCTGCGCGCCAAGCTGGGCGAGCTGGGCGACCGGCTGCAGTCGGTGCGCGGCATGGGCTACAAGCTGCAGCGCGCGGACGCCCCCGCCGACGGCCCGTCCGCGAACGCGATGTAAAGCGCCAGGAACGCAGGGAACGCCATCTGAATCATCCCAAAGTCCTGATCCTGGCGTTCTGAAATCCTGGCGCTTCCTACGACGGCCCGGCGAGCAGGGCCCGCTGGACGTCGGCGGCGATGCCGGCCAGCCAGCCGCGCGCCTTCTCGGCGTCCGCGGCCGAAAGGGACTGCACCCATTTGACGTGCTCGACGCCCGCCCCCTGGTCGATCGACAAAGGGAACGCCGGGATCGCGGGCGGGGTCAGCCGGGGGAGCTTGCGGCCACGCTCGGCCAGATAGCTTTCGAGGCGGGTGACCCGCTCGGCCAGGCAGACGTCCAGGTTGCGGATCGCCTCTTCGTAGACGACCGCCAGGTCGGCCGCGTTCGCCCGGCGGGCCCGCGCGGCGCGCACCTCGCCGTACCAGGCGCGCAGCGCGTGCAGGTTGGCGATGTAGGCGACGTTCTTGCCGACCACCTTGTCGATCCGCTCGTCGCGCGGGCTGTCCAGCGGCTCGTCGACGGCGGCGCCGGTGTGCACGACCAGGCGCCCCGGCCCGACGTCGCGCCGCACGACCTGGCCGGCGCCCGTGATGCTGCCGTAGCCGACGGCGCGCGGGCCGACCAGCCCCGACGACCCGCCCAGGAAGATCCGCTTCTGGCGCAGCAGCACGCCGTCCACGGCGTCGCCGATCAGCGACGGCGTCGCCTTGTCGCCGGCCTTGCCCCACGGCGTGAAATTGAAGTGGATGAACCCGCTGCCGACCTCGGAGTGGTCCTTGCGCGAGGTTCCGCCGGCCATCAGCACGTCGCAGAAGTTGATGAGGCTCCCCAGCGTCACGAAGCTGAGCAGGATCGTCTGCTTCAAGCCGACCGCGTGCGCGGTCGACGCCTCTTCTTCCAGGATCGTTCCCTCACGCGCGTGGCCGGCGAAGCCCAGCGAGGCGCCCCGCAGCAGGACCACGCCCTTCGCATATCCGCCCGCGATCGACGCCCCCTCGCCGAACACCGAATCGACCAGCGTCGCCGGTCCTTCGGTTCCGACCTGGGCGCCCGGGCCCAGCCACGTCCGCTTGCCGTGCAGCCGCGTGCCGGGAAACAGCACCGCGCTCGCGTGGATGCGCGCGGGATCGACGTCGTCGTCGACGAACACCTGGCCCGGGTCGACCACCCGCACGCCCCGATCCAGCAGCGACTGAAGTTGCGCCTTCGCCATGACGCCGGCGAGTGTACCGGATTCAGGCGGCCGTCGGTGGTAGCCGCGGGCGGATCATGCGGGCGCGTCGCAGGCGAAAGAAGATCCTGGAAACGTCGAACGATCCCATGCGCAGGCGGCGGACCACGTCGCGCACCGTGCGGCGGCCGTCGATCTCGTCGAGCACGGCCAGCTCCTCGCGCGTCAGCGTGCCCCGGGGGAGCTCGTCGATCTTGATCTCGTTGCGCACGAACACCTCGTCGAAGGTGGCGATCTCGCGCTCGATCACCCGCCATTCGTCGACGCGCCGGAACCCTTCCAGCAGCATGCGGTCGACCTGGATCTGCAGCGCCGACTCGCGCGCGGCGGGGCCGGGGTCCGCGTCGCGCCGAAAATGAAAGAAGCCCGACGACCAGCGCAGCGTCTCGTAGGCCAGCTCGGACGTCTGGCGCAGCAACGCGCGGCTCAGCGCCTCGGGCGAGATGACCTTCCGCGCCACCAGGTCCGCCCCGAAGAGCGGCAGCGGCGGACGCGCGCGGGCGCGCTCCTGCAGGATCGCCGCCAGGCGGTCCGGACCCGCCTCGCCCGTCTCGACGACGAAGCGCCCCAGCATCAGGTCTTCGGCCACCCCGACGGCCGTCGCGAAGTCGATGCGTCCGTCCCGGAACGCCAGCTCGACGCGCGCCTGGGTGGCGGTGTTCACGACGCGCAGCACGCCCGTCTGACGTTGCTCGGCCAGGAGCTCGAACACCTGTCCCATCGCGATCGCGTCCAGGTCTCCGGCCAGCGCGAACCCCAGCGCCGCGAAGGCCCGCGCCTCGGCGAGGCCCGCGTCCGTCGATTGTGCCAGCGCCTCGCGCAGCGCCGGACTGGCGGGACCGCGCGCGACGGCGCCCGCCAGCCGCCCGACGATCGCCTGCAGCGCGTCCGGCGAGAACGGCTTGCCGATGCTGTCCGCCACGTTCGGGAGCTTGGCCAGGCGCGCCTCGAGATCGCCGGCCTGCCCGCGCGTCGTCATGAGCACGACCGGCACGCGCGCCAGCGCCGCGTCCGCCGACAGCCGCCGGCACAGGTCGGCGGCGTCGCGCCCCGGGATCGCGTCGTCCAGCAAGATCAGCCTCGGGGACGCGCCCGCTTCGCGCACGCGCGCCAGCGCCGGCCCGTGGTCCCGTTCGGACACGGTCCGGTGTCCGATCTCGGCCAGCACCGTCTCGATGACCTTCAGGATCGTCGGGCTGTCGTCGATCGCCAGGACGTAGTCAGACATGATCGCGTTGCGTCGCCAGGGCGGCCCCGCTGCGTCGGCGCAGCCGCAGCCTGCGAGCATTGTGCGCCTTTTGTACCAACGCGGCTACAGCCGGCGTCGCGGTCGCCGGCCACAGCCGGCGTTGCGGTCAATAACAGCCCGGCGCGGGCGTGGGCGAATCGCAGGCGGCGCAGGAGACGTCGAAGACCAGCCCGGCGGCGCTTTGCAGTTTCGGATCCTGGATGACCTCGATGGTGTAGCCGCCGCTGGGGCACAGCGCCGTGTCGTACGCGCTGCGCCAGCAGGGTGCCTGGACGTCCATCGCCAGGTCGGCTGTGCATCGCGGGATCGACGCCCGCACCGGCGACGTCATCGCGGTCAGGTACGTCGCCTCGACGGTGCAGTCCGGCTGCAGCGACGCCGTCAGCGGCACGGGCGCGCCGATGCAGGTGAGCCCGCGCGCGGCGCTGCCCAGACCCTGCGCGACGTCTGTCATGGCGGCGCCGTAGCTCGGGTCGCAGATCGACGTGTTGAGCCCGTGTGGGAACGCCTGCGCAAATCGGGAAATCCGCAGCGCCGGCTCACCCTGGGTCCCGTCGGTCGCGACGGCCATCGTCGCCGGGTTCAGGGCCGGGTCGCCCGCCGCGCCACAGGACAGCATCACGGACGGCCACAGCTCGCTGGGGTTTGCGGGGTTGGCGGCGCCCGCCGGCGACCAGGCGACGCCGTAAGGGGCGGCCGGCCCGGCGATCGTCGACACGAAGATCCGTCCCGAGTCCCCGCCCTTGAGCAAGCTCAGGGCGCTCACCACGTCACTGATGGTGGTCATCCGGCCGCCGGGCAGGTCGTTGGCCGCGCAGCTCTCGAGCTCGACGAAGGGTGGCCTTCCATTCGGGTCGGAGGGCAGCGCCAGCGGGGGCATCCCGATCAGCATGCTGCCGCCGATGCCGTCGCACAGGTGCCCGTACCGATTGCAGCGGTAGGTGTTCGGCGGGCCCAGCGGGTCGGAAAGGCCGGAGGCGGCGGCGTCGACCGCGAAGAGGTCCGTGTTGCCCGGCGCCGGCGAGCAATCGTCGTGCGTCGACAGGATCAAGATGCCCAGCGCCGCGGCCGGCCGCAGGAAGTCCCGGTTTGCGAGCGGGGGCCGCGCGCCGTCAGCGCCCAGCGCCCGCACGATCGCCGCGAGCGGCTGCCTGAACATGCAGCCATCCGAGCCGAGCGGCGTGATGCATTGCAGGACCTGCTCGAGCGGCGCCGTGAAGTTGCGCAGCCCAGCCGCCGCCGAGATGAACGTCGCGCCCGGCGCCAGCGTGGTGTCCGTGCAGGCGCCGCGCGGCGCGCTCTGCAGCTGCCCGCCTTTCCCGGTGCTCGTGCACCCCGCCGGTGGCTGCGGGCCGGCGCCCATGTCCGTCGAGATGACGCCGATGTGAAGGTCCGGCAGGCCATCCGGCAGCGCTTCGAGGCTCTGCACGAGCGTCGGTAGCTGCGCGACCAGCTTCTGCTGGGCGGCGTCGTTCGCGCTGTCGTCGATCACGAGCAGCAGATCCAGCTGGTTGCTCGCCGGCGTGATCTGGAACCGCTGCCGCGGGGTCGTCCCCCCGGCGCCGCCCATCCCGCCGGCGGCCTCCTGGCCGGGGCCCCCGATCGTCTGCGTCCAGCACCCGGCCACGCCGGCCCAGATCGCCAGGACCAGGCTGAGCCGGGGGCGAGACACGCGGCCATTTTGGGACGCTTTCGCGCCCCGCACCAGATTGGCGCGGACGTGGGCCCACGCCCTACAGCCGACCGGAATGGGTGACGTTCGGGGTGTAACGGGGCTCGCCCTTCAGAAGTGGACGAAATGCGTCGATGACGACCGGGTACTGTCCCGCCCTGTCAATATAAGCGAGCACTTGACCGTGGTCCGATGCTGGAAAGTCTCACCAGGAGCGGCCCCCTGATCCGATCCCCCACCACCCAAGAAGACGCGATCAAGGCCGCGGCGCGCGGCAGTTCGCCGTCGGCGGGACCGCCGGGCAAACGCCCGCGTGAAATGAACGAGTTTCCCAGGAAGTTCGGGTCCTACGTCCTGCTCAAGCCGCTGGCGCGGGGCGGGATGGGCGCGCTGTACCTCGCGCTGTCCGGCCCCGAGGAGACCGCCAAGCTCTGCGTCATCAAGACCGTGCTGCCGCACCTGGCGGACAAGGAATACCTGCAACGGTTCCGCGACGAGGCCAAGGTGGTCGTCCGCCTGTCGCACGGCAACCTGGTGCCGGTCTTCGACTCCGGCCAGGCCGGCGGCGAGATCTACCTGGCCATGGACTACGTCGAGGGGCGCGACCTGCGCGCCACCTGGAACCGCTGCGCCAAGAAGGGGATCGCCTTCCCCGTCGACGTGGCCGCCCACATCGTGCGCGAGCTGGCGCGCGGACTTCATTACGCGCACACGTTCGGGGACATCAAGCTGGTCCACCGGGACGTCTCGCCGCCCAACGTGCTGCTCTCGTACAGCGGCGAGGTGCGGCTGACCGACTTCGGCCTCGCGTCGTCCACCTTGAAGATCGAAAAGACCGCGCCGGGGATCATCTACGGCAAGGTCAGCTACATGTCGCCCGAGCAGGCGCGCGGCGAGTCCATCGACGGCCGCACCGATCTCTATGCGTCGGGGATCATCCTGTGGGAGCTGCTGACCGGCCGGCAGCTGTTCCCGTCGACGCGGCCGCCGGGCGCGCCCAAAGATCAGCTCACCTCCGACGAGCTCCTGCGCCGGGTCCGCAACCCCGAGATCGCCGCCCCGTCCAAGCGCGCGGCGCGCGTCCCGCCCGAGCTGGACCGGATCGCGCTGAAGGCGCTGGCGCCCGATCTGAAGGACCGCTACACGACCTGCGAAGAGCTGCGCCACGACCTGGCCAAGTTCCTGGCCCAGACCTCGCCGGCGACGGATGCCACGCGCGTCGCCAAGTTCCTGGGCGAGCTCTACGACCAGGACATCGCCGCCGAGCGGGCGGAGCGCGAGCAGGTGATCGCCCGGGCGCGCGAATGGTACGCGGTGACCTATCCGCGCCCGTCGGCGAAGTCGTCGTCGGCCAACACGGCGCCGATCGCGGGCGACAAGAAGGCGCCCCCCGACAAGTTCGAGGCCGACACCGAAGAGCGGCCTATGCGCGAGACCGTGCTGTCGATCCCGATGCGGTTCGACAAGGCGCGCGCCGCGCTGGGCAAGCCGGACGCGGCCGCCCCGCCCAAGCCGCCGCAACCGCAGCCGACCACCGCCGAGCGGGCGCTGGACCCCAGCGGCGGGTCGCTGTCGAACGCGGTGATCGGCACCGTCGTCGGCGGGCGCTACTACGTGCGGCGCCTGTGCGGCGAAGGCGGCATGGGGCGCGTCTACGAGGCCGAGCACATCGACATCGGCCGCCGGGTGGCGCTGAAGATTCTGCACCCCGCCTACAGCCAGACGCCCGACCTCGTCGAGCGGCTGCGGCGCGAGGCGCGCGCGGCGTCGAAGATCTCGCACCCCAACGTCGTCGACGTCACGGATTCGGGCACCACCCCGGACGGCGCGTTCTTCTTCGTCATGGAGTACCTGGAGGGGATCGAGCTCGGCGAGCTCATTTACCGCCAGGGGAAGCTGGACGTCGCGCGCACGCTGCACGTGGGCGCGCAGATCTGCCGCGCGCTGCAGGCGGCGCACGAGGTCAACGTCATCCACCGCGACCTCAAGCCCGAGAACGTGCTGATCCTGAACCGCGACGGCCAGCCCGACTTCGTGAAGGTGCTGGATTTCGGCATCGCGAAGAGCGGCAGCGACGGCGACTTCGAGAACGAGAAGGACACGAACGGCGACATCCGGCGGCGCCTGACCCACCCGGGGATGACGATGGGGACGCCCGAGTACATGGCGCCCGAGCAGGCGGCCGGCAAGCCGGCGGACCCGCGGTCCGACATCTACGCCGTGGGCGGGCTGCTGTACGAGATGCTGAGCGGCAAGGCGCCCTATGAAGGCTCCAATTTCATGGAGATTCTTCACAAGAAGGCGAACACCATGCCGGACGCGCTGTCGGCGTTCCGCAGCGACGTCCCGCCGGAGCTGGAGGCGCTGATCATGCGCGCGCTGTCCCGCGAGCCCGGGGACCGTCCGCGCTCGATGGACGAGATGGGGCGCGAGCTGACGACGCTGGCCAACGCGCTGTTCCCCGGGTTCGGGATGGCGCCGCCGGTGGAGTCCGACAAGTTTCCGCGCGCGGGCGTGTTGGGCGCGCTGCGGGGCGGGGCGGCGCAGGCCAGCGGGCTCTACGAGCGGATGCGGCAGAAGTACTGGTACACCTCGATCGCGCTGGGCGCGGGCGGGGCGCTGGTGCTGTTCGTCGGGTATCTGGTCACCAGCGCGGCGCTGCACCGGCGTCACGCCCATCACCCGCCCGCGGCGGTGCTGCCGGCAGCGCCGCCGTTGCCGGCCCTCGCGCCGCCACCGCCGGTGGTGCCGGCGCCGGCGCCCGCGCCGGCCGTGGCCGCCGCGCCCGACAAGGAAGCGGCGGGCGACACGGACGCCGCCAAGGACGAGGCGGCTCGTGACGACGACGCCGACACGGGCGCGAAGACGAAAGCCCGCCCGGCCGCGGTCCCGTCGGCGGCCGACAACCGCCGCATGCTTCAGGACGCGGAGCGCCTGCTGCACGCCGAGCGGTTCGCCGAGGCGCAGGCGCTGTTCGAGAAGGTCGCGAAGTCCAAGCGCGACCGTCGCGCGGCGCTGCTGGGCCTGGCCGAGATCGCCTTCCAGGAGAAGAACTACGTCGAGGCCGTCCAGTCGGCCGAGCGGGCGGTCGATCGTGGCGGCGGCGTCAAGGCGCACGTGCTGCTGGGCGACGCGCACTTCCGGCTGGGGCAGTACAAGGAAGCGGCCCAGGCCTACGCCGACGCGCTGAAGCTGGACCCCGACAACGCCAGCGCGAAGACCGGCCTCGCGCTCGCGCAAAAACGCATGTGAAGAGGGCGGCCTTTTCGTGCTTGGACGGCGCTCTGGCGTCGCGGCACGAAGGTCGGATAAGAAGGGTGGGTGACCCGTCGGCGCTGGGTTTGGGCCGCGTTCGTGCTGGCGGCCGCGGGGTTCGTGGGGCGGGCGGCCGTGCGGCGGCATCGAATCGACGTCGAGCTGGCGACGCCGCGGGATCTGCACCGGGTGGCGTACGTCGGGTCCGCCGCGTGCCGGGATTGCCACCTGGACCGGCTGGCCAGCTGGAAGCGGACGTTTCACCGGACCATGACGGCGGAGGCGACGCCGGAGCTCGTGCAAGGCGACTTCGGGGGCGCGACGCTGGTCTCGGCGGGCGTGACCGCGCGGATGGACCGCGCTGCCGGCGGGCGCTTTCAAATGACGTTCAGCCGGCCGGGGGAGCCCGATCGCCTCGCCACCGTGGACCGCACGGTGGGCTCGCATCGCTACCAGCAATATCTGACGAAGATCGCCGATACGTACTGGCGGCTGCCGGTCGCCTGGAGCGTGACCGACCGCCGCTGGTTTCCGATGACGAGCGCCTTCCTGTTTCGAGATCCCGACCCGGCCTCCGGCGGCGGCGCCGCGGCCGATGACGGACGGCCGCTGTTCGGGGGCGGCGACTTCGATCGCCACGTCACCCGCTGGAACGACAACTGCGTCTTCTGCCACAACGTCGCGCCCAACCCGGCGCGCGATCCCGAAACGGGCCGCTTCGCGACGACGGTGGCCGAGCTGGGCGTCGCCTGCGAGGCCTGCCACGGACCCGGCGCCGAGCACGTGGCCCGCAACGCGAACCCGGCCCGGCGCGCCCGGCTGGCGGCCACGCGCGCGGCCGACCCCACGATCGTCAACCCGTCCCGCCTGTCGCCCGGGCGTTCGGCGGACGTGTGCGGACGCTGTCACGGGCAGCGGCTGGCCGACGACGTCGGGCCGTTCCTGGCCCACGGCGACCCGTTCGTCCCCGGCGACGACCTGGCGATCGAGAGCGCGCCCCTCTGGCGCGACACGCCCCTGCGCGGCGACCGCGGGGCATTCGCCGCGCGCTTCTGGAGCGACGGCACCGCGCGGCTGACCGCCTACGAGTACCAGGGGCTGCTGCAGTCGCCGTGCGCGATGCGCGGGCCGCTGACCTGCACCACCTGCCACGGCATGCACGAGGGAGATCCACGCGGGCAGATCCGGGCGCGGTTCGCCGGCCAGCCGGACGCGATGTGCACCGGGTGCCACGCGGAGCTGGCGGCCGCGCCGGCGCTGGCGGCGCACGCGCACCACGACCCCGCCCGGGCCGGGGCCCGCTGCGTCTCCTGCCACATGCCCCGGATCGTTTACGGCGTGCTGGACGTCCACCGCAGCCACCGGATCGAGGTGCCCGATCCCGGGCGCGCGGCGGCGGCCGGGCGGCCCGACGCCTGCACCGGCTGCCACGTCGACCGGACGGCTGCCTGGGCCCAGGCGGCGGCCCGGGGGTTCTGGGGCATCGGGCGCTACCCGGACGGCGGCCGGGTTCCGGCGGGGACGGCGCCCGCGGAGGCGATCCGGGCGGCTGGGCCGGTCGGGCGGCTCATCGCCGCCGACGCGATCGCCGCCGCGCCGCCGCCTGCGGACGCGCCGACGAGAAACCGCCGCCTGGGGCTCTTACTGGATGTAATGGAGACTGACGCGTACCCCGCGGTCCGGGAAATCGCCTGGCGTGGCCTGCGGCGGGCCGCCGCAGGCGCGTCCACGGCTGAGCTGCTGCGCCGCAGCGCGTACGATCCTGGAGGCCCGGCGCCCGCCCGGGCCCGATCAGTGGCGGTCCTGCGCCAGGCGTGGGGTGGGGCGGCCGGCCCGGTTCAGCTCCCCGTCACGGCGCTGCGCGGCGGATCCGCCGAGCGCGACCTCGAGATCGGCGAGTGAGGTCCGTCCGGGGAACCCCGCTGGGGGGCACGTCTAATCGACTCGCGTCCGCGGCCGCGATGTCCTACGATCCGGGGCCGGCAGCTGTAATGGCCGAAACGTTTCCGCTCAAGTTCGGGAAGTATGTGCTCCTGAAGCCGCTGGCGCGTGGCGGCATGGGGGCGATCTACCTCGCTGCGGCTGGTGAGATCGGTTTCCAGAAGTTCTGTGTGGTCAAAAAAGTCATCTCCGAGAAGACCGACCGCACCAAGGCCAACCGGTTCCTGGACGAAGCCAAGGTCGTGCTTCGGCTGTCCCACGCCAACCTGGTCCCGACGCTGGACGCCGGCGAGGTCGACAGCGAGTTCTTCATCGCGATGGAGCTGGTCGAGGGGAAGGACCTGCGGGAGATCTGGAACCGCTGCGTCCGCACCCGGACGCGCATCCCGCTGGACGTCGCGCTGCACATCGGGCGCGAGATCGCGCGAGCCCTGGCTTACGTCCACAGCCACGCCGACCTGAGGCTGGTGCACCGGGACGTCGCGCCCCCCAACATCCTCCTCAGCTACTTCGGCGAGGTGAAGCTGACCGACTTCGGCCTCGCGCGGAGCGTGCTGAAGCAAGAGAACACGGCGCCCGGCGTCGTGTTCGGGCGGGCGTCGTATCTGTCGCCCGAGCAGGCGCGGGGCGAGGCCGCCGACGCGCGCAGCGACGTCTACAGCCTGGGCGTCGTCCTGTGGGAGCTGGTCACCGGCAACCAGTACCTGCAGCTGGCCAATCTGGACCCGGCGACGGCGATGTCGCTGGTGCGCCACCCGCGCGTGCAGCCGGCGTCGTCGAAGGCCCCGTGGATCACGCCCAACCTCGACGCGCTGCTGCTGAAGGCGCTGGCGCCGGCGCGCGAGAACCGCTTCCAGTCCGCCGAGGAGATGCGCAAGGCTCTGTCGGAGATCATCACCCAGATCTCGCCGCGCGCCGACGCCGAGCGCGCCGCCGAGTTCCTGCGCAGCCTCTACGACCAGCAGATGAAGGACGAGCGCGTCGAGCGCGATCAGCTGCTGGCCGCCGCGGCTCCGCTGTTTGCGTCCACCAACGGGCGGGACGCGCGCATCTCCAAGGGCATGCCGGTGCCGCTGGCGGCGCTGGAGCAGTCCAGCACGAAGCTGCAGTTCCCGAAGGAAGACGACGAGTCGCTGGGGCTGAACTTCACGGGGCGGGTCATCAACAACCGCTACCGCGTCATCCGCAAG
>CAZJMY010000166.1:0-5610 GCA_964546845.1 uncultured Myxococcales bacterium | reverse complement strand
CGTCGATGGCGGTGGCGGTCGCCCGCGCCGCAAAGATGGCGCAGATCGCGATCACGACCAGATCGACGGCGGACAGATACTTTCGGAGCAGCGTCTCCATGGAGGACCGGGGTGACCTCTCAAGCAACGCCGGGACCAGCCGGGCCGCGAAAGAAACCCCGCGATTTCAGTGCTTTAGGTTCAGCTCCCCACGGAAGAGCGCTGCCAATTTGGCACTTCCGGGTCGGCCGGCTCGGCCTCGGCGGCGGGCTCGCCTTCGCCCCGCTCCTCTTCCAGGCGCCGGTAGATGGTCCGGGTGGCGATGCCCAGCAGCTGGGCGCACAGGCGCTTGTCGCCACCGACGTGGGCCAGCGTCGCGTGGATGACCCGCCGCTCGATCTCCTCCAGCGGCGTGCCGACCACGAAGGACAGCGTCCGGCCGTCGCCGATCGCCGCGCCGCCGCTGCGCACCTCGGGGGGCAGATCGTCGATCTCGATGGCGCTGCCGCGCGACAGCACCACGGCGCGCTCGACGGTGTTCTCCAGCTCGCGCACGTTGCCCGGCCAGTCGTGCCGGGCCAGCGCCTCGGCCGCGGCCCGCGAGAACCCGGTCAGGTGGCGGTTGTTCCGGGCCGCGTAGCGCTGCAGGAAGTGCTCGGCCAGCAGCGGAATGTCGTCGCGGCGGTCGCGCAGCGGCGGGATCGGCACCGCGATGACGTTGAGGCGGTAGTAGAGATCCTCGCGAAAGCGCCCCTCGCGGACGGCGGCCCGCAGGTCCTGGTTGGTGGCGGCCACCAGCCGCAGATCCACCTTCAGCGTCCGCCCGCCCAGCCGCTCGACCTCGCCCTCCTGCAGGACGCGCAGCAGCTTGACCTGGACGTGGGTCGGGATCTCGCCGATCTCGTCGAGAAACAGCGTCCCGCCGTCCGCCTGCACGAAGCGGCCGTCGTGCCGCTGGACGGCGCCCGTGAACGCCCCCTTCTCGTAGCCGAACAGCTCCGCCTCCAGGATCGTCTCCGGCAGCGCCGCGCAGTTCACCGGCACGAAGGGGCCGCTGGCCCGGGCCGAGCTCTCGTGAATCGCGCGCGCGAGCAGCTCCTTGCCGGTCCCCGACTCCCCCAGCAGCAGGACGGTCGCCTGCGACGGCGCCGCCTGCATCACGATTTCCATGGTCCGGCGCCAGGCCAGCGACTGGCCGATGAGGGCCCGCCGCTTCTCGGCGGCCAGCTGGGCGCGCAGCGAGCGGTTCTCCTGGACCAGCGACCGCTTCTCCATCGCCTTGCCCACGACGCGCAGCAGGTGGGCGCGCTTGATCGGCTTGGTGACGAAGTCGTAGGCGCCCTGCTTCATCGCCTCGACCGCGTTCTCGACGGTGCCGTAGGCGGTCATGAGGACCGTCTCGGTCTCGGGCGCGATGCTCTTGCTGGCCCGCAGCAGATCCATGCCCGACATCCCCGGCATCATGAGGTCGGTCAACAGCACCGACACCGGCTCGCGCCGCAGGAGCTCCAGCGCCTCGCCTCCGGAGCCCGCCGTCAGGACCCGCAGCGACTCGCGCTCGAAGATCTTGTGGAGGGACTCGACGATGGACGCTTCGTCGTCGACCACCAGGATGGTCGGCGCCACGCGGTCCCCGGGCATCAGATCCATCCCCCGGGCCCTATCAACCCGGATGCCAGTTTCGCTGAAGCGAGGCAACCACGCGAATTCATTGAACCGGATCGTACGTCAGATTGGCGAACCGCGCCACCTGGGTGTCAATCTGACATCCTGCCGCGGCCCGCTGGCGGCCGGCTGCCACTTTGTCACGGCGACGATCAGGCCGGGGCGGCGGCGCGGGCCGGCAAGCTGATCCGGAAGGTGGTCCCCTCACCCACCCGGCTCTCGACCTGGATGCGGCCGCCGTGCCGGTCGACGATCCCGTGCACGATCGACAGCCCCAGCCCCGAGCCCTGCCCGACGTCCTTGGTCGTGAAGAACGGATCGAAGATCCGGGGGAGGACCTCGGGCGGGATGCCCGGGCCGTCGTCGCTGACGGTGATCTCGATGCGGTCGTCCCGCCGGCCCGCGGCGACCCGGATCGTCCCCGGCTTCCCGTCGGGGCCGCTCTTCATCGCCTGCGCGGCGTTGGTGATCAGGTTCATGAACACCTGATCGATCTGCCCCGGGAAGCCCGTGACGTGCAGGTCCGGCTCGATGGCCTTTTCGACCTGCACGTCGCGCAGGTGGTGGCGCAGCAGGTCCAGCGTGTCGTCCAGGCTGCGGGACAGGCTCAGGTCGCGCGGCAGCTGCTCGTCGCCGCGCGAGTAGTTGTGCAGGGCCTGCACGATCGCCTTCGTGCGGGCGGCGCCGCGGCGGACCACGCGTAGCATCTCGTCGGCCTCGGCGGCGGCGCGCGCGGCTCCGTCGCCGCTGGGCGCGCTGGCCAGCGCGGGGATCGCCTCGCCCCGCGGCTCCAGCGTGTTGATGACGGCGTTGACGGGGTTGTTGATCTCGTGCGCGATGCCGGCCACCAGGCGCCCCATCGAGGCCAGCTTCTCGGAGCGGATCAGATCGTCCTGCGCGCGCCGCAGCTTCTCCAGCGCGTCGTGCAGCTCGCGGTTGCGCTGCTCCAGCACCTCGGTGCGCCGGCGGACCTCGCGCTCGAGATCGATGTTCAGCGACTCGGTCGAGCGCAGCTTGTCGCGCAGCGCGCGCCGCATCTCCTCGAACGCGAACGACAGGCGGCCGATCTCGTCGGCCTCGCCGGCCGGCGGCACCGGGCGCGCCAGCTCGCCCCGGGCCATCTCGTCCGAGCGCTCTTCCAGCGCGGCGATTGGCGTCACCATGTCGCGCACGATCAGCAGGACCAGCCCCAGCGACAGCGCCAGCGCCAGCGCGATCGACCCCAGCATCGTCGCCAGCGCCTGCCGCGGCGACAGCGCGAACAGCAGCACCAGGCCCGAGGTGAAGACGGCGACGTTGGTGAAGAACAGGACCAGCTTCGCGCGCAGCGTGATCGGCGCGCGGATCTCGGCGACGGGCAGCCGGTGGCGCGCGCCGATCTGGCTCAGCAGCGGGCGCAGCACGTCGCGCAGCAGCAGGATCTCGTAGAGGCCGGTGGCCAGCAGGATCAGCGCGCTGGCGCCCAGCAGGCGGCCGGCCGTCGCCGCGTCGTACCCGCACAGGCGGCGGCCGACCAGCACGACGGCGACCACACCGAACGCGCAGGCCAGCGCCTGGGAGCCGGCCAGCCGGTAGGGGAGCGCCTGCCCGGCGCGGAAGGCGGCCACCGCCTCGGGGTCCTCGCGCGCGGGCGCCCGGCGGGCAGCCGCGTTCAGGTACCGCGCGATGGGGCGGGTCCGCCGGACCAGCGACCGGTACCAGAGCCCCATGGGCACGATCAGCGCCGGGACGGTCAGCGCCAGCAGCGTCCCCGACTGCGCGGAGGTCATGTCCGTGAACACGGCGATCAGCGCCGCGTTGACCGCGTGGGCGGCGGCGAGCAACGCGGACGCGCTCTGGCACAGCCGCCGCCGGTAGGTGCCGGCAAACTCGCGGAGCGCGTCGAAGTTCGGGAAGATGGCGCGGCGGGTGCGCCCCAGGATCCGCCCCCACAGCGCGCCGCGCGCGGCGGCGGCGCCGCCCGCGTGCAAGATGCCGATGCAGGCCAGGCCGATCGTCGACGGCCAGGCCAGCAGGCCCCCCGTCCCCAGCCGGATGGCCAGGTACGCGACCGCCAGCGACCAGATGCCGAACCGGGTGGCGGCGACCTCGACCGGCGCCCGACGCATGGCGGCCTCGGCGGCGGCGCTTCCGGCCGGGTCCAGCGCCCGGCCGGCGCGCTTCGCGTCGCGGGCGGCCACCAGCGGGCGCAGCAGGTCCGCGCCGCGAACCCAGCCGGCCGCCATCGACGCGATCAACAGGGCCGCGATGCGGAAGGACTCGCCGCTGGCGCGCAGAGAGTGAGCGGCCAGCGCCAGCGTGGGGCCGACGATGGCCAGGATCTCGGCCGCGGTCAGGAACAGCTCGACGGCCACCAGCCGAGCCGCGAAACCGGACCGGCGCCGTTCCAGGGGCGGGCGCAGGGCCTCCGCCTGAGCCGTCGTCATGCCGCCAGTATAGGGCGACGGCTCACCGGCGGGGAACAACCAGGGTTTGCTATGCTCCGCGGCTCATGTCCTGGGAAACGATCCGCAACCTGGTTCGGGACGAGTGGTTGATCCTGTCGCTGCTGCTGGCCTGGTCCCTCGCCGGGCTGGCGGTCATCTGCGAACGCCTCTACGCCCTGTGGAACATCATCCCCAAGTCGGAGGAGTTCAAGGACCGGGTCATCGACGCCATCGCGCGCGGCGACCTGGGCAAGGCGGCGGCCCTTTCCGAGATGTCTCAGGTGCCGCTGGCCGACGTCTTCGAGCGCGGCCTGCGCGTCTATCAGAAGACGCCTCAAAAGACGACGGAGGCGGTCAACTCGCAGCGCGGCGCGACGGTGCTGACGCTGAAACGCTATCTGTGGGCGCTGGGCACGGTCGGCTCGTCGGCGCCGTTCGTCGGGTTGTTCGGGACGGTCGTCGGCATCCTGAAGGCGTTCCAGTCGATGTCCGTCGCCGGCACGGGCGGCTTCAAGGTCGTCTCGCAGGGCATCGCCGCCGCGCTGGTCGCGACGGCCGCCGGCCTGATGGTCGCGATCTACGCGGTCATCGCCTACAACTACTTCGTCGCCCGCATCAACAGCATCTCGATGCAGTACCGCCTGTATTGCGAGGAGTTCCTGTCGGCGCTGAGCGAGATGCCCAAGACGCGCACGGCGCCCGCCCCGGCGGCGGCGCCCGAAACCGCGGGCCCCAGCGCCTGAGGGTCACGCCATGGGAATGAACGTTCAGCTCGACGACGGCGGCGGCGGTGGCGACGACGCCGACGTCGGCAACGAGTCGGTGGTCGCGGAGATCAACATCACCCCGCTGACCGACGTCTTTCTGGTGTTGCTCATCATCTTCATGGTGACCTCGACGGCGCTGGTCGAGTCCGAGGTGGCGTCGCGCGCCGGCATGAAGGTCGTGCTCCCGAAGGCGAACGCGGCCGGCCCGGTGTCGCAGCGCCACACCGACCCGGTGTTGACGGTAACCAAGGGCAACGAGCTTTACCTGGGGACGCGGAAGGTGGAGGTCGCCAATCTGGAGCCGGAGATCCGCAAGGCGCTGACCGACGCCAACTCGGAGACGCTGCTGATCCGCGGCGACAAGAACGTCCTTCTGGGCGCGGCGGTCGACATCATGTCCACGGCCAAGAAGGCCGGGGCCAGCCACATCGCGATTTTGACCGCCCCGACCAAGTGAATCCGGATGTGGGGCGGTTCGCCACATGGCGGACACGAAGCGGACGCAGAACTGCCTCACGGATGTCTCCGTGGGGCGCCCTTGCCGGCGTAAGTGGCTGATCTTGCGGGTCGGAGCGGAGCCACCCGGGTGGCATGTGCAGTGCATCGTGGAAGGCCGCGGCCCGGCACCATCGGGGCCGCACCCAACCCCAATCAGGAGTCACACATGACGCTCGTTCGCACGATCTTCCTCGCCCTCGCCGTGATGCTCCCGACCGCCTGGACCGTTGCCAAGGCCGCTGACGCCCCCGCGGGCGACGCCGCTGGCGACACGG
>CAZJMY010000165.1:0-9512 GCA_964546845.1 uncultured Myxococcales bacterium | reverse complement strand
GCGCCGCCGGTTCCGGCGACGATTCCCCCCGTTCCCGCGCTGGCGCCGCCCGCGCCGGTCGAACCCCCGGTGCTCCGCGCGCCGCCGGTGCCGGTCGCGCCGCCAGTGCCGGTCGCGCCGCCCGAGCCGGTGACGGTGCCGCCCGAGCCCGACCCGCCGCCCGAGCCGCCGCTGGAACAGCCGAGCGCGAGGCTGACCATCAGCGGAACGAGCGCACAGAGACGCGTGACAGATCCCATCAATTCGCCACTGTCGCGAACCAATGGACGATTCAGCGAAATCATTTATCAGAAGTGACGCGGCCACTTTCGAGAGAGCCGACGTCGCCACCTGGGACTCTTGCTGCTGTAGGGGTGATGCGTTCATCGCTCGCCCACCGCGCAGCGACAGCAGGAGGTTCAGCTTGGTCAACCGATTCCGCTCATGGGCCGTTTCCGCGCCGCGTCTCGCCGCGGCGGCGTTTTTCATCGGCGTGCTCGTGCCGCGAGCCGCGTCTGCCGTCAAGAGCGCTGAGCTCTACCGAACACAGGCCTACTTCTACGGGCGGTTCGAGGCGCGCATCCGGTTCGCGCCCGGTGAAGGCGTCGTCAGCTCGTTCTTCCTGTGGAAGGACGGTTCGTCGTCGACGACGTCCTGGAACGAGCTCGACTTCGAGAAGGCCAACGCCACCTGCAAGCTTCAGACGAACATCTGGACCGGCAAGGGGACCCAGAGCTCCCAGGTCAACACCCCCTCCTTCAACATCTGCAGCGACTACCACACGTACGCGTTCGAGTGGACGCCGGACTACATCGCGTGGCTCATCGACGGCACGCAGGTGCGCAAGGTGACGGGCGCCAGCGTGACCGAGTACACGCAGAACGCGGCCCAGGGCATGTCCATGCACTTCAACACCTGGGAGGGAAACTCCTCGTTCGGCGGGACGCTGGATCCGTCGACGCTGCCCGTGCACGAGTACATCAGCTGGGCGCAGTACTCGTCCTACGCGAACGGCGCCTTCCAGATGCAGTGGCGCGAGGACTTCAACGCGTCGTCCATGCCCAGCGGCTGGCTGGCGGGCGACTGGTCGTCGCCGTACAACCTGTCGACGCACAGCCCCGCGAACGTGACCTTCGGCGGCGGGATCGCCGTGCTGTCGATGACGGCCGACAACGCGACCGGCTTCACGGGGACGCCACCGGCGGATCCGGCCGGCGGCGGAACCGGGGGCAGCTCCGGGACGGGCGGCGGTTCGGGGGCGGCCGGCGCGCCCGGATCGGGCGGAACCAACGCAACCGGAGGAGCGCCCGGCGGTGGTGGCCGATCGGGGACCGGTGGGACGACCGGCAGCGGCGGCGCGAGCGCCAGCGGCGGGGCGAACGGAACGGGGGGCGCCGGCACCGTCGGCAGCGGCGGGGCCGTCGGCACGGGCGGCAACTCCGCGACGGGCGGGGTCTCCGGCAGCGGCGGCACGACGGCCACCGGCGGCGCGTCGGCCACGGGCGGCAGCGGCTCCGTCTCGACGGGCGGCAGCCCCGGGACGGGCGGCGACACGTCGACGGGCGGCTCGTCTCAGACCGGCTCCAGCGGCGGCTGCAGCTGCCGCACGGGGCGTGACGGCGGCGGCGCGTCGGGCGGCGGCGCCGCTGGTCTGCTGCTGATCGGGGCCTGCCTCCGGCACCGGCGGCGGCGACGTCGCGACAACCTGGAGCGGCGCCGGCAGCTCCCCGCATGAAGCGAACGCTCATCCGCGAGCGTGAACGGCGCCACGGTCGAGCTTGGCGGAAGCGCGCGTCGGCAGAATGTCATTGGCGAACGTTGTCCAGCGCGCGTTTGTGTTCGTTGGCGAACGTTTCCTAACGCGAGAGTCCGAGGCTCGAATTTGCCCGCTCGATCTGCGGCCACCGTGAGATAATGTTTCCGGATCTCGTTATTGCGCGCTGGCTGAAGCAAGATGGGCACGGGTTCGTACGACTCCACGATTCCTGAAGTCGACCCAAATGCGCGACAGACGCCTGACGGGCCCGCCAAGCGGGACGCGGTGGCGGTCGGTCATCGCATTCCGGTGGTGCTGGTCGTCGACGCCGTGGCGCATCGGGCGGCGGCCATTCGGGCGTGGGCCTGGCAGCGACGGGGGGTCCGGCCGCTGTTCGCGACCACGGCCACCAGCGCGTACGAGACGGCCTCGCGCGAGCAGCCCGAGGTCGCCATCATCGACCTCATGTTCCGCAGCGGCCGCGGCGTCGCCGTCGCGATCGAGCTGCGGCGCATCGCGCCCGGCATCGAGATCGTGTTCGTCGTCGAGAACGCCGGCGATCCCGAGGTCCAGGCCGCGATGGACCTGGGCTGGCAGCGCCTGGTCGCGTCCGACCACCTCGAGGAATGGCTCGACCGCGGCCTGAAGCCGCTCGCGAAGCTGGCGCGGACCGAACGCGAGCTCCGGATCGCCCGGCGGGAGGCGGAAACGGCGTCGGCCGGCAACGTCGTCCCGACGGTCCCTGCCCTGCCGCTCAGCGTGGCGGAACGGCGCTACCGAGAGACGTTCCTGAGATCGAAGATGGCGACGGCCGGCGAACGGCGCGAGGCCGCGCGACTGGCGGGGGTCCCTTACACCACGTTCTGCGTGATGCTCCGCAAGCTGGGCATCAAGCAGTAGCGCTCACGCCGAGCGCGGCTCGTCGGACGGGCCCGGCCGGTGCAACGCCGCCAGCTGCGCGCGCAGGCGGCGCACGTGGCCCTCGTAGAGTCGGTTGTTGGGCGCCAGCTCCAGAGCCCGCTCCCAGGCCTGCAGCGCCTCCTGAAAGCGCCCCTCGGCGCGCAGCTGGATGCCCTGGTCGAACAGCTGGACGGCCGGGCTGACCGGGTCGCGCGCCGGCGGCGCGAAAGCTTCGGGCGGCACCGGCAAGCTCACGCGGCGGGTCTCGTCGTCCGACGGCGACGCCTCGCGCGGCAGCGGCCCGGACGCCTCCAGGATCTCGCGCTCGTTGAGCGCGATGCCCGACGTCGACCCGTCGTCCGGCAGGCCGATCGCCTCGGGAACCCCTTCGACGTCCGACGCGGACGACACGACCGACGCGACCACCGACGTCCCCACCTCCGTGTCCAGCAACGCCGACAGGGCGCCCGTGACGTCCCGTTCCTTGCTGGACGCGTCGAGCTGGCGGAGGCAATCGCCCAGCGCCACGCCCAGCTCGCGGGCGCTGCCGAAACGATCCGAGGGGCGCTGCGCGGTCGCCTTGCGAACGACGGCCGCCACGGCGGCCGGGATCGTCGGGTCCGCCGCGGCGGGGTCGCAGCAGGCCGCGGTGGTCGCCGCCCGGATGACCTCGGAGTCCGCGCCGTCGAAGGGGCGCCGCCCCACGAGGCACTCGAACAGCATGACGCCGACCGAGTACACGTCGCTGCGACGGTCCTCGCCCCGGCTGGCGATCCGCTCGGGCGCCGCGTAGCGGTACTTGCCGACGAACAGCCGCCCGGGCTGCGTGCGCGCGGTGGCGCGAGCGGCGCCAAAGTCGATCAGCTTGGCGGAGCCGCTGGTCGAGATGATCACGTTTTCTGGGCTCAGATCCCGGTGAATGAGCCCCAGCTCGCCGTCGGCGTCCGACAGCTCGTGCATGTGCTGCAGCGCCTCGCAGATGTCGGACAGCACGTGCAACACCATCAGGACCGGCAGCCGCCGCCGCGCCGCCAGCATCCGCCGGTGCGCGAGCCTCAACGTGATGCCGGAGACGTACTCCATCGCGATGAAGTACCGCCCCTCCAGCTGCCCGAAATCCAGCACGTCGACGATGTTCGGGTGGCTGAGCCGGGCGGCCAGCGACGCCTCGCTGACGAACATCTCGACCAGCTCCGGACGCTGATGAAGATGGGTCAGCATCGTCTTGATGACGATGCGCTTCTCGAAGCCCTCCACGCCCTTGATGTTGGCGCGCCAGACCTCGGCCATGCCGCCCGTCGCCAGCTTCGACTCGATCTCGTAGCTGCTGAACCGCGTTCCGGGTACCCACGGAGACGGCACGGCGGGGACCTGGTCCGTCGCCGTGCCGTTCTTCGTGTGTGGGTTCCTGGCCTGGGGAATCGTCGGTTCCCCGTCGTCGTCAGCTCCCTCCGGCGCTTGCAAGCTGTCGTTGTCGCTGATTGCCATCGCCGGGTGGGTGCTCCGTCGTCAAAGCGCGCGCAAGAACGCCGCGAGGTCGCTCTTCTGGTCGCCGCTGAGTCCGATCTGGAAGCGGCGATCGAAGTAGTTGACGACGTCCTCGATGCGCGCGGCTTGCCCATCGTGGAAATACGGCGGCCGCGCGGCCAGTCCGCGCAGCGGCGGCGCGCGGAACGTGCCGATCTCGGCCCACTTGTGCGAGCTGTTCGCGCGGCCGAGGTCGCAGACCGAGCGGGTCTCGCCCGTCGTCTTGTTCTTAACCGTCACCAGCGGGAGGATCGAGTCGCAGTTGGGCTGGTCGGCCGTCCCGACGTCGAACATCCGGACCACCGAGTGTCCGCCGACGTTGGGCGAGTTGTGGCAGGTGCTGCAGGTCGCCGTCACCGCCGGCTGGCCGAGCACGTCGTTCAGGCCATTGACGCCGGTGACCGTGAACGTGGTGTTGTTGAAGATCTCCTGGCCGCGGTAGATGGCGGCGCGGGCGGCGGCCACGCGGCGGCGATGCCCCCGGTCGTTCGCGATCCAGGACGAGCAGGCGTTCGCGTGATCGTGGTCGTGGTCGGCGTCCTGCGCGTAGACCGCCCACGCGTCGAACAGGTTGAACACCTTCGGCGAGAACGGCTGCCCCGACGGATCGAGGTTCTGGATGTCGTTGATCCCGATGTGAAACGGCTGGTTCATCAGGTTGGTCGGGCCACCCGTGGCGCCGTCGCTGTCGAGACGGCCGGCGGCGGCGTCAACCGACTGCGCGAAGAAGATGCCCAGCTGGAAGTCGTCCTGGGCCTGCACGACGTCGGCGGGAACGGGCGTGGTCGGGTCGCGCTGCTCGTGCAGGTTGGCCGCGCCGCCCACCAGCCCCGAGAGGCTGTTCCGGACCAGCCCCGGGCCGGCGGTCCAGGTCACGCTGGAGACCAGGGCCTCGTTCGCGGTGGGGGTCGGCCTCCGGAAATTCAGGAAGGCCGCCGTCGTCGAGAAGCCCGACGGATCGCTCACGGCCGTGACGTCGTACTCGCTGGTCGTCGGGTTCGTTCGGGTGAAACGGGTCAAGCCGCGCGCGAGGACGGTCGGCGCGAAGTCCACCAGGCGCTGGAGGAACGTCGTGAGGTCGGCGTCAGGCCGCGCCCCTTCGTCGTGCGGCAAGAAGAGCGGGTCGTGGCCGCCGCTGGTGATGAACGCCGTCGTCGCCCCGAGCGGCGTCAGCGTCCACCCTTGATTGGCCGAGTGGCAGGTCTCGCAGGTGCGGTCGTTCGTTCCCAGCCGCTGGAAGAAGGAGTTGCTGCGATCGATCGTCCCCGTCGTGGTGACCGTCTCGGCCACGCCTCCGGGGTTCACGGCTGCCGCGAGCGCCGACTCGCTCACGACGGTTGTATTCCCCGCCGAGTCCCCCGTACCTCCACATCCGACCAGCACCAGCATCAAGCCGCTCGACGAAACAATAAGCCGTTTACCCATCGAATTCCTCCGTTGGCAAAGCCCGCAATGCGCGGAGGAAAACTGTATCGCAATTCCGGAAATCCGATCAACGGCTGAGATATCCGTAATTGGTAACACTCGGCAATGACCTTACACGTCGGTTGCAAACGTTCATTGTCGGTCGACCGATTCGCCGCGCGGATACAGGCTGGGCGGGAAGCGGCCTTCGATGCCGCCCGATTGGTACTCGATGAAGTAGATCAACGACCAGATCTGTTCGTTGGCCAGCTTTCCGCGCCAGGCCGGCATCTTCCAGCGGTTGCCTTCCCGCTCGATCTTGCCGTTCGAGATGGTGCGGAAGATCTCGGCGTACGGGCGGCGGATCCCGAAGAAGAGCCCCTCTCCCCGCCCCCAGTTCGCCGCCGGCCCGGGCATCTTCACGACGTCTTCCATGCGGCGGCGTCCGCCGTGGCATTCGTTGCAGAAGGTGCTCCAGATGTGGATGGTCTCGACGGCCGTCTGCTCGTCCCAGAATCCGCTCGGGGCCGTCTTCTCACCGATCTCCGCGTCGCGATCGCGCGCTGCCGCCTCGGGCACCTTCAGGTAGCTGCCGCGAAACGGCCACCACAGGTCGCCGACGTGGACCTGGCTGGCGTCGGCCGCCTCGTTCTTGCGCGCAGGAGCCGGATCGCGCGACAGCACGAACGCGGTGTCCGGCGCCGCGGCCGGCTCGATGGTCTTCTCCGTCGTACTCGTCGAGGCGCACCCGGTCACCCCGACCAGGAGGGCGGTGACTGCGGCGAGCGGTCCGCCGAATGTTTTGGACTTCACTCGTAGGACCCGTACGACTGGCCGGCCTTGTTCTTGTGCGCGCCGCTCTTGGGCTCGAGCTTCAGGCTCAGCTCGGCAGGCTTGTCAGCCCCCACCTCGACCCAGTCCATCGCGGGGCTGGCGCCCGGCGCCCAGGCCACGACCTTGCGGCGCCCGGCGGGGACGCCGGCGATCTCGAACGTTCCGTCCGGCTTCACCTTGGCGAAATAGCGGTTCGGAACCACCAGCACGCGCGCGGCCATGTCGGGGTGGATGTTGCAATAGACGTCGACGGGGCCGGGCTCCATGAACGTGTGCGACTTGGCCTCGCTACCCGCGTTGTAGAGCCCGAGGTCGAACGAGTTGCCGGCGCTGAGCGAGAACACGTTGTGATAGATGTTGTCGTTGTTGGGGAACGAGATGGTCGTGCCGCGCTGGATGACCGCCCAGCCGGGCAGGAACTTCTTCCCGCTCTGCTGAATGACCTTGTGCTCGCCTTTCACCGGCGGCGCCATGACGTTCTCGACGTACACATACGCCACCGGCTCTCCCGCCGGGACGGCGACTTTCCCGTGGATCACCCCGGCCGAGCCTTCGCTCACCGAGGCGTGGCGGGAAGCCGCGCTGGCAGCCGACTCACGGCGCGCCGCCGGCGGCGCCGCGCTGGCGGACGCGGAACGGGAGGGGGCCGGCGCCGGCTCGCTCTTGGCGGGCGCCGCGTACTCGGCCTCGGGGATGCTGGGCAGATTCTTCAACGCGCGCGTCATCACGGCCGCGCGCTGGCGATCCAGCTCGGCGGCCTCCGTGATGGCCGAACGCAGCGCCTGCATCTGCGCCTGCAGCTGACGCACCTCGCGCCGCAAATCCTCTACGTCGGAGGCTTCCGCTCCCAGCGCGATGCGCGGAAGCGCGAAAGAGACGGCGATGAGGCCGGCAAGCCTCGTTCGAGACCACGTCGAGTTGCTCACGAATTCCCTCCGTTCGTTCGTCGTGAATTGACCAGCCCAAACAACAACAGCAGGCCCCCCAGCGGGACCGAAGACCAGAGCAGCAGCGTCAGCGTCCGCGCGCGCTCGACCGCCCGGCGGCGCGGAACGACCCAGGCCAGGCGCGCCGCGGTGGCGCCCTCGCCGGCGCGGCCAATCTTCACGCGATAGGCGCCGGCGCCGACGGCCAGATCGCCCACCCCGTCGGCCATGCGCGCCGCGCCCCGCACGACCTCTTCGTGCCGCGCGTCCGACGTGCTGGACGCAGCCACGTGGTCGCCGATGAAGACGGCGCCCGCGACGCCCAGCGCGGTCTCGACGGTGGAGAGCTGCGCCTTGGCCAGCGGCAGCCCCTTGACCAGCAGCGCCGGCGTCTCGCTGCCCGAACGGATGGGCGCCAGGCCGATGACCTGCACCTGATCGGGCAGCGTCCAGATGTCCGACGTGGGTCGCTCGAACGCCGCCCGCACGGCCGTCGACGCGCTCAGGTCCACCTCGCGCAAGCTGGTCGCGCCGGTGACGGCCTGCACCTTGCCGCCGGCATCCAGCACGGCCAGCAGCGTGGCGCCGGACGACTTGCGCAGATCCTCCAGGACGTCCTGAACGGTGGCCTGGTCGAACTTGGGGGCGAGGACCGTGGCGCGGATGCGGTTGTCGTCGGCCAGCACCTTGACCTCCGACACCAGCTGCTCGCGCTGGCGGTTCACCAGCTCCTCCAGCGTACGGGAGGCCTGGGCCAGCGCCTCGTCGTCCTGGTTGGCCAGGACGCGCTCCAGCTCCGCGTTGGCCAGCCAGGCCGCGGCGCCGAGCGCCCCGAAGGCCAGCACCGCGGCCACCGTCGCCACCACGCCGCCGGCCGACCGCGGGCGCGGCGCGGGGACCGGCGCCGAGGCGGTCACGACTTCCAATCGAGTCCGCTTCGTGTTCGTCATTTGTCGCTCCTCGCTGGGGCAGGCTCGAGAGTGAAAGAGAGTGTTTGCGGGGGACCAGCGGCGGGTGTCGTCTCGCGCGAGACCGGCCGGTACCCTTCGCCCGCGATGCGCAGCTTCAGGGTCCGTCCCACCGGGAGGCCGCTGATCGTCGCCGGCGTCTTGAGGCCGGTCGGGCGCCCGTCGACGAAGATCGACGCGCCTTCGGGCTGGCTGTGCACCTCCAGCGTGGCGGTCGTTTGAACCGGGGCGGCCGCCGTGGACGCGCCGCCGGGTCCCTGGCCGCGCATCACGAACATCCCCGCCGCGCCCAGACCGGCCAGGACCACCAGCGACAGAGCGATGCGCGCCGGCGCCTTCGAACGGGGCCGCGGCGCCTGCTGCTGAACCGGCAGCGGCACCGGAAGCGGGACCGGGTGCGGCAACGGGCGTTCCGCCGTCGGGGCGGCTTGGTCGACGACGCTCACGGGGCGCGTCGAGGCGTTCTCGTCGTACGGCATCGGCTCCGGAACGCTGCCCCCCGGCAGCGGCGCGTCGAAGCTCGTCGACCAGAGCGCCCGCGGATGGCTCACGGCCCGGTTCGACGACCCCTCGAGGCTGCGCGCCGCCGGCTTCGCGCTCTCCAGCGCGTTGAGGCGCTGCAGGGCGCCCTCGGCGTTGTCGCCCTGGCTGATGGACTTCTTCAGCGCGGCGCGCTCGGCGCCGAACAGCGACTCGATCCACTGGCCGACGGTCTTGGTCGTGGGACGGTGGCTGCGGCTGAGGAGGAAACGGTCCAGGTCCTCCGACATCTCGGCGGCGCTCTGATAGCGCTGGGCGGGGTCGCGCGCCAGCGCGCGCAGCGCGATCTGATCCAGCGCAGCCGGCACCTCGGGACGCAGCAGGCTGGGTGGATCGACGGGGCGCGAGCGAACGGCGCCGATCGTCTCGGGGTCGGTCGCCCCGTCGAAGAGGCGCATGCCCGTCAGGCACTCCCAGAGGACGATGCCCAGGCAGAAGACGTCGGTGCGGCGATCGATGCGCCCGCTCTCCAGCTGCTCCGGGGCGCAGTAGCCGTACTTGCCCTTGAACACGCCGGGGACGCTCTTCGGCCCGGCAGGGTTCCTCACCATGCCGAAGTCGAGCAGCTTCACGACGCCGTGGTAGGTGACGAAGATGTTGCGCGGACTGACGTCGCGGTGGACCAGCCCGATGAGGCGCCCCTGCCCGTCGCGCGCGTCGTGCGCATACTGCAGCCCC
>CAZJMY010000164.1:0-1864 GCA_964546845.1 uncultured Myxococcales bacterium | reverse complement strand
CGGCGGCGAGACCCGGCTGCGCCCGGACATGATCGTGAAGCTGGCGGGCGGCCGGAACATCGTCATCGACGCCAAGGCCCCGCTGTCCGCTTACCTCGAGGCGCGCGAGGCGCCGACCGAGGAGGCGCGCCAAGCCAAGCTGCGCCAGCACGCGACGCAGGTGCAGGCGCACATCGCGAAGCTCTCGGCCAAGAGCTACTGGGACGACCTGGGTGTGGCGCCCGAGGTGGTCGTGATGTTCCTGCCGGGCGAGGCGCTGTACACGGCCGCGCTGGAGCAGATGCCGGAGCTCATCGAGCAGGGCTTCGCGCAGCGGGTGCTGGTGGCGACGCCCACGACGCTGCTGGGGCTGCTGCGCGCCATCGCGTGCGGCTGGCGCGAAGAGCGGCTGGCCGAGAACGCGCAGCGAATCAGCGAGGAGGGGCGCCGCCTTCACGAGCGCGTGGCGACGGTGCTGGACCACTTCAGCGACCTCGGCAAGTCGCTGGGGCAGGCGGTCAAGCATTTCAACGTCGCCATGGTCTCGTTCGAGCGGCGGACGGTCGTGTCGGCGCGCAAGCTGGAAGAGCTGGGCGCGCGCGGCAAGAAAGAGCTGACCGACCGCCCGCAGATCGACGTGCGGCCTTTCTCGGTGACGGCCCCCGAGGAGCCGCGCCAGAAGCTCGCGCAGGCGCCCCTGACGCTGGCGCTGTCGCCCGCCGCCACCAACGACGTCGGATAAAGCAGCGGCGGTGGACTTCGTCGAGCCCGCGCGCCCGTTCACGCTGGAGCTGGTGGGCGGCCGTGGCCACTACGACCGCGTGGTCCAGGCGGTGATGGACGCGCGCCGCAGCGTCTGGATCGCGACCGCGAACCTCAAGGAGCTGATGGTCGAGGATCACCGCGCAGCGCCCGGGCGCCGCCGCACGTTGCGGGTGGGCGCCCGCTCGGCATCAGGCGCCTACCGGTCGATCCTGGGCGTGTTCGACGAGCTCGCCACCCGGGGGGTCGAGCTGCGCATCTTGCACGCCGGCGTCCCCTCGCGCGCCTTCCGCGCGGCGCTGGCCAGGCGCCCACGCCTCAAAAAAGCGCTGGAGCTGCGCGCCTGTCCGCGCGTTCACTTCAAGACCGTCATCGTGGATGGCACCTTCATCTACGTGGGCAGCGCGAACTGGACCGGCGCTGGGCTGGGCGCCAAGGGCACCGGGCGGCGCAACTTCGAGCTGGGGTTCGCCGGCACGGACGACGGCCTGCTGGATCGCGCGCAAGAGATGATCGACAGCATCTGGCAGGGCCTTCCCTGTAAGACATGCAAGCTGCACGACGTCTGTCCAACCTGGAAAAATCAAGGTCCCTGAACCCACGGCCACGCGCTTGCAGCGCAAACGGCCGTGCTTAGGTTCCAGTCCGTGATGTCGCGGCAGGCGGGACAGGACGCGCCCGATGGGGTCGTTGGGCTTCTTCGGGAGACGGCAGATGGCCTCGGCCAGCTGATCGCGGACCACATCAAGCTGGCCCGGCTGGAGCTGGCGTCCGACCTACGCAGCTACGGCCAGGGCGTCGCGACGCTGGTGATCGCCGGGCTGGTGCTGACCCTGGGCTACACGTTCGCCTGGCTGGCGATCGGCCTGGCGCTGACGCGGGTCTGCCCCGCGCCCATCGCGTTCGGCGGCATCGCCGTGCTGCACCTGATTGCGGGCGCCATCGCGGTGTCGGCAGCCATCAAGCGGATGAAGAAGACGCGTCTGATGCGCGAGTCGGCGGCGGAGGCGAGCCGCAGCGTCAGCGCTCTGACGCGACCTCTGGAAAGGCATGCCTCATGAGCGCAGGGGATCCACTGAACGGACAGGCCACCGACCCTTCGCTGTCGGACGAGCTCGCGCGC
>CAZJMY010000163.1:0-4974 GCA_964546845.1 uncultured Myxococcales bacterium | reverse complement strand
AGGTGCATCCGCTCGGGCAGGCCGCCCACGTTGTGGTGGGACTTGATGGTCGCCGACGGCCCCTTGCTGGACACCGACTCGATGACGTCCGGGTACAGCGTCCCCTGCACCAGGAACTCCGCCTCCCTGGCGCCGGCCAGCTTCTTGGCCTCTTCCTCGAACACCGCGATGAACTCGCGGCCGATGATCTTCCGCTTCTGCTCGGGATCGCTGACGCCGGCCAGCTTCTCGAGGAAGCGCGCGCTGGCGTCGACGACCCGCAGGTCCGCCTTGAAGGCGTCGCGGAACAACGACTCGACCTGCGCCGCCTCGCCGGCCCGCTGCAACCCGGTGTCGACGAAGATGCAGGTCAGGCGCGTGCCGATGGCCTTCAGTACCAGCGCCGCCGCCACCGACGAATCGACGCCGCCCGACAGACCGCAGACGGCGTGGGCCTTGGGGCCGACCTTGGCCTCGACGGCGGCCACCGCCTCGCCGACGAACCCGGCCATCGTCCAGGTAGGCGTGCAGCCGCAGATGCGGAACAGGAAGTTGGCCAGGATCTCGCCGCCGCGCGGCGTGTGCGCCACCTCGGGGTGGAACTGCACGCCCCAGAACTTGCGGGCCGGCGCCGCCACGGCCGCCGCCGGGCAGTTGGCGCTCTCCCCCACCAGCTGGAACCCCTCCGGCAGCGCGTCGACGCGATCGCCGTGCGACATCCAGACGGGGATCTCCTCGTCGGGGGCGAAGCCGTGGAAGAGGTCGTTGCCGGCCCCCTTCACCCGCACCGTGGCGCGCCCGTACTCGCGCCGCTCGGCCGGGACGACCTTGCCGCCGAACAGCAGCGCGGTCAGCTGCGTGCCGTAGCAGATGCCCAGGATGGGGACGCCCAGCTCGTAGATCTCCTTGCTGATGCGGGGCGCCTCCGCCTCGTAGCAGGAGGCCGGTCCGCCCGACAGGATGATCCCGCGCGGGGCCAGCTCGCGGATCCGCGACACCGGCACGTTGAAGGGGTGGATCTCGGAGTAGACCTTCTGCTCGCGCACGCGGCGCGCGATCAGCTGCGTGTATTGCCCGCCGAAGTCGAGGATCAGGATCAGATCGCGCTGCGACATTCCACTCACTGCTCGACGCGGTAGTTGGGGGCTTCCTTGGTGATGATGACGTCGTGCACGTGCGACTCGCGCAGCCCCATGGCCGTCGCCCGCACGAACCGCGCCTTGGTCCGCAGCTCCTCGATCGTGCGGCAGCCGGTGTAGCCCATCCCGGACTTGAGTCCGCCGATCAGCTGGTACAGCGACTGCGACAGCGCGCCGCGGTAGGGGACGCGCCCCTCGATCCCCTCGGGCACCAGCTTGGCGTCGCTGGTGACCTCGCCCTGGAAGTAGCGGTCGCGGCTGCCGGCCCGCATGGCGCCGATGGAGCCCATGCCCCGGTACACCTTGTAGCTGCGCCCCTGGTACAAGATGATCTCGCCCGGCGCCTCGTCGGTGCCGGCGAAGAGGCTGCCGATCATGACGCTGTTGGCGCCGGCGGCGATGGCCTTGGCCACGTCGCCCGAGTACTTGATGCCGCCGTCGGCCACGACGGTCACGTTCTGCCCGGCCAGCGCCTTGGCGCAGTCCGTGATGGCCGTGATCTGCGGGACGCCGACGCCGGCCACGATGCGCGTCGTGCAGATCGAGCCGGGCCCGATGCCCACCTTCACGGCGTCGGCGCCGGCCTTGGCCAGCGCCAGGGCCCCCTCGCCCGTCGCCACGTTGCCGGCGATGATCTGGGCCTTCGGGAAGTTGCGGCGCACGTCGGCGACCGCCTGGACGACCTGGCGCGAATGGCCGTGCGCGGTGTCGATGCAGATGACGTCCGCGCCCGCCTTCAGCAGCGCGTCGACCCGCTCGTCGCGGTCCGGGCCGACGCCCACGGCCGCGCCGACCCGCAGGCGCCCGAAGTCGTCCTTCACCGCCGCGGGATGCGCCTGGGCCTTCTCGATGTCCTTGATCGTGACCAGCCCCTTGAGGTAGCCGCCCGAGTCGATCACCAGCAGCTTCTCGATGCGGTTCTTGTGCAGCAGCTCCTTGGCGCTCTCGACGCTGGTCCCCTCGCTGATGGTGATCAGCTTGCGGGTCATCATGGCGCTGACCGGCTGGTCCAGGTTGCGCTCGAACCGGATGTCCCGGTTGGTCAGGATGCCGACCGGGCGCCCTTCGGACACCACGGGCAACCCCGAGATCTCGTGCCGCTTCATGAGCTCCAGCGCCGCCGCCAGCTTCTGATCGGGGCCGACCGTGACGGGGTTGACGACCACCCCGCTCTCCGCCTTCTTGACCTTCGTGACCTCCAGCGCCTGCTCGGGGATCGTCAGGTTCTTGTGGAGGATGCCGATGCCGCCCTCGCGCGCCATGCAGATGGCGGTCGCCGATTCGGTCACCGTGTCCATGGCGGAGGACACGATCGGGATCGCCAGCCGGATGTTCGGCGTGAGGTTCGTTCGCACCTCGACGTCCTTCGGAACGACGTCGCTATCGGCGGGGACCAGGAGCACGTCGTCGAACGTGAGCGCTTCGCGAAGATGACCGTCCGGCAGCATCTCGGGAATTTATCAGACGCGCCCGAAACGGAAACGAGAAATTGAGGGCGCCGTTTGGCTACTTCTTGCAGCTGGCGGCGATGGCGTCGGCCTGCTTCTGGGCCTCGGGCTTGACGCCCGGCAGCGCCTTGAACCTCCCCAGCTCCGCCTTGGCCGCCGGGCACTCGCCCTTGGCGACTAAAACCTTCATGAGCTCGTAGTGGCCCAGAGGATTCTTGGGGTCCAGCTCGACGGCCGACCGGCAGGCGCCGGCCGCCCTGGCGGCGTCCTTGGCCTCGAACAGCGCTCGACAGAGGTCGGCCGCGAAGCCGCCGTTCTGCGGATCCAGCTTGCGGGCCTTCTCGGCCGCGGCGACTGCCTCCGGCACCTTGCCGCGCTTCAGCGCGACGCGACCCAGCCGGTTCC
This sequence comes from uncultured Myxococcales bacterium, assembly GCA_964546845.1. Lineage (GTDB taxonomy): Bacteria > Myxococcota_A > Polyangia > Fen-1088 > Fen-1088 > JADGRB01. The sequence goes on along the minus strand of CAZJMY010000163.1, from coordinate 2,003 downwards.
AGGCCAGCGCATAGTCGGGCTTGAGCTTGGTGGCCTTGTCCAGCGCGGCCGCGGCCTCGTCGTAGCTCTTCTGGTCGGACAGCAGCATGCCCAGGTCGACCCAGGCCAGCGGGTCGCGGGGCGCCAGCCGGGTGGCCTCCTTCAGCGCCGCCGTGGCCGCCGGGAGATCGCCCGTCTTCCGCAGCGCCGCCCCCAGGTTCAGGCGGTAGCTCGGCTCGGTCGGCTTGAGCCGCACGGCCTGCTTGTAGGCGGCGACCGCGTCCGCCGGCCGCCCCTGCGCGTCGCGCGCGACGCCCAGGTTGTACTGCGCTTCGGCGTAGTCCGGCTTGGCGCGGACGGCGGCCTCCAGCTCGGTGGCGGCGCCCGCCGCGTCCCCGCGCCCGAGCAGGATGGCGCCCAGGTTGTTGTGGGCCTCCGCCATCTGCGGCTGCAGCTGGATGGCGCGCTTGTACTCGGCGGCCGCGGCGGCGGCGTCCCCCTTCTTCTCGAGGGCGACCCCCTTCAGGTAGTGCGGCCGGGCGTCGCGCGGATCGGCGGCCGCCGCCTCGGTGAACGCGGACAGCGCGCCCGCGACGTCCCCATCGCGGAACAGACGCTCGCCCTTTTCCAGCAGGGACGCGGCGCCGCCCGGGTCGGCGGCGGCCAGCAGTGACATCACAAGGCAGACGACGGGGGCGAACGCGCTCATCGCCGCAGTCTATCTGCGCGCCAGCAGCTCCAAAAGCCTCCTGCGCAGCTGCGCCTGCCGGGCCGGGTCGGTGATCTTCACCAGCGTCGCCTTGTCGCGCACGTAAAAGACGTCGATGGCCCGGTTGGCCTCGGTCGCGATCTTCGAGCGGTGGATGTCCAGCCCCTCGACGAACAGCGTCCGGCTGATCGCGTACAGCGTGCCGGGGCGGTCCTCGGTCACGACCTCCAGCACGGTGAAGTCGCGGCTCACGTCGTTGTCGATCTTCAGCTCGGTCGGCACCGCCGGCGTCCGCCAGGCGGCCACCGATTCGCCGCGCGGGCGGCTGGCCACCAGCGCCTCGCCGGTCACGCGCCCCGACAGCACCGACTCCAGGTCTTCGCGGACCTTCTGCCAGCGCGCCTCGTCGGTGACGGCGCGCCCCATGGCGTCGCGCACGCGGAAGATGTCCAGCGCCTCCGGCTCCTCGGTCGGCAGGCCATCCGGGGCGTGGCGCGTGTAGATGGCGGCGTCCAGGACCTCGACCCGGTTGGCGTAGAGCACGCCCGCCACCTCGGCCAGCAAGCCCGGCACGTCGCGCGCCGCCAGCACCATCTCGGTCACGCCCAGCCGCTCGTGGTGGTCGACGTCGATCATCGCGTGCTTGCCGGCCTTGCGGCGGGCGCGCATCAGCCGCACGTGGTTGGCGATCCGCAGCGCCGAGTTGTCGGCGAAGTAGCGGTCCGGGAAGCCGCCGAACAGCGTCGCCAGCGCCGGCGCGTTCTCCGGCTCTTCCAGGATGGCGGCCGCGCGCTTCTGGCGGCGCAGCACGATCTCGGCGCGCTCCGCGCCCAGGAGGTCGGGTCCGCGGCGGAAGAAGGCCAGCGTGCGCGAGTACAGCTCGCCCAGCAGCGTCTCTTTCCAGCTGGACATCGCGTCCGGCGCCACCGACGACAGATCGCAGAAGGTCAGCAAGTAGAGCTCGCGCAGGTTCTCCTCGTCGCCGCACAACGTCGCGAAGTCGGAGATCATCCCGATGTCGTCCAGATCGCGGCGCTGCGACATCTGCCCCATCACCAGGTGCTGGCGGACCAGGAACTCCACGCGCCGGACGTCGTCCTCTTCGATCCCCAGCCGCCGGCAGATGTCGACGGCCAAACCGGCGCCGATCTCGCTGTGCGGGCTTCCGTAGGGCTTGCCGACGTCGTGCAGCAGCGTCCCGGCGGCCAGCGCCACGGGCCGCTGCACGGAGCGCACCGTCTCCGTCGGCAGCGGGAACTGATCGGCGTGGTCGCCGCGCGCCAGCGCGTGCAGCCGCCCGATCGCGTACAGCGCG
>CAZJMY010000162.1:0-4112 GCA_964546845.1 uncultured Myxococcales bacterium | reverse complement strand
CGGCGTTCCAGACCAGGTTGTTCTCGATCCCCAGGTCCCAGCCCATCGTCTCCAGCCGGTAGTGGTGCTGCAGCGTGATGACCGAGAAGTAGATCGTGTAGCCGACCCACCCGAGGACGACGATCGTGAACGGCAGCCAGCGCACCGTGGCCAGGCGCGCCAGCCCGCGCGACAGCGGCGCGACGACCCGGGCGCGCACCCGGGCCGGCAGGATGGGCCCGGCCTCCAGCGACACGCGCCAGAGCCCCTGCAGACCCAGCAGAAAGACGGAGACCAGCCCCAGGAAGGTCAGCTCGCGCCCCTGGTACCAGAGCTCCCAGTTGAAGAAGAGCGGCACCAAGCCGATCAGCGACAGCGGCGCCAGCCGGCGCGCGACCCGTTCGACGGCACCCAGGCCCCCCAGCCGCTTCCAGAGGATCGCGACCAGGCCGATGAGCGGCAGCAGCAGCGCGCCCGCCGCGATGTCGCCGATGACGAACTTGCGGGCGCGCGGTGGCAGCGCGTTGCTGGTCACGTACGGCAGCAGCCGGTCCTGAACGCGCACGAACCACCCGGCCAGACCCAGGGAGGCGCCTTCGGCGGTCAGGAAGCCCAGCGCGCGGACGGCGCGCGTCAGAGGCGGCAGCGTCGCGGGGGGCGCCGATGGCGGCGCGACCTGAGGCGGAGCGACCGCGCCGTCGCCAGCGGCGGCGGCCCCGCCGGGTGCGTCGGCATTTTGCCCCGGCGCGGGAGCCGGCGGAATGGGATCGGGCGCGGCGGCGCCGGGTTCCGCGGCGGTGGCGCCGGCATTCGCCGGGGGGACATCGGTATCCGCCGATCGGACACCGGCAGCCGCCGGGGGCGCGCCCGCATCCGTCGATTGCGCGCCGGCATTCGCCGGGGGGACGCCGGAATCCGCCGGGGGGCGGCCGAACGGGTCGAAGGTCGGAACCGACATTTCGGCCGCGCAGTGTAGCCGAGAATCTGGTCTAAGATGACCCCCTCGCTTATGGAACCGGCCGTGCCTCGCCTGACCGTGGTCGTGCCTTGTTACAACGAGGCGCAGCGCCTGGACGCTGGCCCTTTGCTGGCGTTTGCCGGCGAGGGCGCGGGTGCGAACATTCTGTTCGTGAACGACGGGTCCACGGATGACACGGCGGGGCGACTGGCGGAGATCGCGGCCGCGCGTCCCGACCGGGTCCGCGTGCTGTCCCTGCAGCCGAACGGCGGCAAGGCCGAGGCCGTGCGGCGCGGCATGCGGGATGCGCTGGACGCAGGGGCGGTCACCGTCGGCTACCTGGACGCCGACCTGTCGACGCCGCCGCGGGAGCTCAAACGGATCGCGGCCGCGCTGGACCGCCCGGGGGTGGAAGTGGCCATGGGGTCACGGGTCGCCCTGCTGGGCACCGACATCGAGCGCAGCGCGGTGCGCCACTACCTGGGGCGCGTGTTCGCCAGCCTGGCCTCGCTGATCCTGCAGGCCCGCATCTACGACACCCAGTGCGGGGCCAAGCTGTTCCGGGCGACCCCGGCGCTGGACGCCGCGCTGGCGCAGCCGTTCATCTCGCGCTGGGCCTTCGACATCGAGCTTCTGGGGCGGATGCTGGCGGGCGGCGGCGGGGTTGCGCCCCTGCCGCTGAGCGCGATCGTCGAGGTCCCGCTGGACACCTGGCACGACATCAAAGGGTCCAAGCTGACCCCGGTCGCGATGGGGCGGACGCTGCTCGAGCTGGGCCGAATCGGCGTCGATCTGGCCAGCCGGCGGCGCGCGGCGAGGTAACCGGTGGTCGATCGCGTTGACGGAGCTGGGCCTCGCCCGGCGCGGTCGTCGCGGGAGGTTGAAGGAACCTTCCCAGGGGTCCTGTCCGATCACCTGCGCGCGACCTACCTGCGCCTGGACAACCGCAGCCTGGGGCTGGGACGGATCGTCCTCGGTGTCGTGTTGCTGGTGGACCTGCTGCGGCGGGTGCCGCTGATTCGCGACTTCTACAGCAACCTGGGGTTGCTGCCCAACCACACCGTCCTGTGGCGGCCGGTGGCGACGCGGATGTTCTCGTTCCTGTTCATGGCGTCGCTGCCCGAGGAGTCGGCGCTCTGGTTCCTCATCGCGTTCGTGTGCTTCCTGTGCTTCACCGTCGGCTACCGGACGCGGCTTTTCCAGGTGCTGTCCCTGGCGCTGACCGTCAGCCTGCACGAGCGGACCCTGTACGCCGAGAACTTCGGGACGGTCGTCCTGGCCGAGCTGCTGATCTGGACGCTGTTCCTGCCGCTCGGGCGGCGATTCTCCGTCGACGCGCTGCGGGCCAGCCTGCGGGCGCGACCCGGCGAGACGCCCGAGGATCTGGCGGCGGGACCGCCGGAGCCCGACGCGCGCGAGACGACGTCGCTGGCCGTCCTGGGGCTGCTGCTGCAGATCGCGGTCATTTACGGTTTCAACTACGCCTACAAGTCGGGTCCTACCTGGCGCGACGGGACGGCCGTGCACTACGTGCTGTGGCAGGACCGCATCGTCACCTGGTTGGGCCTGCAGCTCCGCTCGCACGCGCCCTTCGCGGTGACCCGGTTCCTGAGCCGCGCGACGCTGGCCATCGAGGGGCTGACGCCGATCCTGGTCCTGACCCCGCTGTTCTGGCGCTGGACCCGGTTCGCGGCCGCGCTGCTGCTGGCCGGGCTCCACGTCGGGATCGCGTTGCTGGTGAACCTGGGCATCTTCTCGCCGGCCATGATGGCGCTGCTGCCGTTCCTGCTGACGGGCGCGCAGTGGCGCCTGTTCGCGCGGCTGGTGCCACGGAAGGGGCGGGCGCGGACGGTCATCTACGACGCGGATTGCGGCGTTTGCTGGGCGGTCGTGCGGGTGCTGGCGCGCATGGACGTCCACCGGCGCCTCACCTGGGTGGCCAGCGCGCGCGCGGCGGCGCTGCCGGCGGGCGTCGACGCCGCGCTGCTCGAGCGCACGATCCTGGTGTTCGACCCCGTCGAGGACCGGCGCTGGACCCGCGCCGACGGGTTCGCCCAGATCTTCGCGGCGCTGCCGCTTGGCCGGCTCTGGTCGTGGCCCATGCGCCTGCCGGGGATCCGGGGCCTCGCGAACCGCGGATACGACGCGTTCGCGCGTAACCGGACGGCGATCTCGTCCTTCTTCGGGCTGGCGGCGTGCGGGGTGCCGCCGGCCGGCTCGCGCGCGGCGCCTGCCGCGAAGGCGGCGGCGCCGGCGCGCGCACCTCTGCGCGAGTGGTTCGCGCGGCAGGCGCCCGTGGCCCGCGAGCTGGGGGCCGCGCTGGTGGTCCTGGTCTTCGGGGCCGAGGTGCTGGCGACCAACCCGCTTCTGCTTCCGAAGGCGCTGCAGCTGCAGCACCGCCCGGACTGGATGGAGGCGGCGACCACGTACGCCAACCTCCGGCAGAACTGGGGGCTGTTCGCGCCGGACGCCCCGCTGGAGGAGCAGACGGTGGTGTTCGACGCCGTCACGCGCGAGGGGCGGCACGTGGACCCGTTCAACGAGGCCTTCGGGCGCGTGGCGGCGGTGCCCACCGACGACGTGCCGGCCCGCCTGGGGTACGCGTCGCTGGTGTTCGACTACGCCCTGAAGATCCCCGACACCGGCGTCTACCACCAGGCGCTGATCGAATGGATGCTGCACTACCCGGATCGCACGGGGCACCCGGGTGACGAGATCGTCGGGTTCCGCGCCTACGTCGTCCAGCACGGCAGCCCGCGCCCCGGCGAGACGGCGCCGTCGGTCCCCAACAAACGCCTCTTTCTTCGCTGGCCATGAAGCGCGCCCTGGATTTCACGGCTCTGCGCCGCAAGTTCGCCGAGACGTATCTGACGATGGACGCGCGCAGCGCCGCCCTGGGGCGCGTCGCCGTGTCGATCGTGCTGCTGATCGATCTGTTCCGGCGCGTGCCGGTGCTGCGGCTCTTCTACACGAACGAGGGGCTGCTGCCGAACCACACGCTGCTCTGGCGGCCGCCGACGCAGTGGATGTTCTCGTTCTTCTTCATGGCGTCGCGGACCGAGGAGGCGGCGCTGGGGTTCGTGATCTGCGGTCTGGTCTACCTGGCGCTGCTGGTCGGCTGGCGCACGCGCCTCATGCGCTTCGCCGCGCTGGTCTGCGTGCTGAGCCTGCACGG
>CAZJMY010000161.1:0-6139 GCA_964546845.1 uncultured Myxococcales bacterium | reverse complement strand
AGGCCGACACCGGGTGCGGCTGCAACGTCGGGGGCGGCCTCTCGTACGGCCTGGGCTCGCTGGCCGCGCTGGCGGCCGCTCTGGGCGTCCGCCGGCGACGGGCGCGGCGGTAGGACGCCCGCCCTCGCGGCGCGCGGGCTGCTAGAACGCCGGCATGCCGCGGCGGGCCCCAGACGCTTCGCTCTCCGACGTGGCACGGGTCGCGGCGCGGCGGTTGGCGGCGCAGGCCATCGCGCGCCACCCGCATGCCGCGCCCGCCGCGCTGGTCGCGTGGATGGGCGCGATCCAGGCCCAGGATCCGGCGGGCGCGCGCTGGGCCGTCGCGCTGCGCCTGGGCGGCCGCGGGGTGACCGAGGCGGCGATCCTGCGCGCCCTCGAGACGGGCGCCGTCATCCGGACTCACGCCATGCGGTGGACGTGGCAGCTGGTGGCGGCGTCTGATCTGCACTGGCTGTTGCCGGTGGTGGCGCCGGTCATGATCCGGCGGGCGGCGCGCCGCTTTCGCGAGCTGGACCTGGACGAGGCGACCTTTCGCCGGAGCCGCGCGGCCCTCGAGCGCGCGCTGGCGGGTGGCGCGCACCTGACCCGCGACGAGCTGGGCGCGGCGCTGCAGGCCGCCGGCGTGTCGACGGCCGACGGCCGCCGCCTGTCGCATCTCCTCGGGCGGGCCGAGCTGGACGGCGTCATCTGCAGCGGCGCTCCGCGCGGCAAGACCGCGACGTTCGCGCTGCTCGAGGGGCGCGTCCCGCGGCCCCGCACCCCCTGGCCGCGCGAGCGCGCGCTGGCGGAGCTGGCGCGCCGGTACTTCCGCAGCCGCGGGCCGGCCACCCTGGCGGACTTCGTCTGGTGGGCCGGGATACCGCCGGCGGAGGCGCGGGCGGCCATCCAGCAGGTCGAGCCCGAGCTGGCGCGCGAGACGCTTGGCGGGCAGCCGGCGTGGCGCGACCCGGCCGTGACGCCGGCCGCCCGCGCCGCGCTGGCCGACGCGCACCTGGTGCCCCCCTTCGACGAGATCCTGGTGGCCTACAAGGACCGCGCCGCGCTGCTGGACCCGGCCCACGCGCGCCGCCTGAACGCGGGCGGCGGCATGCTGGCCCCCTGCGTGCTGCCGGGAGGGCGGGTGGCGGGCACCTGGCGCCGCGCGCTGGGCCGCGACGACGTGGCGATCCGGGTCCATCCCTTCGACCGCCTCACCGCCGAGCAGCGCGCCGCGATCGCCGCCGCCGCCCAGCGCTACGCCGCGTTCCTGCAGCTGAAAGCAGCCGTCGAATTCGCGTGAGCCTGGCCGCTGGCCGTCACGGGCGCGCTTGCGCCACCACGAAGCGGGCGAGGTCCTCGATCTCCGACGGTGTCAGCTTGTCGCCGAACCGGGGCATCTTGTTGCGATCGCCGAAGAGGCGCGGCTGCCCCGCGTCGGCGATGACGGCCTGCACCCAGGCCAGCGTGCCGCGCCCCTTCAGGTTCGGGCCCGCGTTCTCGCCGTCGCCGTCGAATTCGTGGCAGCTGTCGCAGTCCTTGTCCGAGATCAGCGCCCGCCCGGCCGCGGCCCGCGCCGGCACGGCGTCGGCGGCCCCCGTCTCGGCGTAGACCATCTCGGTGAGGGCGTCGAGCTCGGCGGCGGTGCCCGTGACCGGCTTCATGCCCCGTTCGATCCTGGCCGGTCCCATGTGCAGCGGACCGTCGGGGTTGGTGAGAAACTCCCGGATCCAGGCCCGCGAGTCGTAGCCCTTCAGATCGGGCGCCTTGTCGCCGCCGGTGCCGGCCAGCGAATGGCAGCCGGCGCAGCGCTGGTCCCACAGCTCGCGCGCGTGGTTCAGCGGATCGTTGCGGAACACCGCCACGCCCCCCTCGGGCGGGATCCCCTTCAACGCCAGGCGGCGCGCGTCGCGGGCGCGCGCCGCTTCCCTCGCCCGTGCCCGCGCATACCCCGGGTCACGCGCGTCCTTGGCGATCGCGATCGTCGACAGCACGGCCAGCGACCCCAGCCCGAAGGCCAGCCCCGCCATGACGCCCTTCCGGTCGGCCGGACGCCGCGACGGGTTGCGATCCCCGCGGTCGAGAAAGGGCAGGGCGACCAGCAGCGCGGCCGCCAGCCCCGGGACCACCATCGTGGCCACGACCTCCAGCGGCCCCTCGAAGAACAGGCGCAGCTGGAAAAGCGGCAGCGCGTACCATTCGGGTCGCGCCAGATAGCTGGACGTGGGGTCCGCCGGCGACTCCAGGGGCGCGCCGTGCTGGGCCAGCGTCGCCACCGCGACCACCGTCAGGGCCAGCACCGCCGTCGCGACGTCACGTAGCGCCTGATACGGCCAGCGCGGCTGGGCGCGCCGGGCCAGCTCACCGGCGCCGAGCCACCACCGCGTCGTCGGCCCGTGCCGGCGATGCAGAAACAGGTGCAACACCAGCAGCGCGGTGAAGGCGGCGGGAAGAATCAGCGCGTGCGCCCCGTAGGCGTGCGTGACCGTCAGGTTCCCGAAGGCGGCGCCGCCTAGCAGGATCTGCTGGACCGCGCCGCCGACGACCGGGGCGCTGCCGGCGATCGTCGCTTCCACCAGCTTCGCCCAGTAGCCCTTCTGGTCCCAGGGCAGCAGAGACCCGGACAGCGCGAACAGCGCCGTGAGCGCGAACAGCGCCAATCCGACGACCCAGTTCAGCTCGCGCGGCCGCCGGTAGGCGCCGAACAGAAGCACCTGCAGAAAGTGCAGTCCGGCCACGACGAGCAGCGCCGACGACCCGAAGCTGTGCAGGCCGCGCACGAACCAGCCGAACGGAAGCTGGTCCTGCACGTACGCCACCGACGCCCACGCCGTCTGTGCCGACGGCGCATAGAACAGCGCCAGGAAAACGCCGGTCGCGGCCTGCACCAGGAACAGCCCGGCCGCCGCGCCGCCCAGCGCGTGCCAGAAGCTGGCACCCCCCGGGATCTCGCCGCCCAGGATTGCCGCGCCCAGAGATTCCAGCTGCAGGCGGTCGTGCAGCCACCGCCGCGGGCTGCCGCGCCGGGGCTCGGGGGAGCCGGATGCGCCGGTCATCCGAGCGGCTCTTTGCCGGCCGTCCCCGTGCGGAATCTCTGGTAGAGGACCCGCACCTCGCCGGCGTCGATCGTGACCTCCAGCTCGTCGAGGCCGCGTGGCGCGGGTCCTTTCAGGCACCGCCCGTCGAGATCGAACGTGGATCCGTGGCAGGGGCAGTCGAACCTGCGCGCCTGCGCGTCGTAGTCGATCCCGCAGCCGAGGTGCGGGCAGATCGTCGAGAACGCCCGCACGGGCGCCCCCTCGCGGGCGCGTACCAGCCAGCACGAGCCGAGGGTGACGCGGTCGAGGCGCACCCAGGCGTCCTGGCTGTCACCGACGGCGGTGACCCTCACCGGTTTGTCCGGGCGCACGTCGTGTTCGGTGGCGACGCGCACCGGGCGCCCCGGCGCGCGCACGGTCGCTTTGCGCAGGGGAGCGATCAGCAGGCCCAGCCCGGGCACCAGGGCCGCGGCGCCGGCCAGCCCGCTCAGGGCGGCGGTCACGCGCGCCACGAAGCCGCGGCGCGTGTCGGACGCCTTCGCTTCCATCGGGAACGCGCAGTGTGCGTGGCGCGCGCGGGTCGGGTCAAGACGGCTTAATTGCCGCTGGCGCGTGCTAATGATCGAACGTGCCGTACACCGAGCAACGAGACTTCACGCTGCGCATCGAGCTTCGCCGCGAATTCCCCGAAAACTACGACGGCGAGGAGGACGGCTACGCCTGGGTCGACGACGTCCAACCAGCGCTCGCGGAAATCGTGCGCGCGGCGGCCGCCATCCTGGCCCAGCGCCGCGGCTTCCGCGTCCACCCCGCCAACCGCGGCCGCGCCGCCGAAGAAGAAGTCACTTTGGTCGCCGAACGCACCGGGTGACGGTTTCCGACACGCGAGCCGCGACACGCGCGCCGCTCGCCCCCCACGAACACGAACTCGAACACGCCGACGCTCACGCTAGCCGATCCGATCCGATCCGATCCCATCCGGTCCGGCGCCCGACAAAAAAACGGCCAGGTACCCGCGAGGGTCCTGGCCGTTTCGACATTTGAAACGAGAGCTACGCTTGCTTCCGAACGTTCGCGGCCTGCAGTCCCTTCGGTCCCTCCGTGATGTCGAACTCGACTTCCTGGCCTTCGCTCAACGAACGGAAGCCCTCCGACATGATTGCCGTGTGATGGACGAACACATCCGGACCATCTTCACGCGCAATGAACCCGTACCCCTTGGCGTCGTTGAACCATTTGACCTTACCGGTTGCCATTTACTGCCCTCCTACGAACGTTGACGATGTCACTGTCTTTCCGCGGCTCGGCCGTGGAAATTGGGGCACGAGAGTACGGTGGTTACAAATAGTGTCAAGTCTGATGCGGTTGCGTGACGGGCGCGGCAGCGAGCGCCTGGGCCAATAAATACGCGTCCTTTTCGGGATCTGCCGCACTCATGACGGCGCGGATGCAGGCCAGTCCGCGCGCGCCGGCAGCGACCAGCGCGGGGACGTCCCGGGCCGACAGGCCGCCGATCGCCAGCACCGGCACGCGCGAGCCCGCCGCCGCCCGCAGCGCCTCCAGCCCGACGGGCGGTCCGTACCCGCGTTTGGACGGCGTGTCGCGGATGGGACCGAAGACGGCGAAGTCGATCCGCGGGCCCTCGTCGCGCGCCCCGTCGAACGCCCGCAGCTCGGACGGCGCATGCGTCGAGATCGCGACGCCCAGGCCCGGCGCCACCGCCCGCACGTCGGCGGGTGACAGGGACGTCCCGGTCAGGTGAACGCCGTCCGCTTCCACGGCCAGCGCGACGTCGACCCGGTCATTGACGTAAAGGGCCGCCCCGAACGCGCGCGTGATGGCCCGCAACTCCGCCCCCAGCTCGCGCAGCGCCCGCGCCGGCAGATCCTTTTCGCGCAGCTGCACGGCCAGCGCCTCGCCACCCAGGCCGCCGCGCACGGCTCCCGCCAGCGCGGCGCGGACGACCGCCGGCAGCGGCCGCCCGCCCGTCGCCGCGCGGTCCGTCACGATGTAGAGGCGGGGGGCCCCCCCGCTATTCAATCAACCCGTCGACCGGAGAGGACGCCGTCGCGTACAGCTTGCGCGGGATGCGGCCCGCCCGGAACGCCTTGCGCCCGGCGATGACCGCGTCGCGCATGGCCTCGGCCATCATCAGCGGGTCGCGGGCCCCCGCGATCGCCGTGTTCATGAGGACGCCCGCGCAGCCCAGCTCCATCGCAACCGCCGCGTCCGACGCCGTCCCGACGCCCGCGTCGACCAGCACCGGCACCTTGGCCTGCTCGATGATGATCCGCAGGTTGTACGGGTTGCGGATGCCCAGCCCGGAGCCGAGGGGCGCGGCCAGCGGCATGACCGCCGCGCACCCGACGTCCTCCAGCTTGCGGGCCAGGATCGGGTCGTCCATGCAGTAGGGGAGCACGGTGAAGCCGTCCTTCACCAGGATGCGCGCCGCCTCCAGCGTGGCCGCGCCGTCTGGGAACAGCGTGCGCTCGTCGCCGATGACCTCCAGCTTGACCAGGTCGGCGATCCCCAGCTCGCGCGCCAGCCGGCAGGTGCGGACCGCGTCGTCGGCCGTGTAGCAGCCGGCCGTGTTGGGCAGGATCGTCTGGCGGGTGCGGTCGATCGTGTCGAGCACGTTGGGCTTGCCCGGCGTCAGGTCCACCCGCCGCAGCGCGACGGTGACGATCTCGGCCCCCGAGCGGCGGATGGCCTCCCGGCCCTCTTCCAGGGTCCGGTACTTCCCGGTGCCGACCAGCAGGCGCGAATGGAAGGTCCGGCCGCCGATCACCAGCGGGTCGTCCCCGGCCGCCGCGGCCGCCGCGCCGGAGCCGCCACCGACGAAGGCCACGACCTCGATCCGGTCGCCGTCGGCCAGGTGGGCCTCCGTCCAGGTCCGGCGCGGAACCACGTCCTGATTGCGTTCGACCGCCACGCGCGCGGGGTCGACCCCCATCGTGGCCAGCAGTCCCGCCACCGTGGTTCCGGGGGCGGCGGTACGCGTCTCTCCGTTGACCGTAAGGCGCAGCTCGTTCATCTGTGGTAGCGAAAGCATAACCCCGAAGCCCCCCATGCGTTGCCCCTTCTGCGGAGCCATCGAAGACAAGGTCGTGGACACCCGTCCGTCC
>CAZJMY010000160.1:0-2251 GCA_964546845.1 uncultured Myxococcales bacterium | reverse complement strand
GCCGGCGGCGCGGGCGTGGTCGCCGCGGGCGCACCGGTCGGGCCCCCCTCCAGCTCCGCCAGCCGCGCCTTCCACCGGGCGAGCCGGCCGGCGTCGACCGCCCCGCCCGCCTCCGCCTCGCGGACCAGGTGCCGGTAGATGGCGACGGCGTCGGGGAGCCGCCCCTGACGCGCCGACAGCTCGGCCATCGTCTCGGTGGCGAACAGCGGCGCGCACGGGACGTCGTCGTCGGTCTCGTCTGGGGTCGCGTCGGCCATGGCCAGGGGGCGATTCTGGGGAGCCTGGAGCGGGCGTCAACTAGTTCGTGGCGGCCGCGCGCATGCCGACGACCAGGCCGGCCAGCACCAGAGCGGCACCCGTCAGGCTGCCCGCCCCCAGCGGTTCGTGCCGGACGGCGGCTCCCAGCCCCAGCGCGATGACCGGGACGATCACGGTGATGTAGGACGTGCGGCTGACCGACCAGCGCGAGATGAGCCAGGAGAGGATCACGTACGCGCCGACCGACCCGGCCAGGGTCAGGTACAGCAACGGCCACGCCGCCCGCAGCGTGGACGGGAGCACGTGCGGCTCGCCCAGCGCGACGCTGGCGCCGCCTGCGATCGCCGCGCCCACCGCGCAGGCCACCGCATTGGCGGCGAACGGATCCTGGCGCGGCCCGCGCTTGAGCAACGTGGTCCCGACGCTGGCGGCGGTGGCGCCCACGAAGATGGCCGTGAACCCGGCCGCCGAGATGTGCCGGTGCAACGCCGCCGAGAACAGGACCGCCACGCCCGCGAACGCGATCACCGCCCCCAGGATCTTGCGCGGCGTGAGCTGCTCGAGCCCCAGCGCCCGGGCCGCCAGCGCGCTGCTGAAGGGGATCGTGGCGAACACGACCGCCGAGACCCCGGAGGGGACCACCGTCTCGCCCCAGTAGAGCAACGGCAGGTTCACGCCGAACTGCGCGACCCCGTACCCGAGCGCGGCGCGCAGGGCAGGCCCGCGCGGCAGCGACCGGCCGCGCGCCACCGTCCAGGCGCCCAGCAGCACCGACGCCAGCGCGACGCGCAACGTGGCCGCCCACACGGGCGCCAGCGTGTCGTTGCCCAGGCTGATCACCAGGAAGGTGCTCCCCCAGATCGCGCTGCAGGCGACGAAGGCGGCCCAGGCGCCGGCTTCGCCCGACGGGGCCGCGGCGACCGCCCCGCCCGCGGGCGTCATCGGCCGGCGGCCAGCGCCAGCCGGACCAGCTGCTGCACGTTCAGCGGACAGGCGACGGGGACCGGATCGCCCACCCAGCGCACCGCCGTGTACTCGTCGCAGGCCGCCAGCTCGCGCGTCGCCACGTCGGCGACGAAGGCGAAGTTCAGGTGCAGCCCCTTGCTGCCCGCCGGGTGCTCTTCGTACCCGATGAGACCGGGGGGTGCCCCGTCCACTCCCAGCCCCGAGGGGAAGGTCCCCTCGAGGCCGGTCTCCTCGCGCAGCTCGCGCCGGGCCGCCTCCAGCGGCGTCTCGCCCGGCTCGATCTCGCCGCCGACCGGCAGCCACAGGTCGAGGCGCTTGTGCCGCACCAGCAGGATCTCCCCGGCGTTGCGGCAAAAGATGGCGACCGAGAACGCGCGCCGCTCGGCCATTCGAGAGCGCCTAGCGGTCGGTCAGCGCGGCGACGCCCGGCAGAACCTTGCCCTCGAGGAACTCCAGCGAGGCGCCGCCGCCCGTCGAGACGTGCGACACCTTGCTGGCGACGCCCGCCTTCTTCACGGCCGAAGCGGAGTCGCCGCCGCCGATGATGGTGGTCGCCCCGGCGGCCGTCGCCTTGGCCAGCGCCTCGGCGATCGCGATCGTCCCCTTGGCGGTGGCGTCGATCTCGAACACGCCCACCGGGCCGTTCCAGACGATGGTCTTCGCGCCGAGCAGGATCTCCGTGAACGCGGCCACCGTCGCCGGGCCGGCGTCGACCGCCTCCCAGCCCGCGGGGATGGCGTCCTTGGCGACGGTCTTCAGCGCGCCGACCGTGCGGGCCTTGAAGTCCAGCTTGTCGGTCACCACGAAGTCCGTCCCCAGCACCAGCTTGCCGCCGGCTTCGGCCATCAGGCTGCGCGCCAGGTCCAGCTTGTCGTTCTCGACGATCGACTTGCCGACCTCCAGCCCCTGCGCCTTGAGGAACGTGTAGGTCATGCCGCCGCCGATCAGCAGCTTGTCGACCCGCGGCAGCAGGCTCTTGATGACGTCGATCTTGCTCGACACCTTCGAGCCGCCGATGACCGCCACG
>CAZJMY010000159.1:0-10453 GCA_964546845.1 uncultured Myxococcales bacterium | reverse complement strand
ACCGTCGCGCACGACGTCCAGTACCCCGGCGAAGTCTCCTCGCACGCGGGACGCGTCCATCATCTTCATGCGCGGCCGAGGTTAGGCGTAGCCCGCGCAGGCCGTCAAGGGAATATACCCTCGACGGCATGTCGGAGCGTGACCCCGCCGACGTCTACACGTCGCGGAGAACGATGCGCTCCGTGCCGATCTCGGCCACGACCTGAACGTCGCCGCCTAAGGCCCGCACGTATTTTCGGAGGGTGGAGACCAGGTGATCGCGCCGCCCCTCGACGCGTGAGAGCTGTGGCTGCGAGACGGCGGCGCGCCGGGCCACGGCGCCCTGGGTTTGCCTGACGTGCTCGCGCAGCTGCTGCAGGTTCATCGCCGGACCCTTGGCAGGCTTCCGGCGGGCGCCCGGTGACTCCGGAGCGGGCGCCTCCGCCGTGACGACGACGGTTCGTCCGGGGTGCTTGCTCGCCGGCTGCTGCATCTCGTGCGGCGTTCCGATCACGAGGTCCGACGCCTTCCAGGGCACGTCGCCGGCGGCGCGGGTCTCCGTCGTCACCGTGTACCCCGCGCCCCTCAGCAAATCGACCAGCCGCTTCCGCGTCGCGCCGGCGCGGCCGAGGTACAGGAATCTGATTGTCGTGCGCTTCATCGCCGGAGCAGTGGACCCAAAGTAGCGTGGCGCGATCGTGTTGTACAAGAAAAGAGTTGAGCATCGGCCGGTGTCCTGGATGCGCGCCCAACTGAAGCAGGCCGCGCAAAAATAGGGGTTACAGGGGCTCGGTGCCCCGAAGCCGCGTGCTTATTTTGTCGTCACGGTCTGCCCGCCCGGTGCGGGCAAATGCGGAGGAGGAGACGATGCTGGCGATGACGTATCTGGGACCGTCGCGGGTGAAGGCCGTTCAGAAGCCGGAGCCCAAACTGGAGCACCCGAACGATGTGATCCTGCGCGTCACGCGCGCCGCGATCTGCGGGTCGGACCTGCACCTCTACCATGGGCTGATTCCGGACACCCGGGTCGGTTCGACGTTCGGGCACGAGTTCGTCGGCGTCGTCGAGGAGGTCGGCTCGTCGGTGCAGAAGCTGCGCCGGGGCGACCGCATCGCGGTCCCGTTCAACATCTCGTGCGGGCAGTGCTTCTTCTGCGACCGCGAGCTGTACGGCAATTGTGAGAACACGAATCCGTCGGCGCCCATCGCGTCGGGCGTCTACGGCTACAGCCACACGACCGGCGGCTTCGACGGCGGGCAGGCGGAGTTCGTGCGCGTCCCCTTCGCAGACGTCGGTCCCATGAAGATCCCGGACGACATGAGCGACGAGGACGTGCTGTTCCTGACGGACATCTTCCCGACCGGTTACCAGGCGGCCGAGATGGGCTCGATCCGACAGGGCGACACGGTCGTCGTCTTCGGCGCCGGCCCGGTCGGCCTGTTCGCAGCCAAGTCGGCCTGGCTGATGGGCGCGGGTCGCGTCATCTCCGTCGACAACCAGGAATATCGCCTGGAGAAGGCCCGCCAGTTCGCCGGTGCGGAGACGATCAACTTCGACGAGGTCGACGACATCGTGAAGGAGATCATCCGGGAGACCGACGGGCGCGGCGCCGACGTCTGCATCGACGCCGTGGGCTGCGAGGCGAGCGGCTCGCTGATGCAGAAGTTCACGGGCGTGGTCCTGAAGATGCAGGCCGGGGCCGCCACCGCCATCAACTGGGCGATCCAGAGCGTGCGCAAGGCGGGACACGTGTCGATCGTGGGCGTCTACGGCCCGCCCTGGAACTTCATCCCGATCGGCGTGGCGATGAACAAGGGCATCACGATGCGAATGAACCAGGCCAACGTGAAGCGCTACATGCCGCACCTGATGGAGCACGTGCGCCAGGGGCGGGTCGACCCCAAGGCCATCATCACCCACCGCCTTCCGCTGGAAGAGGTGCACGAAGGGTACGAGCTCTTCGCGCGGAAGAAGGACAACTGCATCAAGACGGTGCTGATTCCGCCGTCGGCCAGCGCCTGAACCCGAGCGCCTGAACCAAGGAGATGACCATGGAGACCGCCATTCACGATCAGATCGCGCGGGGCGCGCACGGGCGCCCCGAGGCCGCCGACGCCGACCCGTCGTCGCGCCCTGGGGTCCCGATGTACAAGCCGTCGGGGACCTCTTCGGAGATCGTTCGTCCAGCCCTGGAGCAACAGCAGTCGGACGTCGAGGTCCTGGTGGGCCGCGACATCGGTCGGCTCACGCCCGTGTACGGGACCTGTCAGCCGCCGCGCGGCCTGTCCGGACTGCTGCGGCGCGCCGGGTACAAGATCCCCGAGCACAAGGCCGGCCGCTGGATGACCCTGCTGCTGGCCGACCGCGTCGACGTCTGGGAGTCGCGCCTGCGGCGGCACCCGATCCTGACGGCGCTGGTGGTCGCGGCCGTGGTCGGAGGCGCCCGGGCGGGGAGACCGCGCCGGTCGAAGCTGAGTCGGCTGCTGGATCAGCTGGCCTGATCGTCAACCTGAATCGGGAAGGAGAGTGAACATGGGCACTGTTGCTACACAGAACCGCCCGCTGGCGCTGGTGACCGGCGCCTCGACGGGTATCGGATACGAGCTCGCGAAGTGCTGCGTGGACGCGGGGTACGATCTCGTGATCGCCGCCGACGAGCCGACCATCAACGACGCCGCCTCCCGGCTGTCCACCGGCGGCGCGCGCGTGCTGCCGGTCGAGGCCGATCTGGCGACGCCCGAAGGCTGTCAGAAGCTGATCGCCGCGGTGGCCGGCCGCCCGGTGTCGATCCTGATGGCGAACGCCGGCCGCGGCCTGGGGAAGGCGTTCCTGGACCAGGACTGGGGCGACATCCAGCGCGTCATCGACACCAACGTGACGGGGACCTTGTACCTCATTCACGAGGTCGCGCGGGACATGCGCGCGCGGGGCGACGGGAAGATCCTGATCACGGGGTCGATCGCCGGCCTCATGCCGGGGACGTTCCAGGCGGTATACAACGGCACGAAGGCGCTGCTCGACTCGTTCGCGTTCGCGCTGCGCGCCGAGCTGAAGGACTCTGGCGTCACGGTCACGTGCTTGATGCCGGGCGCCACCGAGACGGAGTTCTTCGAGAGGGCGGACATGATGGACACCAAGGTCGGCACCGGCAAGAAGGATCCCGCCGACATGGTCGCGAAGTCCGGCTTCGAGGCGCTGATGAAGGGAGAGGGCGAGGTCGTCACCGGCTGGAGCAACAAGCTGAGGGCCGCCATCTCGCACATCGTCCCGCAGGGCGCGCTGGCCGAGCAGCACCGCAAGATGGCCGCGCCGGGCACGGCGAAGTCGTCGTAGCCGGCCTCACTGGCGCGAGGCCTTATGGGACTTGCGCGCCATCCAGACGCCCGTGGCGACCGCGGCCCAGGCCAACGTCGCCGCGGGCAGCGCGATCCAGGCCCTGGTCCGCAGCAGCAGCTGCCAGGCGACGATCGCGAAGGCCACGAGGCCCAGCGTTCCGAACGCCGCGCCCGTCGCTTCGACCGTCGCGGCGTGACGGCCTCGGTCGCCGCGTCTGGTCGCGCCGGGCTTCTGCCGCTGGGTGCGGGCCTGCAGGGCGATGCCCAGCGGCACGATCGAGGGGATCGCGAGCAAGAGGCCGCCCGCCTTGGCATCCGTCACCTTCGTGAAGAGGCCCACCGCCACGGTGACGATGCCGCCGGCGACGAAGCGCAGCACGTGGCCCATGCACGAAGAGTCCTTCAGGGCGTGAGCGTCGAATTTGATCTTCACAGCGGCCTCAGGAAGATCGCCCAGCCCGCGGCGGCCACGGCGCCCCAGAGGGCCAGCGCGGCGAGAGCCACCGGCGTCGGTCTCAGGCGGCGCCGGTGCAAAACCCAGCTGATCAGCGAGGCATAGGCCGTGAACGCGACCGCGCCCACGATCATGGATCGCGCCTCGACGGCAACGAACGCCGGCCCTTCCTTCTGTAACGTCAGCGACATCGTTGCCAACGCCACCGACGGCGCGGCGGCGAACAGGCCGGCGAAGCTCTTGGGTGTGAAGGCCTCCCCCAAGACGGCAAAGATGGCTACCAACGCGCCTCCCGCAAAGAATCGCGCAATCAGCTCGCCCATGTGAGCGCCTTAGTCGAGCAATGTAATCATTTCGTCACACGCGCAACTCAGCAGTCGCGCCGGGTTGCCTTCCTGCAACATCGCCTCAATTTGTGCCGCATGAAAATGAACACACTGCGGTCACTGGGGCTCTGTGCGACGATTCTGATGCCGGCGGCTGCGCTGGCGGCCGGACCTTCGACGGCCGAGGTTCTGGGGAAGCTCCATCACTCCGATCAGCACGAGATCGAGATGGGCAAGCAGGCCGAGAAGAACGGCAACAGCAAGGCCGTGAAGGACTACGGCAAGATGCTGGTCAAGGACCATACGGCCGCCGACAAGAAGGGCGCGGCCCTTGCGAAGAAAGAAAAGATCGACCTGGCCGCCAGCACGCCGCCGATGGCCAACGAGATGGCGAGCATCCCGGCCGGCCCGGACTACGACAAGAAGTTCGCCCAGGCGATGCTCGACGATCACAAGCGTGACGTCGCCGAGATGACCAAGGCGCGCGACACGACCGAGGACGCCGACCTCAAGAAGCTGTTGACCGAGATCGTGCCGGTTCTGCAAAAGCACCTCGACGCTGCCCAGAAAATCGTCGACTCGCCGACCACCGCCAGCAAGTAGCGAACACGGCGCGAAGCGGAGGGTTATGCTGCGCGCATGGCCCGAACGGCGTACGCGATCAAGCTGGATGGCTCGCGGCGGGTTCGGCTGGACGACGTCGATCCAGCCGACACCGCCGGGGTCGAGAAGGACGAAGGGCACGAGCGGGTCGCGCGGCTCGGCGACGAGCTCGCCGAGCTCGAGAACCTGCTCACGTACGCCGGGACGCACGCGTTGCTGGTCGTGCTGCAGGGGCGTGACGCCAGCGGCAAGGACGGCTCGATCCGCAAGATCCTCGAATACACGAACGTCCAGAACGCTTACGTGAAGCCGTTCAAGGTGCCCACCGAGGAGGAGCGGGCTCACGACTTCCTGTGGCGCGTTCACGCCGCCGTCCCGCGCAAGGGCTACATGGCCCTCTTCAACCGGTCACACTACGAGGACGTGCTGGCGGCGCGCGTGCACCGGCTGGTGCCGGAGCACGTCTGGCGCGGGCGCTACGACCAGATCAATGCGTTCGAAGAGCTGCTGGTCGACGCGAACGTGATCGTCCTGAAGTTCTGCCTGCACATCAGCCGCGACGAACAGTACGACCGGCTGCGCGCGCGAGAGAAGGATCCGCGCACCGCCTGGAAGCTGAACCCGGAGGACTGGCGCGAGATCCCGCTGTGGGACGAGATGACCGTCGCGTACGAGGAGATGCTGTCCCGCTGCGCGACGCGCGAGGCGCCCTGGTACCTGGTCCCGGCGGACAAGAAGTGGTTCCGCAACCTGGCGGTCATGGAGCGCCTGGTGCTGACCCTGCGCCCCTACCGCAAGGTGTGGCTGGAGACGCTGCGCGACATGGGGAAGAGCGCGATGAAAGAGATCCGCGCCCTCCGCGCCCAGGCCAAACGCAAGTAGCGGCGCGGGGTGGCCCGCGGCGGCCTCGGCTAGTAGGGCCCGAGCGCCGCGGCCAGGCCCAGCATCAGGTAGGCGCCGGTCAGGCCGGCGGCGTCCTGGCCGTTGACGGTCGCCTCGACGCCGTGGATGACCGCGCCGCTCTCGACGAACACGCGCAGCCGCGCTCGATCGTGCGGGATGTGCCAGAAGTCGCACGCCGCGCGGGCGCCGGCCGTGGCCTCCAGCCCCAGGCCCGAGGCGGTGACCGTGCCCGCCGTCGCGCTGACGCCGTCCATGTGCACGACGCCCAGGCTGCCGACGACGCCCAGGTCGACCACGGTCTTGCCGGGATGAAAGCGGCGCCCGGCTTCCAGCGCGCCGCCCGCGAACGTCGTCGCCACGCTGCCCAGCGCGACCTGCGGGGTGCCGCTCTCGACGTTTCCTTCCAGCGCCGCTTGCCACCGCCCGCGGGCGAGCTCGACGCCGCCGCGGAACCCCCAGAGCGTGATGTTTCCGCTGAAGTGGGTGCGCGCCGTGAAGCCCAGGACCGGGATCCACCCGTCCCGCCGCTCCTCGAGCGCAGGCGATGCCTGCGGTGGTGCGGCGGCGATGATGGGGAGCGGGGCGGCAGGGGGCGGGTTGGCCGCGGCGCGCACCAGCTCGGCGACGGCGAGCGCCAGCGCGCGTGGGCGCGCCTCGGGCGAGACGTCCCCCAGCGCGATCGCTCGCTCGATGGCCACCCCGCCGCGCGCGTCGTGAACACGGACGTGTATCAGGTCGGGGGTGTCGCCGCACGGCTGGATCTCCAGCGTCATGGCCGCGGTCCCCGTGGCGTCGGGCGGCGCCGGCAGCCGCGTGCAGCAGGCGCGGGCATCACCGGCCAGCTCGACGCGCAGGGAAGCGAGGAATGCCTCGGGCTGCACCGGAGCGGTGGGGCAGTCGGGCAGCACGACCGCCAGGGGCCGTTCGGCGGCACGCGCCCGGACGGCGAGTGTCAGACCGGCGCCCATCATCAGGACCGCGAGCGCGCGGCCGCGACGGCGCTCGGCAAAGCCGAGCTTCGTCGGAGGGGCCCCGCGCATGGCCGGCTATGGTAGCTGGGATTCGATTCGGGCGCGGTAACGACCGTCGGGGAATTCGCGCTGGTAGGCGGCGGCGGCGTTGCGCGCGGCGGCGGCGTTCCCGGCCCGCGCGTGGGCTTCGACCAGCCGCGCCCGCGCATCTTCCCGCAGCGTCTGCGGGAGCCCGAGGGACAGCGCGCGATCCAGCGCCCGCGCGGCCTGCGCCGGCGCATCCAGCGCGTCCAGATCGAGACGCCCCAGCGCGAACGCCGCCAGCGGCGCCTGCGCGTCGCGGGGGTAGGTGTCCAGGATCCGTTGCAGCGGCGCGACGGCGTCGCGCGGATGGCCCGACAGCCGCGCCACGTCCGCCAGCAACAACAGATCGGCCACGCCGGCCTGCCGCGTCTCGCGCATCAGCCCCCGCGCGCCCAGCGCCGCGAACGCGTCACGCTGCCGCCCGGACTGCGCCAGCTCGCGCCAGCTCACGCGGGCCAGCGGCGGCGTCAGGACGGCCGGGGCCGCGTCCGGCTCGGGCGCGGCGGCCGGTGCCGGCGCCTGGGCCGGGCCCGGGGCGCTCGCCGGCGGGGCCAGCAGCGGGTCGACGATCTCCAGCGACTGTCCGCCTGTGAGGCGCTGCGCGCGATCGCGAACCTGGTCGCCCCGGACCAGCACGGCGCCGTGCTGGACCGCCACCCGCAGCCGGCCCGGCTCGCGCGTGCAGCTGAAGCCGGTGCCCACGACCTCGACGGTCGCCAGCCCACACTCGATCTGCCAGCGCCGCGGTCCACCCGGGTGCACCTCGAAGTCGGCGCGCCCGGTCTGCAGCATCGCCACGAACGACGTCGCCGTGGACAGCAGCGGCTCGAACCGCGCGCCGCCGGACAGCGTGACGCGCGAGCCGTCAGACATCGCCACCACCGCGCCCGACGCCGGCGCCTGGACGGCCGCGATCGGCTGTCCGTCGGCGAGCCGCAGCGGCCCCGTGTCGTCATGCGAGATGCCGACCCACACGACCACCGCGGCCGCCACGGCCAGCACCGCCCCGGCCAGCGCGGGGCGATCGAGGCGCAGCATGCGCCGCGCCAGCGGCAGCGCGCCCTGGCGCTCACCGGTGTCGATCCGCGACCAGATCCGCGCCAGCGCCTGCTCGTCGTCGGGCATGCGCAGGCGCTCTTTCAGAGGCGAACGCGGCGCGCTCAAGGCTCCTCCCATGCGCCGCCCACGTGCGCGGCGACGCGACGATCGGCGTCGGTGATGCGGCGCTTGGCCGTCGCGAGTGAACAATCACACAGCGTCGCGACCTCGCCCAGCGGCAGCCCTTCGACCCGCCGTAACATCCAGGCAATCCGGCAGGACGCGCTGACCGACCGGAGCGCGCGGTCGACCAGAGCCAGGTCGGTCCGCTCCTCCGGGCTCAACCCCGGATCGCCCAGCGACTCCAGCGTGGCGTCGTTGGCGCCGCGGTCCAGGCCCAGCCGGCGGAACAGGCGCGCGCGGCGAAGCCGCCGGCGCACCAGGCTGATGGCGATCTGCCCCAGCCACCCGCCCACGGCCGCCGGTTCGCGCAGCGCGGCGAGCTGGGCGAACCCCGTCAGGAACGTGTCCTGCACGACCTCCTCGGCGTCGCCGCGGCTCGCGAGCAGCCGTGTGGCCAGCGCCAGCAGGCGGCCGGCGTGGCGCCGGTACAGCATCTCCCGCCCCCAGCGATCGCCCGACAGGGCGCGGCTGACCAGCTCGGCGTCGGACACCTGGTCCGACGCGCGAAGGAGCAGCGAATGGCTCACGAGAGCGCCCATGCTAACAAGTAAGAGACTCGAGCCGGCCAAAACGGCTCGCGTTCCTGCCGCAAGCGCCACAATTGCGCGACCCGCGAGTCGCGTGAGCCGATCCGCGAGCGTGGTGGCTCTCAGCAAGCATGGCAACTTTGCGCGTGTCGAGCTCCTCGGGGGCGGTCACCAGGTCGCGCCAGATGTCGCTCCAAATCTCTTGGCTCGGCATTTATCTGACGCTGGCGCTGGCCGCGATGGCGGTGGCGTTCGCGGGGTGCGGCAGCAGCAAGGTCAACGCCATCAGCACCGGCGCGGGAGGCGGCGGCGGCAACAACGTCATCTGCGCGGTGGCCGGCGCCTCGTGTACCAGCGACGCGCAGTGCTGCTCACACGCGTGCGATCCGGTGGCGCACACCTGCGGCTCCTCCGTGGCGACCTGCAGCGGCCCCGGCAGCTCGTGCGGGGTCGCGACGGACTGCTGCAACTTGCAATGCGACACGACCCGCGGCGTCTGCTCCTCGGCGTCCGCCTGCACGGCGGACGGCGCCAGCTGCTCGTCGTCGGCCGCTTGCTGCAGCGGCAACTGCAGCGGAGGGACCTGCGCGGCGCTCAACGCGACCTGCAAGACGGCCGGCAACCCGTGCAGCGTCGCGGGCGACTGCTGCTCGGGGCTTTGCACGGGGGGCACCTGCGCGCTGGGCGCGTCGTTCTGCATCCAGCCCGGCGACGTCTGCGCGCGCGACACCGACTGCTGCGGCGGCGCCTGCGCCAGGACGGGCGGCGCCGCCCTGGGGACCTGCCACGACATCGCGACCACCGGCACCGGCTCCTGCGTCCACGACGGCGTCCTCTGCAACGGCTGCGGCAGCTGCTGCAGCCGCAACTGCGGGCCGTGGGCGCTGACCGGCGTCGACATCTGCCAGCCGGGCCTCGGCTGCAAGATCCTGAACAGCCTGTGCACCACCAACCAGGAGTGCTGCGGCGGCAGCGGCGCCAGTCCGGAGGTGACCTGCACCGCCACCGTCAGCGCGTCCGGGAACGCGACCATCGGCGTCTGCGCCCAGAATCACGGCAATCAGGTGCCGGGCGGCATCTGCAAGCTGAGCGGAAACGCCAACGCCTGCTCCAACGCCGAGAGCGACTGCGAGTGCGTGCTCAACCCCAAGGCGCAGTGCTGCGCCTACGACACGCTGGGCCTGCCGCGCTGCCTGGGCTCGGGCGCTTGCCCGGACGGCAGCACGGGCGTCTTCAGCGGCACCGATCCGAAGTGCTGCCGGCCGGCGGGACAGACCTGCAACACCGCCGCGGAGTGCTGCGGGCTCGCCCCCTGCGTCCCGGACTCGACGGGCGCGCGGCACTGCCTGGCACCCAAGCCGGACGGCGGCATCGTGTGCGTCGCCTCGGGCGGCACGTGCACGGCGACGGGCGACTGCTGCACGGGGCTGGTCTGCAACATCACGCCGGGCGCGCCCAGCGGCAAGTGCGGACTGCCGCCCACGCCTCCCGGTGACGGCGGCGTCTGCGCGCTCTACGGCCAGGCCTGCAACGCGGCGACGCCCTGCTGCAACAACGTCCAGTGCACGTACTCGCCCACCAACACCGCGTGCAACGGGCAGACCGGCTGCACCTGCTACAACCCGATCACCATCGGATTCGTGGGCGATCCGTAGAGCCCCTCAGCGAAGCGCGCCGGCCTGCGGCGGCGCGCACCGACGAATGCTCGGCACCGCCTCGTCGCTCCTCGCGGCGTCCTGGGCACCGACGCTTCAGCCTCGCCGCCGTCGTCGACTCGGGGCACTAGTTTCCCACGCACTTCCCCTTCTTGTTGCACGACATCGGCGCCCCGCACTCCGGCACGTCGTTGCCGCTGGTGATCGCCGTGCACGTCCCCGTCGTGCAGCTGTTGCACGCGTCCGTGCAGGCGCTGTTGCAGCACGCGCCGTCCTTGCAGAAGCCGCTGCGGCACTGAGCCGCGCTCGCGCAGGGCGATCCCTGCGGCAGCGGGGCGCTCGCGCCACCGTGCCCGCCCGCGCTGCCCGCCACGCCGCCACGTCCGCCGGCTGCG
>CAZJMY010000158.1:0-1063 GCA_964546845.1 uncultured Myxococcales bacterium | reverse complement strand
GTCGGTGGCGTCCGAGGGGCGGCCGGCGGTGATGGCGCCCTCGAAGAAGGTTCCGTAGGAGGTGTTGCTGTTGTCGCCGCCGACGCCCAGGACGATCGCGCCTTGCAGGTTCCAGGCCTTGGGCGCCTTGCCGTCGTAGGCCGTCGTCAGCGTGCCGGATTGGCCGTTGCCGACCCGGATCGCGTACTGCGGCGTTCCAGCCATGGTGCTGGTCTTCACCAGCCCGAACGCGTAGTCCCAGGTGACGGTCGGATTGTTGGGGTTCTGCGTCGCGGAGTCGCCGGAGCCGCCGGTCCAGACGCCCCCCTCGGCGTCCATCATGAACCAGGGGCCGGTGCCCGCGCCGGTGCCCCAGATGAACTTCGCGCCGAACGAGACGGTGTCCATCGTCCCGGTGCCGCCGGTGGAGCAGCTGTCCCGCTGCGCGCTGCCGAAGTCCCAGCAGCAACCCGCGTTGGCCCGCTTGCCGTCGACCAGCTCGTACTCGTTCTGCGCGTCGGTGCCCATCGGCATGCCGGTCGCGTTGTTGTTTCGATAGCCGTCGTGCTCGGGGCCGGTCGAGGAGCCGAAGTTCGAGTTCGAGACCATGTAAAGCGCGTAGACCTTGTGCCCGTTCAGCGTCAGCGAACGCCCCTTCGCGTTGGCCTCCGTGTCGGGGGTGGTCACGTAACAGCCGGCGCCCGCCACGGTGAGGTCGTTGCCCTTGCCCGACTGATCGTAGAGCTTCGCGATTGTGCAGGCGGAGCTGCCGCACAGCGTGTCCTGCGCGGCGCCGTCGGCGTAGACGCCGCCCGGGATGGGGAGGATGTCCTTCAGCGTCCCGCCGGTGCCCATGTACGAGCCGCCGATCCGGATCTGGTACAGCGGGCCGGTGTACTTGCTCGACATCAGCCGGGTGGTGCTGTACGCCGCGACGCAGGGCGTGCCGCTGGCCGCGTAGATGTCGCAGGGACCTTCGAGGGCGGTGCCCGCGCCGCCGGCCCCCGCCGCGCCGGTGGTTCCGGCCGCGCCGGTTGCCCCGCCGGCGCCGCCCCGTCCCCCGGTCGCGCCGCGCGCCCCGGCT
>CAZJMY010000157.1:0-20207 GCA_964546845.1 uncultured Myxococcales bacterium | reverse complement strand
CGGCCACGCCCCGCGCAGGGCGAGCGCCAGCACCGGGGCGCCGAGCAAGGCGGCGTCGGCGCCGAAACGCACGGCGTGCGACGCCAGCAGCGCCAGCGGCAGCGCCGGGCCCAGAGCGCGCCCGACGGCTCGCCGCGCCGGCATCCGGCCCATCGCGAAGGTGACGGCCACCGCCGCCAGCGCCCCCCCGTAGAGGAACAGCGGCGCGTCAAACGCCCAGCTGGGCGCGCGGAACTCGTCGACCGGGTGAACCGCCGGAAGCTGCAGGTGCAGCCGCAAGTAGCGGAGACAGCCGAGGCCCACCGGGGTCGCCACCATCGCCAGCACCGAGGCCGCCGCCACCACGGCCGTCCGCCGGGCGCCAGCCCGCTCGCTCGTGACGGACAGCGCCAGCGCCGCGCCGCCCAGCGCCAGCGGCGCCGCGAAGACGCCAGCGTGAAGGTTGGACCAGACGACGACCGCGCCCAGGAACCACACCCCCGCGCGCCGCGCCCCCGGCCCGCCCGCTTCCAGCGACCCGATCACCCACAACGTGACGGCTTCGCCGAGCAGCGAAAAAACGTGCGGGCGCTCGACGAACCGGTCGCGCCCGACGAAGGCCGCCGCCGCCAGCGCCAGCGTCGTGGCCAGCGCGCCGGCCCCGCGACGCCGGCAGGCGGCGTAGGCCACCGCGAACGCCAGCAGCAGCACCAGCGTCTTCGCGACGACGATCGCCGGGAAGCCGCCCAGGCGAAACACCAGCGCGCCGCCGACCTCCGCCAGCCACGACGTGTCCAGGTTCGGCGCGTCGGGATACGTGAAAGAGAACAGGTTGGTCGTGACCAGCGCGCGACGCGCGAGGATCTCCCGCCCCGTCTCGAGGTGGAAGAACAGATCCGACTCCGCCATCGGCCGCAGCGCCAGCCCGGCCACGAAGATCAGAAGCGCGGCCGGCAGCAGGCTGCGCGCGGTCCGCGCCATCGCCCTAGTCTACATGCTGGCTTTTCGGGCAGGTGCGGTGGCCGGCGCGGTGTTACCTTTCGCTCGGTTCCTGCGTCGATGGACAAGAAGATCGGATTCTGGCGGCGGCTGCTGCAAATCGCGGCCATTGGATACCCGCTGTCGCTGCTGGCCGTGCTGGTGACCCTCCGCTGGATTGGGGAACGCTGGTGGGTCTCGACGACGGCCCTCTACCTGCCGCGCTGGCCGTTCGCGGCGCCGCTGCCCCTGCTGGCGCTGGCGCTGGCGCTGGCGGGGCCGCGCCGCCTGTTTCTCACGCAGGTGGCGGCCCTGCTGCTGCTCGTTCCGCTGCTCGGGTTCACGCTCTCGTTGCCCCGCCATGCGTCCGGGACGGATCGCCTGCGCATCTTCAGCCTCAACGTCAACGGCGCCGCGTGCCCCCCGGACGAGCTCGCCGAGCAGGTGACGGCGCTGCAGGCCGACGTGGCCGTTTTCCAGGAAGCCCACGACGAGCTTGCCGCCGTCCTGGCGGCGAAGCTGCCCGCCTATCACGTGCAGGCGTCGGGACAGTTCGTGCTCGCCAGCCGCTATCCGATCCTGGAGATGGTGGAGCCGCCCAAGATCCTCTACCGGGATCTGCTGCGGTCGCCCCGGTTCGTCCGCTTCCGCCTGCGCGGACCGCAGGGCACGTTCCTGATGTACGTGGTCCATCCCCCGTCACCGCGGGAGGGGTTGTCCGAGCTCTATGGCGACGGGCTGCGCACGGAGATCGAGACCGGGCGCATCTTGAAGAACGGCCGCGCCCTGAGCGTCATCACCGCGGTCGCCGGCCTCCGCACGGCACAAATGTGCAACGTCGGCGACGACGCCGGCTCCGCCACCGACCCTGTCATCATCGCGGGCGACACGAACCTTCCGGGCTCGAGCTGGGCGTTCGCGCACTGCCTGGGGCGGTTCCAGGACGGCTTCGCCAGGGTCGGCAACGGCTTCGGCTATACGTTTCCGTCGACGAAGCGCCGGCGCCCCTGGATGCGGATCGACCGCGTGCTGGCCGACGACCACTTCCGCTTCCTGCACTTCGAGGTGGCGCCCGCCATGAGCTCCGACCACCGCGGGGTGATCGCGGACCTCGAATGGGCGGTCGCCCGCTGACGCGGGCTGTTCCTAGCGGCCGGGCGGCTTCTTGTCGGGAGCTTTGGGCCGCGCGGGCGCCGGGGCGTCGGGACGTCGGGGCGTCGGCCGGCGATACCGGCTGAAGCAGACCAGCGCGATGCCGACGGCCAGGCCCGCCCAGTCGACCGGGAAATGCTTGCCGCAGCCGACCAGGCACGAGCAGCCGCCCACCAGCTTCTCGCCGTTTCCCATCATGCCGCCGGTGCCGGGGCCGCCAAAGGCGCCCGCCCCCGTCGAACCGGCGCCGGTGAGGCCGCCGCTGATCGAGCCGCCGCCCGTATCGCCGCTGTCGGCGCCGCCTCCCGCACCGCTGCCCGTGGCCATGACCCCGCCGCCGGGCGGCACCGAGGCGTCGGGCACCGCCAGGTCCTCGGCAACCTTGCAGCCGTCGGCGGCGGACGACACCGTGAACATCAACGGGTGCCCGGCCAGCCCAGCCCCGGCGGTGATCGTCAGAACGCAGCGGCCCGACTGCGCGGCCGCGCTGACCGTCGACGATCCGTTGCCGTCCTCGGGCGCGTCGAACACGATGTGCCGGCTGGCCGACGCGCCCGGCACGCCGTAGGTCATCGTGGCCCCGGCGGCGCCCTTCTGGGCGGCGGACGCGATCACGTAGCTCTGCTTCGACGCGCGATACACGGCGGCGCCCATCACGGCCGCGTTCTGCTTGGGCGCGGGATCGTAGTTGTCGTCGTTGATCGATCCGACGGTGGCCGCAGCCTCCGCGCTGTCCAGCCCGTCGATGACGTGGACCGCGACGGCGTAGGGCCCGGGCACCTTCACGCTGTAGTCGTCGACCGGGAAGCGCGCGCTGATGCACTTGCCCCAGGGGCCGCTGCAATCGGCGGTCGGCGGCTGCGTGATGGCCGGCGTTCCCCCCGACAGGCTGACGTTGTGGATGACGACCTTCGACTTGCCGACCGTCCCCGTCGCCGTGTTGCCGGACAGCTTCAGCGTCCCCTTGGTGTTGGCGTGGAAGTTCAGGTACATGACCCGCGACGCCGCTCCGGTCAGCACGCGGTCGATCGTGACCACCTCGCCCTCCGGCAGCATCACCCACTCGCGATGCGCGTACGGGATGTCGCTGGGCGTGTCCTTGTAGTCGAAGGCGCGCGCGAAGTCGCTGCGGGCCGCGAACACGCCGGACTGCGAGCCGCGCGCCCAGGGCAGATCGGCGTTGCTCCAGAACGTCTGGCTGGTCGCGTAGTCGCCCGTGATCGCCGCCGAGTCGGCGGTCACGGCGTTGGTGTTCTGCGTGCTCGCCAGGCCGTACGGCGACGGGTCGACGATCAGGTGGTCGGCGCCCCGCGTGAACACGAAGTTCGACGCCGAGAGGTGAATGTGGTCCGGCACGTTCGCCGGGGACGACGTGAACACACCCCAGAACGCGTTGGCGTCCCAGGCCGTGCGCACGTACATCGTGCGCGTGCCGCGCGCCAGGTACCACAGCGACGGCGCCGGCTGCTGCGCGCGAAAATCCTGCGGGGTCACGCCGCGGGTGTCGCCGAGGATGTCGTAGAGCAACGCCCCGTCGGACGGCTTCTGCGTGTTCAGGCTGAAGGCCGCCCACGACGCCGCCTGATCGCTGGATGGGCCGGCCAGCACCGCGTAGAGCTCGCTCTTCTTGGGCGGCGCGTACACCTCGCCCGAATCGAAGTCGCCGCCCACCCACTGCCCGTCGTAGGTCGGGACCGTCGCGTAGGCGGTGCGCACGGCCAGGCTGTTGGCCCAGGCGTCCATCTCGGGCTGCGGCGCGCCGCCCTCTTCCAGCGCCACGGTCGCCGCGGCGTAGTGGAGGACCGCGATCGGGCCGTACTGCCACCCCTCGGCCCAGTCGCCGCCCACCATCACGCCGGCCGGCGTCCCGACCGCGCCCGACGCGCCCGCGAGCCCCTTGCCGACCAGCAGCTTCGGGAACAGATCGTCGACGGCCTCGGTCCACAGGTGCCCGTCGGCGCCGCCGTCGTTGCCGATGGCGACGGCGCTGAGGGACTTCGCCGCGACGTAGCCGGCGTTGTAGTTCGATCCGGGCTGCTGGTTCAGGTAGCCGTTCGCCGTGTAGAAGTCGTTCCAGGCGGTCAGGCAGTTCCTGGTCTGCGAGAGCAGCGCGCTGTCGACGCCCGGCGCGCTGTAGAGCCAGTCGTAGACCAGCGCGATCGACGGGCCGTACCAGCGCATCGCATAGCCGGTGTCATGGCTGATCGTGAGGATGACGGGCGGCGCCGCGCCGCTGCCGTTCCAATTTTTCCAGGCCTTGAGGTCGGCGCCCGCCGTACACCCGAGCCCGTCGCCGATCGTCTGATCGTCGTTCAGCGCGGCCTTCCAGTACTTCAGCGCGGCCGTGAGGTGGGCCATGTTCTTGGTGGTCACCCAGGAGAACGCGCACGAGGCCGCGGACAGCGGCCAGTTGCCGCCGTCGGCGCCGCCGCGCGTGGAGGTGGCGGGATCGTTGATGTTGTCCTGACACCACTTCACGATCTGGCCGGACGCGCTGGACGGATCCTTGGCCGCCGTCGTGAGCGTCGCGAGCTTGTTGCCGGTGATGAAGAGGCGCGGGTGCGGGCCCGACGGGACCGGCGGCGCGGCCCCGGCCTTCGCCGCTGTCAGAACGCTCGCGACCAGGATCGCGACTGCGCCCACACAAGCCCGTCGTAGCGACAACTCAGGGGGCATCGCGCCTACACCTTATCCCCTCGATCGCAGGGGCCGCAACGCTATTCGGCAATTGAAACATGTACGGTATTCTCGGACGCGATGTTGGAAACCTTGCGTCTCATCCGCTCGGACCTGCGCGCGAAGGCCCGGTGGCTCTATGAATCCGACGGCTTGGACGCTCAGCTCAAGACGGCCGCGACCGACGGGACCGCCGCGATGGTGTTCTATCGGCTGATGCAAGGGGCGAGACGGGCCCACCTTCCCGCACTCGAGATGCTGTTCAACAAGCTGAACACCACCCTGGGCGGTTGCATCATCGGGCGCGGCGCGGAGTTCGGCCCTGGCTTCGTGCTCATCCACGCGCAGGGTGTCGTGATCAACGGCGCCGTCCGCGGCGGCGCCGACGTGAAGATCGAGCATCAGGTCACCATCGGCGCCGAAGGGCGTGAGAGCCCGGTGCTCGGCGACGGTGTGTTCGTCGGTGCCGGCGCCAAGATCATCGGGGCGGTCACCGTCGGAGATCGCGCGCGCATCGGCGCGAATGCCGTCGTCGTGCGCGACGTCCCGCCCGAGACGACCGCCGTCGGCGTTCCCGCCAAGGTCCTGGTCCGCGACCCGTAGTCCAGCCGGACCGTCCGCCGAGAGGGGCGCGGCTCACACCCGCGAGTACATGTGGGCGATCCATTCGATCTGGATCGCGAGCAGCGCGGTCCACGCGGCCCAGAGCAGGCGGCGGCGGGGGCGCGTGGCGGGCCAGATCGAAGCGCCCCGCAGCCCGCGCGCGCCCGCGAACGCGGCCGGGGCCGCCAGCAGCGGAATGACGGGGAAGTGGTACGTGGGGTGCGAAAAGGACGCGAAGTACGGCACCGCGTACAGCACCGTCAAGCCGACCGCGACGAGGCCGGCGCGGCGCTCCGGCTCTGGCTCATCCCGCGTGCCCGAGGTCAGCCACAGCAGAGCCAGCGCCGCCACCAGCAGGTAGCACAGGCCGTCCTCCGCCAGCGCGACCAGCCCGAACGCCGTCACGGTTCTGGTGTCGGCTTCCTTGATGACCTGCGCGCCCGCGAAGGTGTCGAACGCGAAGAACGTCCGCACGCGGCTGAGCGACCTGACGACGAACAGATCGGGGCGCGCCTCGATGTGATCCAGCGCGGTCCGGGTGAACGCGTGGTCGCGCTCGCCCGGCGGCAGCGCGGTCACCTGCTCGTAGCGGCGCAGGTAGGTTTCGGGGACGCCCGGCTCGCCGCGCTTGTGCGACCCGAACCACCAGGTCCGGTAAAGCGGCGTGTCCGGATTGTTCCCGTAGAACAGGTTCTGCGCGTTCGCGTTGTTGATGAAGACGAAGCGACCGGTCAGGTGCCGCGCCTCGGCGGTCCAGGCGCCGACCAGCAGCACCAGCACGACGGCCGGCACCAGCGCCATCCACAGGCGGCGCGTCCGGTAGGCGATCGCGATGGGAACGACCAGCACCAGCAGCAAGTTCGAGGGGCGAACCAGCATCGCCCCGCCCAGCAGGCCCCCGACCAGCAGCGCGCGCCCGATCGTCGGCCGGGCCAGCGCGCCCGTGGTGGCGACGGCCAGCGCCAGCAACAGCAGCGCGGCCGGCACCTGCGTCAGCGGCGTCGCCGCCAGCACGATCTGCGACGGGGCGCACAGCAACAGCAGGACGGCCAGGTTCCCGGCCACCACCCCCGCCGCCCGCCGGAGCCACACCAGCAACAGCCCCGCCGACAGCGCCGACAGCACCGCCAGCGCCAGGCGGCCGATCCAGACGTGCGCGCCGAACAGCCGGTACCAGATCGCCAGGTACAGCGGGAGGCCGGGCGGCCAGTCGGGCTCGAAGCGCTCGCCGCTCAGCAGCGCCAGCGCCATGCGGTGATAGTCGAGGGCGTCGTCCGCCAGCGGCGACCCGCCCAGCGCGACGACCGCCAGCAGCCGCGAGACGATCCAGGCCCCCAGCAGCACGGGCGCCGCGCGCGGCGCGGCCAGCAGGGCGTGCGCGCGGGCACGCAGCCCCGCGCGCGGGGGCCGGTCACCAGTGTCGGGCGCGTTCACCTGCCGGCCGCCTGGTCGCGCGCGCGCGCCAGGACCTGCGCGAACTCGCCGGCCAGGGCCCGGCGATCGTAGCGTTCCATGCCGACCGGCCGCGCGCGCGGCAGCGCCCCTCCCGACACGAACGTGCTCAGCCGGTCCTTCAGCAGCGCGGCGATGGCGACCTCGTCGCGCGGCGGCAGGTGCGGGCCGATGCGGTGCGCGCGAACCAGATCCGCCAGCGCGCCCGGCGGCGCCAGCGTCAGCACCTCCAGCCCCGTCCGGTCCGAGAGGTGGCCCAGCTCGAAGATCTTGGCGGGGTAGATCCGCTCGACGCCGGGCACCTCGTCCAGGATGCACAGCGCGAGGTGGCTGGCCGCCAGCGCCTGCGTGACCTCGACGTGCGGCACGTAGCCGGCGCATTCGACGCCCAGCGTCTCCAGCCCGGCGAAGGCCTCCCGCTCGGTCTCGGTGATCCGCCCCAGGAAGCGGACCCTCAGCCGCCGCGCCAGGTCGGGCGCCTCGGCGTGCAGCCGGCGCACGGCGCGCAGGAAGCCGCCCGGGCTGGTCAGGTTGAACACCGTGCCGGCGTAGGTGACCGTGAAGCGATCGGCGCCGGGCGCCGGGCCCGCCAGCGAGGCGGGAAAATCGTCCGGGTCGTAGCCGTTGGGGATGGCCACCACCTGCTCCGCGCTCAGGAACGAGAAGCGATCGAGCAGGTTCTGGCGAAAGGCTTCGGTCGCCGTCGTGACCAGGTGCGCGGCGCGCAGCAACGTCCGTTCGATCGTGGCGCCCAGGCGCGCGGACCAGCGGGCCTGCATGACGTAGCTGGTCTGCACGGTGCTCCACTCGTCGCGGTAGTCGAGGACCACGCCGACGCCTGGGCGCAAGCGGGCCAGCGGGGCCAGCAGGAACTGCGAGAACGGCGGCGCGCTGATCAACACGACGTCGTCGGCCTTCCGCGCCAGCCGGCCGGCCAGCGCCATCTGCGCGGCGGGCTGCCAGAGGATCTGCGGATCGGGGACCAGCGCCTGGCGCCCCAGCATGACGGCCCGGCCGACCAGCCGCCGCCCGGGGCGCGCCGCGCTGGCCTCGGAACCGCCGGCCTGCGCGGTCCACCCGGCCTGCTTGACCGCGTAGCCCGGCTCCAGCGTGCGCACGCGGACGATCTCGACATCGGGGGGCAAATCGGCGAGCAGCGACTCGTCCCGCAGCGGCACCGACGGGTTCGAGGCGGTCAGCACCGCGGGACGGACGCCGTGCGCCGGGAGGTACTTGACCAGCTTCAGCGGGCGCCCGACGCCGGCGCCGCCCGTGGGCGGAAACGCGTAGGCGATCACCAGCGCGCGCATCGTCGCGGGCGCGGGCGTCCTCATGGCGTGGGCGCTCCGTACCGCGGCGCGCGCCCCAGGCCGACGAGCTCGCTCATCGTGACCAGCTCGTACCGGGCGGCGCGCAACTTCTCGAGCATCGCCGGCAGCGCCTCCAGCGTCCAGGTCTGCGCTTCGTGCAGCAGGACCACGTCCCCCGGGTGCAGGCCCTCGGGCGAGACGTTGGCGGCGACCTCTTCCGGCACGCGCGTGCGACAGTCGTCGGAGTCGCGCGACCACAAGGCGGTCACGTAGCCGGCGCGCGCGCAGCGCAGCAGCGACACGGGCGAGGTCGCCCCCAGCGGCGGCCTGACCAGCCGCGGTCCTTCCCGGCGGGGCGGCAGCAGCGCCTCCGTCTGCGCGAGCTCCTCCTGCAGCGCCTGGGCGGTCAGCTTCGGAAACGGCGTGTGGGTGAAGCCGTGGCCGCCCAGCTCGTGCCCGGCGGCGGCCACGCGCGCCAGCTGTTCGGGCCAGCGCCGGCAGGCGTCGCCGATCATGAAGAAGGTCGCCCGCGCGTCGTACCGCGCCAGCACCTCGAGGTAGGCGTCGGTCATCTCGTCGGGGCCGTCGTCGAACGTCAGCGCCACGCGCCGGCCGTCGCGCGGCCCATGCCGCACCAGCAGGCGCCGCGGCAACGCGTCGGCCAGCCGCTGGCGCACCTGGCTGCGTAGCGAGACCGGCTGCCGCGGCGGCGCCAGGTGCCCGGGCCGGTGCCGGTTGGGGCGCTCGCCCTTGCGGGCCCGGTGCTCGGCCACCGCGCGCGCCAGCGACGCTTCCAGCTTGGCGGCGCTGTCGTCCCAGCCCCCGCGCGCGCCCAGGGCCGCCACCGCGCCCGGGTCGTAGTCGGTCAGCGCCGCGTCGCGCAGCGCGGGCGCCAGCGCCGCGGGATCCGCGACGGGCACCAGCGTGCCCAGCGCGGGGTCGTTCACGACGTCGGGGATTCCGCCGACCCGGGTTGCCACCACGCGGCGGCCGCAGGCCAGCGCCTCGAGCAACACGTTGGGCGTCCCCTCGTGGTGGCTGGGCAACGTCACGACGTCGGCCGCGCCCATCCACAGCGGCACCTCGGCCAGCGGACGCGCGCCCGCCAGGATGATCCGGTCGCCGAAGGGGCGCAGCGCGTTCTCGACGGCCCCGCGGGACTCGCCGTCGCCCACCAGCGCCAGCACCAGGTCGTCGCGCTCGGCGGCCAGCGCCGTGAAGGCGGTGACCAGATCCAGCGTCCCCTTGTCGGGGCGCAGCCGCGAGACGCACACGATCCAGCGGCGGCGATCGCCGCCGTGCCCCAGCGCCGCGCGTGCCTCGGCCCGATCGCGCGGATGGAAGAGGCCGGTGTCGACGCCGTTCATCACCAGATCGACGCGCGCGCGGTCGACGCCCAGGGCCACGGCGCTCTCGACCAGCGACCGGCTCACGGCGACCAGTCGGTCGGCCTGCGGCAGCGCGCGCGCCATCTGCCAGCGCAGGCTGGGCCGCGCCGACAGCAGGTCGAGATCCGAGCCGTGGACCTTCACGACGGTCGGCACGCCCAGCGCCTGCCCCAGCGTGGCCACGGCCACGCCGTCGGGATACGCCCAGCAGCCCAGCATGACGTCGAACTGCCCGCGGCGCGCCCGCACCTCCGGCCAGATGGTCGCCGCGTAGAGACCGGCCGAGAGCGTGTGCCCGTAGCGCGGCACGTACGGCGTGCGCGGGTGGACCACCGGGATGCCGTCGATGATCTCGCGATCGGGAATGACGGCGTCCGCGCGGCTGCCGGCGCGGACCCAGGCCGCTCCCGGGAACCAGGGGACGGTGGCCAGCACCTCGACGGAGCAGCGACGGGAAAGCGCCGCCATCTGCTGGCGGTTGAACGGCGCGGACAGCGGCTCGGCCGCGTTCGGATAGATCTTGGTGACGACCAGCACTCTCATCGCCTGGGTCGCGCCCCGCCCCCGATCACCCGTGCTGGAGCGCGCCGTTCGAGCCCACGACCAGCAGGCTCACCAGACGCATGTAGGGCCCCTGGAGCAGCCCGGGAACGACCCGCTTGAGCTGGCGCAGCCGATCGGCGTCGGTCTGATCCAGGCAGCGCAGCAACCGCACGAAGACGAAGAACACCAGCGCGCCGAGCGGGATGCCCAGCACCAGCGCCAGCAACGGCGGCAGGTGGTGGCCCACGACCCGCACGACCGCGAACATCACGACGCTGGCCACCAGCAGCCGGAACATTCGCCAGAGCGGAAGGTGGGCCCGGAAGATCGACACCAGGTACACGATGAAGCCCAGCGACGCGATGAGCTCGCTGGTCCCCTTGGCGTAGGCGGCCCCCAGGGCGCCGAAGTGCGGGATGAGCAGGACGTTCGCGACCACGTCGACCGTGCCCGCCAGGCACATCCACAGCAGGAAGAACCGCTGTCGCTCGGCGCCCACCAGCATGTACTGCGCCGGCTGCGAGATGGTCAGGCTGAGCGCGAAGACACACAGCGTGGCCAGCACCGGGATGGCCGGCAGGTACTTGGCCCCGTACATCACGCGCAGCAGCGGATCGCTGATGGCCGCCACGCCCAGCAGCTCGGGCGCGGCCAGGATCATGATGAACCAGGTCGCCGTCGCCGCGGTCCGGGCGGCGTCCTTGGGCGACCGCCCCTGCTGCACCCACATGCTGACGCTGGCGGAGCCGGCCAGGTTCTGCGGGATGAAGAGCATGTACTGGACCAGCGTGAAGGTGATCGAGAAGAACGCGATCTCGCGCGGGGTCGAGTAGCGATGAAGGAAGAAGACCTCGGTGCGGTCGAACAGCAGCGAATACAGCAGGGCCAGCACCAGCTGCTGCGCCGCGAAGCGGATCATCCGGGCGCGCACCTGCGGCTCCAGCGCGGGCTGCGCCTGGCCCGGGAGCCGCGCGTACAGCTTGCGGAAGATCGCGAAGCGCAGCACGCAGTCGACGACGCGCGACATCAGGAGAGCGCTGACGATCCCCAGCATCCCCCACCCCAGGAACACCGACGCCGTCACCCCCGCCATGTTCACGAACGTGCCGACCAGCGACGAGACGACGTTGTGTCGCAGGTTCTCGGTCGCCCACAGCGCGCCCGTGGGGATGCTGAGCAACAGCCCGGGCACGATGCTGAGCACGACGATGGTCGCGACGATGCGTTGATCCTGAGGGAACGTCGTGAACACGACGGTCAGGCCGACCCCCACCCCCACCACCAGCACCTTGCTTTGCAAGCGCAGGGCGCGGCTCACGATGGTCTTCACCAGCGAGAAGTCGCCGCGGCCGCTGAACTCGGCGGCGAACTTGCGCACGGTGGCCGGGATCGCCACCTCCGTGACGGTCCGCAGGAACGTCGCGAAGTAGAGGATGTAGTTGTAGCGCCCCATGAAGTCGGGGCCCATCTTGCGCGCCATGATGATCGACACGTAGAGCGTGGCGCCCATGCCGACCACGCTGTCGAAGATCATCCAGAGCGAGTTGCGCGCGATGGTGACGCCGGTTTCGCCGCGCTGCGGAGCAGCCACGGGCGGCGCTTCGCCGGCGACGGGTTCGGCAGGAGCCTCGGCGGCCGCCGCCTTTATCGTGAACGCATCGCTCATGCTACTTTGGACATTCTGGAACGCGTCATCATAGTCGCTCCCGTGCGACGGGAACAGCGATGAGTGGAGGGTCCGGCGACATGACGAACGGCAATCAGGGCACCGGCGGATCGCCGGGGACGCGCGCGCGGTTTTCGAAGAAGGTCGCGCTGGTGACAGGGGCCGGCAGCGGCATCGGGCGCGCCGTCGCGACCACGCTGGCGACCGAAGGAGCCCACGTGCACCTGGTCGGCCGAACGAAGGCCAAACTCGAGGCCACGGCCGCCGAATGTGCGCCAGGCGCGCCGCCGCCGGTCCTCTGGCCCCTCGATCTGAGCATCGACGCCAACCTCGAGGAGTTGAGGACGTCGCTGACCGCCCAGCTTCGGGTTCCGGGGATCGACGTTCTGGTCCTGGCGGCCGGCGAGCTGGCCCGGGGCAGCGTCGCGGAGATGCCCGTCGACGTCTTCGATCGGCTGTGGGCCTCCAACGTCCGGTCCGTCTACCTGCTGCTGCAGAAGCTGCTGCCGCTGGTGACGGCCTGTCAGGGGCAGATCGTCTTCGTGAACTCCAGCGCGGGGTTGAGCGCGGGCGCGAACGGCGGGCAGTACGCCGCGACCAAGCACGCGCTGAAAGCGCTGGCCGACGCCGTCCGGGCAGAGGTCAACGCCCAGGGGGTCCGGGTGCTCAGCATCTACCCGGGGCGGACGGCGACGCCGCGGATGGAGCGCCTCTACGCCGACGGCGGGCAGACGTACCGGCCCGAGGTCCTGCTGCAAGCCACGGACGTGGCGCAGACTCTCGCCGACGCGCTGTCGCTGCCGCGCACGGCCGAGGTCACCGACCTCAGCATCCGGCCGCTCGCCAAGACCTACTGAGCGGGGGCGCTCAGTCGACCAGGGCCACGGCCGCGACCGGGGCCGGCGCGACCTGGTCGATCGCCCGACGCAGCTTGTGCGCCTGCGTCTTCCCGCGCCGCGCCGCGAACACGATGGCGTCCGCCGCGTCCTGGATCAGGTTCACCTCGCCGCTGCCCAGGACCGAAGGGGCGTCGATGATGAGGTAATCGAAGGACCGCCGGAACGTCGCGATCGTGGCGGCGAACGACACGCTGTCCAGCCCGTCCGTGCCGCTGACGGTGCTGACGTTGGTGCCGCACATCGGGCAGAAGCTGGCCTGCTCCGACAGCGACCGCGCGCACTTCGGGCAGGCGCGCGGATCGACCGCCAGCACGTAAAGGGGCGCGCCGCCGATCTGGACGACCACCCAGGGGTCCTGGGGGCGCGTGCGGTGGACCGCCAGCTGCGTCCCGAATCCCTTGGGCGGCAAGAAGCCGAACATCTCGCCCAGCGAGGCGACGCGGAAGCTGGCCTCGACCAGCAGGACCCGGTACTTGCCCAGCTCGGCGTAGGCCATGGCCAGGTTCGCGGCCAGGGTCGACTTCCCCTCGTGCCGTTCGGCGCTGGTGCAGAGGATCGTCTTCGGGTCGTTGCGATCGATCAGCCGCTGCCGGAGCAGCCGGAACGCCGCCGCCGTCTCGGAGGCCCGCTCCTGCATGAAGACCAGGCGATCGTCGTACGGGGCGCGGGGCGCGAACCGGACGTAAGAGATCTCGGTCTGCCCGTCGGTGTTGGGGACGACCGCCAGCGCGCCCGCGCGCTCGCCGCCGTTCACCCAGTTCTTGTCGGACTTCTCATCCACTCGCGAGCTCATTGCCGACCTGGTCGTTGTTCGGTGGATCGTCGGATTTCGGAGGCAACCTGGGAGGCGCGTTGGGGATGACGACCACGATGCAGTCATCCACCATCACCCGCGCGAGATCCGACGGGGCGTACAGGTGGTCGTCGAAGGCGGACGAGACCCCCATCGCCAGCAGCGTGAGCAGGACGGAGCCCGCCAGCCCCGCCAGCGTGATCTTGAACCGCCCACCGGCGATGGGGCCGGTCGGCCGGAACGGACGATCGGCCACCACCAGCCGCGGCCCCTCCCCTGCCTGCGTGAGCATCGCGGTCAGCTCCGCCTGGAACTGCCGGGTCTGCAGCTGGGTCTGCCGCTCGCTGGCCTCGACGACGTCGCGGTTGAGGCGCGTCCACTCGGTGTCGATGGCCACCATGGAGCCGGTGCCCTTCGGCATCTCGGCGCGCGGCGCCGACCGGCCGTGGGCGGCGGCGATCTGCTGCCGCACGGCCGCCAGGGCCCGCTTGAGCGCGCCGATGCGGATCGCGTCGGCGCTGGCGCTGGGGTTGCCGGCGGACGCGGCGGGCACCGGCATCGTGCGCGAGGCGACCGCCGCCGCTTCGGCCCGGCGCACGGCGGCTTCGGCCATCGTGACCCGCCGCATCGCCATCTTGACGTCGGGGTGCTCGTTCGTGAAGTGCGCCTGCTTCTCGGCCAGGTCCATCCGCGCGGCCTGCAGCTCCGCCTCGGCCCGCGACTGCGCGGCCAGCATCCCCGGATCGGCCTGGGCCTGCCCGGGCGTGCCCGACACCAGCGACGGCGAGATCGTGTTGAGGCTCTCCTCGATCTGCGCGGCCTGCAGCTCCAGCGACGCGACGTCTCCGCCGGCGGCGCTGGCGCGGTCCCGGTCGGCCGCCCGGATGAGGCCGCCGCTGGTGGCGCTCCCCACCTCGCCGGCGAGCTGCGGGTGCGTCGACAGGAAGGCGGACAGCGCGCCCTCTTTCTTCTTCAGCTCCTCGTCGGCCTGACGCCGCTCGTTCTGCAGGAACTTGACCGCGTCCTCGGCTTCCTTGGTCCGCCGGCGCGCGTCGGCGTCGATGACGCCGTTGATCAGCCGGTCGAGCACGTTCTTCGCGAGGTCGCGCGACTCGCCGTCGTACGAGACCTCCAGCGTCGCCTCTTCCCGGGCGGTGATCTTGAGGTGGCGGCGCAGCTCGTCTCCGGCGTCGACCACGCCGCGCCGGTCGACGATGCCCGGGTAGAGGTTCATCTCCTTGACGAGCCCTTCGAGGCGCTCGCGCGACAGCATCATGTCGCCCACCCGCGAGGCCAAGCCGCGCGCCGAGGTCCCTTCGGTCGCGCCGACCGCCTGGGCGCCGCGTTCGTACACCAGCACGGCCTCCGACCGGTAGAGCCGGTGCGTCGACAGCGCCAGCACGACCGTGGCCCCCAGGCCGAAGCCCATGGCGACGGCGCCGACCTTGCGCGCGCGCAGCACCCGGGCGACCAGGTTCGTGAACGCGATCATCTGATCGCGCGGTGAAAAGGGCCCGGTCATCCGGTCGATAATACACGCTTCGCGCGGCGCGCGGGGAGAGGGGGGGCTTCCGCCAGCACCGTCAGGCCCACCCCCGTCACGTCACCGCGATCGAGAACGCGCGGATCGAACGCGCCCGCGAAAAGGCAGGTCCCGAACAGGGCCAGCAGCAACAGCACCGCCACGTTGCTGGCGAAGGAGGCCCGGGTCCGCAGCGGGGGCAAACGCCCCGCGTCGACCAGGTCGAACCGCAGGCTCTCGTGGGCCTCGTTCGCGCGCGTCGCGAGCCGCGCGTTGGTGGCGGTCGCGACGGCGGCCCGCAGGTTCTGGCGCGCGGCCTCCGCCCGGACCTGGGCGCGCAGCGCTTCGGTCACCGAGTTCCCCCCGGCGGCCGCCGAGCTGTCGTCAGCCGTTTGCTGAAACAGCGCCTCGCTCTGGCGCAGCAGCGTCGCCGCGCCCGCTTGATCGGTCGCGGCGGCCACGTCTTCTCGACGCAACGTCGAGCTGACGACCACGTTCGCCAGCTCGCGCGCCATCGTGAGCGCCTGCGCCGGCGTCGCGGCCGTGTAGGTGATGCTGATGCGGGCGGTGCGGGGCGGATCGTCGGGCAGGCGATCCTCCAGGAACGCGACGTCCGAGACCGTCACGTCGATGGCCTTGCGCAGCGATTCGACCGCCTCCCCGGGATCGGTCGCGACGTCCGGGAAGTCCCGGGGATAGCGCTTCATGAGCTCGACCAGGTGGTCGCCCGTGAAGGCCCACTCCCGCACGTAGCTGCGAAGCGCGCCCGACGTCAGCTCCTCGGCGCCCGTGCGAACGTTCCCCTCGGTCGCGCCCAGCACCACGGTGGCGTCGTACGAGACGCGCTTGGCCGCGCGGACGGCGGCGAACGCGCTGATCGCCGTCACCACCGGCAGCCAGATGAACCAGGAGACCATGCCGCGCCGCAACAGCCGCGCCACGAGCACGACGAACGTCGAGCCCAGGGGGGCTTCGTCGCCGAGCCAGGTCGCGGAACGGTCGCGGGAGCTCACCAGTCCATTGTAAGGTGAAGCGCCATGCTCGTCGCCCACGTCCTCACGTCCCTGCACGTGGGCGGCGGCGAGCGCCTGACGCTGGACCTGGCGACCGGCCAGGCGGCCGCGGGTCACCGGGTGCTGGTGGTCAGCCTGGAACAGCCCGCGGGCGGCCCGCTGGGCGCCGCCTTCGAGGCGCGGGGGCTGGCCGTGGAACGGCTGACGAAGCGGCCCGGGTTCGACCCGACGTTGATCCTGCGCCTGGCGCTGCTGTTTCGCCGGCAGGGGGTGGCGGTCGCCCACCTGCACAACCGGTTGCCGCTGATCTACGGCGCGCCCGCCGGCCGGCTGGCGGGCGCCCTGGTGGTCTCGACCCGGCACGGCCCCCGCGCGGGCGGGCGGCGCGAACAGTGGCTGCTGCGCGGGGCGGGACGCCTGCTGCACGCCGCAGTGGCGGTCTCGCCCGAGGTCGGCGAGCTGGAACGCCAGCGCGGCAACGCGCCCGCCGATAGGATCTCCGTGATCGAAAACGGGATCGACCTGTCGCGGTTCGAAGCCACGCCGGCCCGCCGGCGCGCGGCCCGGTCCGCCCTGGGCATCCCCGAGCAGGCCTGGGTCATGGGGTCGGTCGGCCGGTTCGCGCCCGAGAAGGACTACCCGTTCCTGGTCCGGGCGGCCGCGCCGCTGCTGGGCCCGGACACGCGGCTGGTGATCGTCGGCGACGGCACCGAGATGCCGGCCGTGAAAGCCGAGGCCGCCGCCCGGAACGTCGAGCCCTTCGTCTGCCTGCCGGGGCTGCGCGACGACGTCCCCGACATGCTGGCGGCGCTGGACGTGTTCGTGCTGTCGTCGCGGATGGAAGGGCTGCCGCTGGTGGTGCTGGAGGCGATGGCGACGGGCCTGCCGGTGGTCTCGACGGCGGTGGGCGGCCTGCCCAAGCTGATCACCGACGGCGAGAACGGATTTCTGGTTCCGGCCGGCGACGAGCCGGCGCTGCGGGCGCGCCTGGCGTCGCTGCGCGCGGATCCGGCCGCGGCGCGCGCCGTCGCCGCGCGGGGACAGGCCCGCGTGCGCGAGCATCACTCGCGCGACCGCATGGTGAGCCGGTACCTGGACCTCTATCAGTCGTTGGGGCGAGCCGCATGAACAGCTCGGGCGTCGAAGCCGTGGTCGCGATCCTGGTGGTCCTGCTGGTCTACACCTACGTCGGCTACCCGCTGGCGATCGGGCTGCTGGCGCGCCTGCGCCGCCGCCGCCCCGCCGACCCCGGCGGGCCCCTGCCGTCGGTGAGCGTCTGCTTGCCCGTCTACAACGGCGCCGGCTATCTGCGCGCCAAGGTCGCCAGCCTGCTGGCCCAGGACTACCCGGGCCCGCTCGAGATCCTGATCTACTGCGACGGCTGCAGCGACGACACGGAGGCGGTGGCCCGGGCGCTGGCCGCCGAGCCGGCCGCCGCCGGGCGCATCAGGGTCTTCGCGAGCGCCCAGCGGTCGGGCAAGCCGACCGGCCTCAACACGCTGGCCCCCGCCGCGACCGGCGAGCTGCTGCTGCTGAACGACGTGCGGCAGCCGCTGTCGCCCAACGCGATCCGGTCGCTGGCGACCGCGCTGCAGGATCCGACGGTGGGGTGCGCGACCGGCAATCTGGTCCTGGTGGGCAGCGCCGGCAGCGGCGTCTACTGGCGGTACGAGAACTGGATCCGCCGGCAAGAGTCGGCGTTTCGCGGCGTGGTCGGCATGACGGGGCCGATCGGGATGGTCCGCCGCGCCGATCTGGGGCCGCTGCCGGCCGACCTGATCCTGGACGACGTCTGGGTCCCCATCCGGCTGGCGCTGGGCGGGCGGCGCACCGTGCTGGTGCCCGAGGCGCAGGCCCAGGACGCGGCGTTCGCCGACCAGCGCGAGTTCCAGCGCAAGGTGCGGACGCTGGCGGGCAACTACCAGATCTTCGCGCGCTTGCCGCGCCTGCTGCTGCCGATCGCGAA
Organism: uncultured Myxococcales bacterium; assembly: GCA_964546845.1. Lineage (GTDB taxonomy): Bacteria > Myxococcota_A > Polyangia > Fen-1088 > Fen-1088 > JADGRB01. Next base: position 2,267 of record CAZJMY010000157.1, on the reverse strand, counting down.
CCCGATCTGGTTCGAGACCTTCTCGCACAAGATCCTGCGCCTGGTCGCGCCGTGGCTGCTTGTGGCGCTGCTGCTGGTCTCGCTCCGTGGCGCGCGCGCGGCGGGTTGGATCGCGCTGCTCCTCGCCGGCCAGCTGGCGTTCTACGGGCTCGCGGCGCTGGGCCCCCGGCTGGGGCGCGTCGCCTCGCTGCCGCGCACGTTCGTGGTGTTGAACCTGGCGGCCGTCCTCGGCCTCTGGCGGTTCCTGACCGGCCGCCAGCGCGTCACCTGGTAGCCCGCGCTAGATGCAATGCCGTTCGCTTAAGCGCCAGGACGCCGGGACGCCAGCTCAGGGCGTCAGAATAATTCGTCGAACGCCGCGAAGAAGGACGGGCACGTTGAAGTTAATCAGGACACCGAGGCGGCAGCCCGTCGCTTTGAGATACGAGCGCACCTGGACCCAATGAATCGGTGCGAGCACCTCGACAGCCTTGAGCTCGACGACAACACAGTCGGAAATCAGCAAGTCGAGGCAACTTTCACCGACTCGGTGCCCCTTGTACTCGACTTTGACGGGAACCTGCCGCCGATGCCGGACATTTCTCAGTCCGAGCTCGACACACAGTGCGTGCTCATAGGCCGACTCGAGGAATCCTGGCCCAAGAATCCGATGGACTTCCATGGCAGCGCCCAGCAGCTCCGAGACGTGACGATCGATCTCCTTCGTCGGCTCCTCCAGCCTTCTGGCGTCCCCGGCGTCCTGGCGTTTCACACACGCGGTTTCGGACGACTTCCTGCCCTGTTGCGCCCTAAGTGAACAGCATTGGCGCTAAACGCCCTTGAGGCGGATGTAAACGGCGATCGAGGCGATCAGCACGGTGTCGAACGCGGCCAGAAAGGCCAGGTCGCGCGCGCCGAAGCGCACCTTGAACTCCGGCGCGTGCCGCTGCGCGACCGCGTAGAGCGCCCCCGTCAGGCCGATGAAGATCCAGAGGATCGGGTGGTAAGGCAGCGACAGGAAGAACGCCGAGACCAGCAGCGCGACCTGCGACGCCAGCAGCGCCACGGAGAACGAGAGGACGTCCTGCGCCTCGGGGCGATCGCGCAGCTCGATCTGCATCCGGACCAGGATCTTGACGGCGTAGTACAGCGCCGAGCTGAAGAGCAGCAGGCCCAGCGGCCCCAGCTCGGCGCCTGACAGGACGAACGCGCTGTGCGCGGTCTGCACGTGGTGCTGCGTGAACTGACCGGAGCCCACCCCGATGAGCGGGTTCTCGCGCCACATCGAGAGCCCCTCCTGCCAGCAGACCAGCCGCTCGTGGGACGACGATTCGGCCTCCTCGCCGGAGCGGCCGCCGAGAAGCAGCACGGGCAGGCCCAGCACCAGCGCGCCCACGACGCCGCGCCACCGGTAGCGGCGGATGAAGTAGACGCCCAGCGCGCCCAGCAGGCTCAGCTGCCCCGACCGGGATTGGGTCATGACCACGCAGGCGGTGATGACACCGATGGCCGCGAACAAAAACACCAGCCGGAACGCCGACCGCCTGCGCTCGTAGAACGAGAAGATGAACGGCAGCCCCATGGCCAGCGCCCAGGCCAGCTCGTTGGGGTCCTCGAGCATCCCCAGGTAGCGGACGCGGCCGCCGACCGAGGAGGTCCCCACCCAGCCGGGGTGCTCGCACGAGTACTCGGCGCCGGGGAGGCCGCCCTGGTAGCACTGCTTGCGGTCGGTGCAGTCGCGCCCGTCGAAGCCGGGGACGACGGTGTCGGAAAGCGTCGAGTCTTCGCGCACGTAGCAGGCGGTGGGGGCCAGCCCCTGCTCGACGCCCAGGATCGCGAGGCCGATGCTGAAGACCATCAGCACGTTGCCGACCACCTGCAGCGCGCGGATGCTCTGCACCCCCTCGGACACGAAGACCAGCGTCAGAAGCGGCATCAGCAACACGGCGAACTGGTCGCCGAGGCGGTCGGGGGCCTTCACCAGCACGGTGACGAAGGCCCAAATCACGAAGCAAAACAGCAGGATGATCAGCGGCGACACCCGCGGCCGCGTCCACCCCGTTCGAAAATCGATGGCGAACGTGAAGGCCACGAACGCGAGCACGGCGTTGACGGTGACCGGGTGAAGGACCTCGAAAATCGTGTGGGGCCGCCAGTACAGATACGTGAACAGCGTGAAGAGGGCGGGGAGAATCAACATTGGTTCGCGACGCAGCTATGATATCTGACTAGCGTGGCGACGACCCGAGCGAGCGTGGCGAGGACCCGAGGACCCCGGCTGTTGCTCC
>CAZJMY010000156.1:0-1751 GCA_964546845.1 uncultured Myxococcales bacterium | reverse complement strand
GAACGGCGGCGACTGGACGCTGGGCGAGCTGATGCTGTGGTCGTCGTTCCTGCCGCTCGGCCGGCGGTTCTCGATCGACGCGCTGCGGGCCAGCCTGCGCCGCCGGCGCGAGACGACGGCCGCGCACCTGGCCGGTCCGTTTCCCGGGCCCGTCGACCCGCCGCCCGGCGGCGACCCCAATCGGATCGTGTCGCTGGCGGCGTTCACGATCCTGCTGCAGCTGGCGAACGCGTACTTCTTCAACGCGATCCACAAGGGCGGCCCGACCTGGCTGCACGGCTCCGCCGTCCACTACGTCCTCTATCAGAACCGGATGGTGACCTGGTTCGGGGTCTGGATGCGGCCGCACATGACGCCGGGCCTGTCGCGCGTGATGTCGTACGCGGCGCTGGCGACCGAGGCGTCGCTCCCCTGGTTGATCCTGTCGCCCTGGAAGCGGATCTGGACGCGGCGGATCGCGGTGCTGGCGATCATCGGCCTGCACACCAGCTTCCAGCTGTTCATCAACCTGGGGATCTTCTCGTGGGCGATGATCGGGTACACGCCGTTCCTGCTGACGGCGGCGGAGTGGGAGCTGTTCGGGAGGCTCGCTCGCCGCAGCCCGCGCCGGGTGACGGCCATCTTCGACGCCGACTGCGGCGTCTGCTTCCAGATCGCCCGGGTCCTGGCGCGCATGGACCTGTTCCATCGCATCCGGTGGGCCTCCAGCGCCGAGCTGCCGGCGGGCCTGGAGCTGTCACCAGGGCTGCTGGAGCGAACCATGGTGGCGGTGGATCACGCCACCGGCCGGCGGGCGACGCGCGCCGACGGCATGGCGCTGGTGCTGCGCGCGCTTCCCCTGGGGATCCTGTGGTCGGCGCCGCTGCGCATCCCCGGGCTCCGCCAGCTGGCCAACGTGGTGTACGACGCCTTCTCCCGGAACCGGCGCGCCATCTCGGTCTGGCTGGGCCTGGCCGCCTGCACGACATCGACCCGCCGGCCGGCCCCCGCTGCCCCCGCGGTCGCGGGTGACGCCTCGGGCGCTGCCGCCCCGCCCGAGGCGCCGGCAGACGAGCCCGTGTACGTCCCCGAGATCTCCGCCGAGTCCCGCACGCCGGCGCGCGCCTGGATGGGCCGCGCCGCCTGGATCCTGCGCGAGGGGGCCGTGCTGGCGATGCTGATCGTCCTGGTCAACGAGACCCTGTTCATCAACCAGGCGGTGCCCAAGCCGCTGCGGTTCGACGAGCCCGGATGGGTCAAGCGGCTGGTCGCCTACCCGCGGCTCATTCAGGCCTGGTCGATGTTCGCCTCGGACGCGCCGATGTCGGACATGACGATGGTCGTCGATGCGACCACGGCTGACGGGCGGCACGTCGACCCTTACAGCGAAACGTCCAGCCGGTACCCGAACCCGGGGCTGGGGGGCATCCCGCCCCGCCTGGACAACAACTCTTTCTTCTTCAACTACTCCCAGCGGCTGCCCGAACAGGGGTCGTACAACCAGGCCTTCATCGAGTGGGTGCTGCGCTATCCGGAGCGCACCGGCCGGGTCGAGGACCGCATCCTGCGTTTCGACGCTTACACCGTCGAGCAGGACAGCCCGCCCCCCGGCGAGACCACCCCCCGCAACGTCCGCACGCGGAAGTTCTTGTCCTATCCGTAACAAACGGAAGGTCGCTAACCTCTCGACTATCGGCGCGCGGCCATCTAAAAATGACGTAGTCATGGCCAACAGCTTCGGTAGTCGGGGAACCCTCGAGGTCGGCAAGCGA
>CAZJMY010000155.1:0-7499 GCA_964546845.1 uncultured Myxococcales bacterium | reverse complement strand
GCCGGCGGCGGCGCGGCCGGCTCGCGCGGAGGGGCCGGAGGCTCCGGACGAGGGGGCGGCGCCGGTAACGCCGCCAGCGGTGGTGGACCGGGCGGCGGCGCGGGCGGGCTGGGCGGCGCCGGCCGTTGCCAGGCGGTGCGGCTGGGGCCGATGCGCTCGACCAACAACGCCATCATCGCGGACGTCGACGGCGATGATCGTCCGGACGTCGTCACGGCCGAAGTCAACGGACAGACGGCGGTGTTCCGGCAGGTCGCCCCGCGCGCGTTCGCAGATCCCGACGTCTACGTGATGGGAACGCTGTACGAAAAGGCGATCGTCGCGACGGACCTCAACGAAGACGGTTCGGTGGATTTTGCGGCCTCCGATCAATATGGGTCGGTCGGGCTGCTGCTTTCCAATACGGCCGGCGCACGGACGTTTTCGATGGTCAACGGATCCGTGCAGGCCGGTCTGGACGACATCGTGACGGCCGATTTCGACGGTGATGGACATTTGGACATCGCGATCCCGCCTTACGATCGCGGCACGCTGGCGATGCTCTGGTCGACCGGGCCGGGGACGTTTCTCCCCTGGACCGAGCAGGCGATCTGTCGCGAGCCCACGAGCCTCGCGGTGCTCGACGCGAACGAAGACGGGCGCCCGGACCTTCTGGTCGGTTGCTACGACGGCCCCGCGCAGCTTCTGCTGGGCACGAACGAACGAAAGTTCACCTCGACGCCGGGGTTCTTCAACATCCTCAGCACCGAAGCGGTGGCCGCCGCCGACGTGAACGGCGACGGCCACGCCGACCTCGTCATCCCCGACCACACCCGCAAACAGCTGGCCATCATGCTGGGCGACGGGACCGGTCAATTCAGCGAGCCCACCGGCCTGATCGCCTCGACCCAGACCGGGCCCGTGTCCGTCGCGGTGGCGGACTTCGATGCCGACGGCCACCCGGACGTCATGGTGGGCCGCGTCGACGATCCGCACATGTTCTTCTACCAGGGCAACGGTGACGGCCATTTCCAGGCCGCGCGGTCTCTGCCCATCGATTGGACGGCCATCAACCTCGCCGCCGGCGACATCGACGGTGACGGCGTCGCCGACCTGCTGGTGACCAACTGGGCCAGGGGCGCGACGATCTATTTCGGCCCCTGTCCCTGAACCGGCTTCAGCGCCAGCAGCACGAGACCCGCGCACACCTCGCCCAGCACGGTCAGGGCGGCGGCGCGGCGTGGGAGCCCCAGCAGGCGGACCCCCAGGACCGCCAGCGGCACCGTGGCAACGGGGGCTAGCAGCAGGCGCGGTGCCCAGGTCCCGGGCGCGCGACGGAGAAGCGTCCACCCCAGCACCGGCCCGGCGAGCAGGAATGACAGCAGCAACGGAACGTGAGGGACCAACTCGACGGTCTGCATCTTCCGCATGACCGCCAGCGCGGTCGGGGCGTCCACGCCCGGCGCGCTCAGCTGCACCGCGAGCTGGTGAAAGACGGCGTCGGCCGCCATGCCCAGCACCCCCCACATGAGCATCGTGACCCCGAGCCGGCCGGTCGGTCCGCCGCGGCCCAGGCCCAGCACGCCCGGCACCAGCAGCGCCGAAGCCGCCAGCTGGATCCATGCCGAGGCGTGGACACGCGCGGGGCTGGCTCCGACCGCCGCCAGAATGTGCGCGGCGTCGTTCGTCGCGGCATCGGGCATCAACAGCCAGGCCAGGAAGACACCGGCTGCTCCAAGCGCCAGCCACGCGCCGCTCTCGTCTCGCCTCATGCGGCCAGGTTGGTCCGGCGGCGCGGTCGCGTCTTGACCGCGCGCGACGCGGATTGACGGTTCACGCCTCCGGTGGGGCGGGCCGATGCGTGCGCCGATAGTGCCCGGGCGTCGCGCCGGTCCAGCGCAGGAACGCGCGCTGAAAGGGGGCCTGCTCGGAGAAGCCGAGCAGGAGCGCGATCTCGGCCAGGCCCACCCCGTCGGCCAGCAGCTGGCACGCCAGCGCCCGGCGAACGTCGTCGGCCAGATGCCGGAAGCTGACCCCCTCGGTCGCGAGGCGGCGCTGCAGCGTGCGCGGGGGAATGGCAAGCGCCCGCGCCACCGAGGCGAGGTCCCCGGTTCCGCCCTGGATGGCGCGCCCCAGCAACTCCGTCACGCGCGCGGCCAGCGCTTCCGGCCGCTGCAGCTGGGCCAGCGCCGTGCGGGCGTGCCGTTCGACCAGGTCGTGCAGCCACGGGTCGGCGGTCCGTTGCGGCAGGCGCAGGGTCGCCTCGTCCAGCTCCAGCTCGTTGCGCGGGTGATCGAACACGAGCGGGGCCTGGAACACGGTGTCGTGCGCGCGCGTGTCGCCCGGGCGCGCGAACGCGAACCGGACGGCGACGGGCGATATCGGCCGGCCGGTGCTCCGGCGGGCCATGTGCACGACGCGCGCGAACGCGAACTCGACGGCGTGCCGCGGCGGCGCCGGCCCGCGCGGCGGTGGGATCTGCGCGAACACCAGGTTCCCCGGCCGGCTGCCCGGCGCCAGCGTGCAGACCGCCACGTCCTGAAGCAGGCCGGCGTGGCGCACGGCCGCGGCAAATCCCTGGCCCAGCGTCGGGGCGTGCAGGATCAGGTAGGCCACGATGCCCAGCGCGCGGTCGGGCACAGCCGCCGCCAGATTCAGCCCCAGCGCCGGATCGTCGCACGCGCGCGGCAGCTCTTCCCACAGCGCGCGCACGGCCGCAGCCGGCACGCGCCCGTCCACGTCGGCCAGCAGCGCGGGATCGATCCCGACACGCGCCAGAAGCCCGGGAGCGTCCAGCCCCGCCGCCGCCGCCCGCGCCAGCAGCGCCTGCGCGACGGGCGCGGCCACCGTTGCGCCCCGCGGGTCTTTCGCCCTCACGTTCGGGATTTCTACCGCGCGCGGCTGGCGCGGCGCGCGCGAATCGTATCGACGCGCGCGTCAGAGGGTGACGGCGTTCCTAGTAGCCGCCCAGGACGCGGTACTCTTGCCAGCTCACGTGGCTGCAGCTGGTGAGCTGCGTCGGGGTGCCCGCGTTGGTCTGATCCGCGCTCATCAGGCAGAGGCCGCTGGCGACGTTCTTGATGTAAACGGTGCCGTAGCCGCCGTTGGGGCTGACCGTGAACTGCTGCCGGGTGCTGCCGTTGCACGCCTGGATCGTCGGAGCGGTTCCGCTGGCGCCGCCGCCGTCGACGCACTTGCCGGTGTCCCAGGCCGGGCGGAACGTCCAGGTGCCGGAAGCGGCCGCCAGGACCTTGAAATAGGAGCCGTTGCCGTTGGCGGACATCGGCCACTGGTCCAGCGGCGTGCCCGGGGCGCTGCTGGCGCCGACGACGTCGATCAGCAGCGGGTTGGCGCGGGTGTTCAGGGCGTAGAAGCGGTAGCGGTAGTCCGCGCTGAACTGCGCCGAGTAGGTCGAGTCGCGCCAGACGGTCAGCGGGTGCCACCACGGGTGGCCGTAGTTGATTTGCGAGAACCCGTCCGGAACCGACCCGCCGGCGCTGTAGTAGGGCACCGCGCCGCTGGTGTTCTTGCACAGCGCGCCGTACCCGAAGGGGTTCGAATAGATCGTGCTGTCACCGCCGTTCATGCGGCCGGCGACCACCCCGACACCGTTGGAGCTGAAGCCTTCGCCTTCGCAGTAGTAGCCCTGCGGCGGGCTCACCATCAGATTGCCGAAGAAGGTCCCCTCCTGCTTGGGATAGGCGCTGCTCGTTCCCCATCCGATGGTGGGGGCATTGCCGTCCAGCCACAACGGGACGTGGAACCCGGTGCTGTTGACGTGGGCCATGAGGCACGCGCTCAGGTATCCCTGGCAGTCGAGGTCGGAGCAGGAGCCCGTCTCCCATCCGGGCGCCACGCCCAGCGCACCCGCGAACGTGTACGTGTTGCCGTACTGGTCCTGCTTCGTGAGGCTGTGGCCGGCGGGCAGCGCGCACCGAACGAGGTACGAGACCGTCAGCCGCCCGGCGGGCGTCGTCATCAAGCCCGCGCGCGACTGCAGCCCGGCGTTGGTGACCAGGCCGTTGGCCGAGCTGAGTCCGTTCGCCGAGCTCAGGCCATTGGCGGAGCTGAGCCCGTTGGCCGAGCTGAGCCCGTTGATCGAGCTCAGACCGTTGGTGGAGCTCAATGCGAACTAGTGGGCGCTCTCGACCAGCGAGGCCTGTTCGCTGCAGCCGAGCAGCCCGGAAAGCACTGCCAGGGCGCCGGGAACCAGGAGCTGACGAGGACGTGGATGCATTTACCGGTGTATATGCAGTAAGCAAGCCAACGGTTTACGTCATTGGTCATAGCAAATTCGGTGGGTTGTGCGGAGGTGGGACGGCCATCTGTTGCGTCCCACGCAACAAGCGGCCCGGGGGAGCAACGGCTGGGAGGCGGTGACACTCGCCGGGGGCGGCGGTGTTTTCGCGTCAGCCATGAAGACACTTGTCGTGCTCGCGGCAGCCCTGCTGGGGGCGGGCTGCCTGGACCCGAGCGACCCAGGAAATTTGGTCCCCCGGACGGTCATCGAAGACCCGACCCTGCCGCAGATCCAGGTCAACGGCACCCACCTTCACGCGGAGGCGTTCGGGGACTCGGCGGCGCCGACGGTGATCGCGCTGCACGGTGGTCACGGCGCCGACTACCGGAGCATGCTGGCCCTGCGCGCTCTCGCCGACGACGGCTACCGCGTCGTCTTCTGGGACAACCGCGGCGCCGGGCTGTCCCAGCGGCACGACGCCAGCATCTACACGTTCTCGCTGTACCTCGAGGACCTACGCCAGGTCGTCGACACCATGACGGCGCCCGGCAAGCCGTACGTGTTCATCGGGCACTCGTGGGGCGCGATGTACGCAAGCTGGTTCATCAACGAGTACGGCGACGACGGCGGCCGGCTGCTGGGCGCGATCCTGAGTGACCCGGGCGGGCTGAACACCAAGGAGCTGAACGCGTTCATGAAGCGCTACTTCGCGTCGGTCAGCTTCACCAGCGAACAGTTCAACGACGCGCTGTGGGCGGGGCAGTTCCTTTCGCCGGACGACCAGGCGCGCGCCGACTACCTGCTGCTGGCGATGGCGTTGCGCGGAGTTCCTGCGGAGCACAAGGATCCGTCGCACCTGCCGCCCATGTGGCGCCTGGGCGCCGTCGTCAGCGGGGCGCTGCTGGACCTGGCCGACAAGAACGGGTTCGATTTCACCACGCATCTCGCGGCGTACCCGCACAAGGTCCTCTTCCTGCGCAGCGACCTCGACACGGCACACACGCTGGAGAGCCAGCAGCAGATGGCCGCGCACTACGCGGACGCCCAGATCATCACGATCCCGGGCGCGGGCCACGAGATGATCTACGAGGCGCCGGACGTCTACCTGGCGCACGCGCGCGACTACTTCCGGACCATCGGCTTCGCGGGGGCGTCGCGATGAGCCGGCGGGGAAGGGCCACGGTGGCCGCGGCCGGTGGAGGCGCTCTGCTCCTCGTGATGTTGTTCGCCTGGCGCGCGGGGGCGCAGGAGGTGAACCTGGCGCGCCTCGACGAGGGGCCGGCGAACCGCGCGTACGTGCGCACCGGCGCCGAGTGGGCTTTCGTCGCAAGCGTGGGCTATGCGCGCGCCGTCTCCGTCGGCCAGCGCCGCTTCGTGCTGCTGGGCGAGCTGACGGCACCCTGGGCGGCGCCGGACGCCTCGGACTACCAGGTCCGCGCGGGTGCGCTGGTGCCCATCGCCGGCTGGCGGCGCTGGCAGCTGGCGGCCTCGCTGGAGCCGACGGTGCGCGGCACGAACAACGACCTCGGCCGCATGACCAGCCTGGGCGCGTACGCGGGTGTCGTCGGCGGTTACTACACGCAGCGCTGGTTCGCGGCGGGCGAGCTCGGCTTCGACTACGCGGTCACGACGCACATCACGCAATCGCGGCTCTATCGCGACACGGTGTACGAAGACGCGCGCGACGGCTGGTACGTCAACCCCGGCGGAAATTACCGCCTGGGTGGCCAGGCCGGCGCCTCGTTCGGCCGTTACGAGCTGGCCGCGCGCGCCGGCGTCCTGCGCGACATGCTGGGCCACCAGCCGATGTTCCCGTTCTACGCAACGCTCGCCTTCTCGGCGAGCTGGTGATCGCGGCCGCGGCACGCGTTCATCAAGCGGGACGCCCCGGCGAATCGACAGCATGCCGTCGTCGCGTGCAAAATGGGCTCGATGAAACGAGCTTTCGTGGTCTTTGTTCTCATCGGGGGCGCAGTTGGCTGTGGCGGGGGCGCGCATTCGGGCGGCGCCGGAGGCGCTGCGGGCGCGGCCGGCATGGCCGGTAGCGGGGGAGTCTCCGGAGCCGCCGGCGGGACCGCGGGGACCGGCGGCACCGCCGGAGCGAGCGGGACGGACGGCACCGCCGGAGCGGCAGGCTCCACCGACGACGGGGGCGCCGGCGGCACGGCGGGGATGGGCGGAGTCACCGGCAGCGCCGGGATGGGCGGAGTGGTCGGCAGCGCCGGGACCACCGGCGCCGCCGGGATTGGCGGGGCGCCGGCATGTATCGCGGCTGGGAAAGGCGACATGGTGGAGTTTGCGATCGTGGGACCGGACGCAATGCTCGCCAGTGCACCCGCGACCGCCACAGTGTCGGTGTCGAGCATCGACAGCTGCGCACAGGTGACGTGTCCGAAGTTCAGCCTGGTGTCCTCGGGAATGATCAGCGCCGCGGCGAGCCGGTTCACGTTGACGGCCCCGGGGCCGCAACAGTGGACCGTTTACCTGCGCGACTCCGTCATGCCGCCCGACCTTATCAAGGTCGGAGACATGTTCGACCTGACGGTCAAAGCCGGCCGCAATTCGACGTTCTACTCGACCATCGACCAGACGCTGGTGCTCTCTCGTGGCGGTAACTTGATCCTCTTCGCGGCCGGCCTCGAACGATCGTTCGCGCTCACGACGCCCAATCTCGATGATTTCGGGATCCAGATCTCCGATGGCGGCGCGTTCACCTGCCAGATCGAAACGTTCGGCCCGTGCACCGACCGGCCCCACGCGGCGCGCGTGTCTGTCGGTAACGACAGCGCGACGCTGGGCGGGGGCCAGTCGTCGAACGTCGGATGGCTGTCGTTCACCAACGCCAGCTTCACGGAGGTGGACGATTACCCCGGTGGCTGCGACGCCCTGTCGCCCACCGTCATGGCTGGCTTCCGGCTGCCGTAGCGGGTTGACGGGAACGAAGCGCTCCGCGACTGGCGCAGTTGCGGTCAGGAAGCGAAAGTCTGAGATCGTTTGCCCGCGGGTCGTCCGAAATAGTAAAGACTAATCACTTATGCGGCGACGATCCGACGGCTCTGGTCTGATCCTGTCCATGGGCCGTCACTCGCTGCGGCTCGCGGTCGCCGCCTGTCTGGCCGCGACAGGTTGCGGGTCCGGCGGCGGCACCTCGGGCGGGGCCACGGGCGGCGCGACCGCAAGTGGGGGCCGCGGGAGCGGGTCGGGCGGCAGCACCGGAGGGGCGACAGGCGGCGCGACGGCGAGCGGCGGGCAGGGCGGGGGCGGCACCGCCGTCGCGACC
>CAZJMY010000154.1:0-8667 GCA_964546845.1 uncultured Myxococcales bacterium | reverse complement strand
GCCGCCGAAGTAGTGATAGATCATGCGCGCGTTGGCGCGGGCCCGCTGGCAGATGCGGTCGACGCGCGCGCCGCTGTAACCGTGGGCGGCGAACTCGGCGATGGCGGCGCGCAGGATCTTGTCTTTGGTGCGGTCCGCGTTTCGAACGCCGCCGCTCATCGGTGAAGGATGACGTCCCACACGATCAGCTTGGCCGCCAGCGCCGCGACCGTCAGCAGGAAGAGGAGGCGCACGAAACGGTCGCCCCCCTTCACGGCCGCGTGCGCGCCCAGCCACCCGCCCGCCAGGTTGGCGGCGGCCAGCGGCAGCCCGATGCGCAGGTCGATGATGCCGCCCCAGAAGAAGATCACCGACGCCGCGGCGCACGAGACCAGGTTGACCGGCTTCGTGACGGCGACCGACTCCATCATCGTCAGGCTGAAACAGACGGTGCAGAGCACGGTCATCAGGGTCGTGTATCCGCCCGAGAAGAACCCGCCGTAGATGCCCAGAACCGTGGCCGCGACGTACCCGACGCGCCGGCGGGCGGCGCTGGGCGGCGGCGGCTCGGCCTTGCGCTGGAACGCGATGAAGAGGACCAGCACCGCCATCGAGATGCCCACGACGACCTTCACGACCGTCTCGGGCAGCTTGACCGCGATCAGGGCGCCGACGGCCGACGTGATGGCCGTGATGATCCCCAGCGGCAGCAGCAGGCCCCACTTCAGGATCCCGGCGCGCGCGAAGCGGGCGGTCGCGGAGATGGTCATGAACGTCACCGCGAACATGTTCGTGGCCACCGCCTGCCGCGGGGTCATGCCGACCATGATCATCAACGGGACGTTGATCAGTGAGTTGCCGCCGGTGATGGCGCCGACGGCGCCGGTCACCAGCATGAGGCCGGTCAGGATTGCGATCTGGGTAGAGGACATCACTACAGGCCGATGGCCTGGCCGTCTTTTCGTGGGTCGGAGCCCCCCCAGAATGCCTCACCCACGCGCTGAATGATCTGCGCGCCGCCAAAAAGAACGGTCGGGGCGTCGGGCAGCAGCCGGTGCCCGCGCCCGGTCAGGTCCGCGGCGACCTCGGGCGCGATGCCGGGCTCGAGCCCGACCTCCGCGTGTTCGCTGACGTACCAGCGGGGCGCGTCGCAGGCGGCCTGCGGGTTCTGGCCGTGCGCGTAGAGGCGCAACATCAGCTGCACGTGGCCTTGCGGCTGCATGTGGCCGCCCATCACGCCGAAGGCCGCGCTGGGGCGCCCGCGCCTGGTGACGAAGCCGGGCATGATCGTGTGGTACGGGCGCTTGCGGCCGCCGACGCAGTTGGGGTGGCGGGGGTCCAGCGAGAAGCCGAGGCCGCGGTTCTGCAGCGCGATGCCCGTCCCGGGGACGACGACGCCCGAGCCGAACCCCAGATAGTTCGACTGGATGAACGACACCATCCGACCGTCGGCGTCGGCCGTGGCCAGGTAGACGGTGCCGTGCTCGGGGACGATCCGCTCGGGCACCTGGGCGCGGGCGGGGTTGACGAGGCGCGCCTGCGCGTCGAGGTACCCCGGGTCCAGCAGGCTGGCCGGGTCCAGCGCCATCGACTCCGGATCGGCGACCTGGCGGCGGCACGCCGAGAACGCCAGCTTCATCGCCTCCAGCTGCAGGTGGATGGCGTCGGCGCCGTCGACGGGGAAGCGGTCGACCTTCAAGCGGTCCAGGATGCCCAGCGCCATCAGCGACGCCAGCCCCTGTCCGTTGGGCGGCAGCTCGTGGACGGTGACGCCCGCGAAGGGGAGCGACAGCGGTTCGACCCAGGTCGACCGGTGGTCGCCCAGATCGGCGGCGTCCAGCAGGCCGCCCTCGGCCGCGGCTGCGGCGGCGACGCGCGCGGCCAGCGCCCCCGTGTAGAGGCTGCGGCCCGTGGTGGCGGCGAGCTCTTCCAGCGTCTCCGCCAGGTCCGGATTTCGGAAGATCTCGCCGGCAGCCGGCGCCTCGCCGCGCGGCAGGAAGACCCGGGCGAACTCGCGGAACTCGCGCAGGCGGGGGGCCTGCTCGCGCCACAGCGCCGCGGTGACCGGCGCGACGGGGAACCCTTCGCGCGCGTAGCGGATCGCGGGCGCCAGCAGGTCGGCGAACGGGCGCGACCCCAGCTTGGTCCACAGGGCCGCCCAGGCGTGCACCGCGCCCGGGACCGTGACCGAGTCCCAGCCCAGCGCCGGCATGCTCGGGCGGGCCCGGAAGCGCGCCAGCGTGAACCGGGCCGGCGCGCGGCCCGACCCGTTGAGGCCGTGCAGGTGCTGGCCGTCCCAGACCAGCGCGAAGGCGTCGCTGCCGATCCCGTTCATGGTCGGCTCGACGACCGTCAGCACCGCGGCGGCCGCGATCGCGGCATCGACGGCGTTGCCGCCGGCGGCGAGCACCGCCAGGCCGGCCTGCGCGGCCAGCGGCTGCGAGGTGGCCACCATCTGGCGGCCCATGGTGGGGACCCGCCGGGACGGGTAGGGGAGATCGACGTCGGGCGTGGTCGCGGGCGGCTGCAGGGGCGCGGCGCTCACGTCCCTTGCTCGAGCGCCCGGATGAAGCTGCTTCCGTCGGTGACGAACCCGAAGCACTTCTTGACGTTGAACACGGTGGCCTCCGTGCAGAACGCGGGCGAGGTCGTCGCGCAGCAGTCTTCCAGCAGCACGCACCCGTAGCCCAGGAAGTTCGCGTCCTGCAGCGTGCAGAGGACGCACTGGTCGGTGTTCACGCCGGCGAACAGCAGCGTCCGGACCTGCAGGTTGCGCAGGATGCTGTCGAGCGGCGTGTCCCAGAAGCCGCTGATGCGGTACTTGTCGACCCGCAGGTCCTCGGGCGCCGGCCGCAGCTCGTCGACGACGGCCGCGGCCCAGCTGTCCTTCTGCAGGACCGGCGCGCCCGAGCCGGGCAGCGGGTCGCCGAGGCCGATGCCGCTGCCGGCGGGCTTGTAGAGGTGGATCTGGTTGGGCGGCATGTTCGCCAGGTCCGGGCGGTTCCCCCAGTTGACCCACACGACCGGAACCCCCACCCGGCGCAGCGCGGGCAACAGACGCTGCAGCGGCCCGATGGGGGCGCGATCGGGGCGGTAGTCGACGCCCAGGTGATCGACCCACCCGCCCGGCGCGCAGAAGTCATTCTGCATGTCGATCACCAGCAGCGCGGTCCGCTCCAGATCGATCGTCACCTCCTGCGGCGCCGTCGGGAGCCGCAGCGGCCGCGGCGGCGCCAGCGGCACGGACATGTCGACGTGCGCGCGGCTGGCCAGCCAGTGCACCCCGCGGGCGGGGCCCAGGCGCCCCGAGAGGTTGGACTTGACCTCGGTCTTGGTCGTCGCGTCCTTCATGACGGTCTCTCCTCGGTTGGCGTGGTGAGCTCCGCGGAGCCCAGGCCCCGGCAGACGGCCAGCAGCGCGCGGTCGCTGCCGGGCGGGGCCAGCAGCGACACGCCGAACGGCAGCCCCTCGACGTCCGCCGCCGGAAGCGTGGCCTGGCAGGCGCCCGTCAGGCTGGCCAGCGCGCCCAGGGTCAAGCTGCGGCCGGTGATCGCGTCGGTGGCGGCGTCGTCCAGTCCGCGCGGCGGGGCGGCGCCCGCCGCCGTCGGCCAGACCAGCCAGGCGTCGTCCCCCAGCGCCGCGGACAGGGCCGCCTCCAGCGCCGCGCGCGCCCGCTCGCCCGCGGCGACCTCGCGCGCCCCGACCTCCAGCGCGCGGGCCACCCGCCCCTCGATGAGGCGCCCGAACCGCGGCCGGTGTTGCGCGATCCACGGCCCGTGCAGCGCCGCCAGCTCGGCGTTCTGCAGCGCGAGGTAGCCGGGCAACCAGGCGTCCGCCGGGCCTGCGGCCTCGACGTCGATCGGCTCCAGCGGCAGTCGCAGGCGCCCGGACAGCCGGCGCGCGGCCTCGTCGAAAGGCAGGACCGCCTCGGGATCGAGAAAGCGCGCGATGGACAGCGCGACGACCAGCCGAGAAGGACGCCCGCGGCGCGGTCGCCCCTCCAGCAGAGCGTCGCCGACCGACGCCAGCGTCTCCCCGTCGCGCGCGAACCACCCGACGGTGTCGAAGCGCGGCGCCAGTGGCAGGACGCCGTCCGTCGGGACCGCGCCATGGCTGGGACGGAAGCCGAACAGGCCGCAGTGCCCGGCCGGCACGCGCACCGAGCCGCCGGTGTCGGTGCCCAGCGCGAAGTCGCAGTGGCCGCCCGCCACGGCCGCCGCCGACCCCGACGACGATCCGCCGGGGACCCGATCCGGGCACCGGCTGTTGAGCGGCGTGCCATAGTGCGCGTTCTCGCCGGTCAGGCTCAGCGCCAGCTCGTCGGTGATCGTCAGGCCGACCAGCGTGGCGCCCGCGTCCAGAAGCCGCGTGACCGCGGGCGCGGTGCGGGTGGCCGGCTCGTGCGTCGCCAGCCAGGTGGGGTTGCCGAAGCAGGCGGTGGCCCCCGCGACGGAGAAGACGTCCTTGGCCGCGAACGTGAGGCCGGCGAGCGGACCGGACGGGGCGCCTCTCAGGTGAACGTGATCGTGCTGGCAGAAGGCGGAGGTCGCCGTCGATGGCTGCGCGGCCGATGCCGTCAATGTTTCCCCCCCCTCAATGTTCCCCCCTCAATGTCCCCCCCGCATGAAGGGCAAGGTGAGCGCCGCCGGCGGCCGGCTGCGCCGGATCAACCCGGAGACGGCCACCAGCGCCAGCACGTACGGCAGCATGACCAGCCCGGCGGTCGGGATCGGAACCCCCAGCGCCGGCAGCACGAACTGCAGCGAGGTGGCGGCGCCGAACAGCAGGCAGGCGCCCAGCACCCCGGCCGAGCGCCACCCGCCCAGGATCACGGCCGTGACCGCCAGGTAGCCGGCCCCGTTGGTCATCCCCTCGGTGAAGGTGCTGATCGAGGCGACGGAGATGAACACGCCCGCCAGCCCCGCGCAGGCGCCCGCGTAAAGGACGGCCAGCGTGCGCACGCGCTGGACGGGGATGCCGGCCTGGTCGGCGGCGCGCGGGTTCTCGCCGGCGGCCCGCACCGCCAGCCCGAACGGCGTGCGCGCGACCAGCCACCAGGTGAGCCCCACGATCAGGAACGCGGCGTAGACCAGGCCGGTCTGCTTGAACAGCGCCGGTCCCAGGAAGGGGAGGCGCGATAAGAGCGGCACCGACAGCGTCCCGAACGACGGGATCTGTTCGCGAGACAGACCGCCGAAGATCTGGCGGTAGAGGAAGGTGGTCGCGCCCAGCGCGAAGATGTTGAAGCCGATGCCGACCACCAGCTGGTTGGCGCGCGCCCGCACGCTGAGCACTGCCTGGACGGCGGCCAGCAGCAGCGCCGCGCCGACGCCGAAGAGCAGGCCGACCAGCGGATGCCCGGACAGCTTGGCCCCCAGCGCGCCGGCGAACGCCGCCGACAGCATCATGCCTTCCAGGCTCAGGTTCAGCACGCCCGCCTTCTCGCTGACCATCTCGCCGGTCGCCGCCAGCAGCAGCGGCGTCGACAGCCGCAGGGCCGACGAGACGAACTCCTGCAGCGTCTCCTTCATGCCTTGCTCCGGCGGCCGAGCGCGGCCGCGGTGGCCATGGCCACCACCATCACGCCCTGGCACACGACGACGATGGCGGACGGCACCGACGCGCTCATCTCCATGGACATGCCGCCCGAGCGCAGGCACCCGAACAGCAGCGCGAACGCGACCACGGCCGTCGCCGAGCCGCGGGCCAGCAGCCCCACGACCAGCCCGTCGAAGCCGAACCCCGACGAGAACCCGCTGGTCAGGTAGTGCTGGTCGCCCTGGATCATGATGGCGCCGGCCAGGCCACCCAGCGCGCCGCTGCCTGCCAGCGCGCCGATCAGCAGTTTCTCGACGGGGAGACCGGCCCGGCGCGAGGCCGTCTCGTTCAGCCCCACGGCGCGCAGCTCGAGGCCGACCGCGCTGCGGGCCAGCAGGACCCCGATCGCGACGGCCACCAGAAGCTCGATGACGATGCCGACGTGCAGCGGCAGGCCCGAGCCGCCGGTCAGGACCGGCAGCTGCGTGCGCGCCGGGATCTCCAGCGATTCGGGCAGCGTCGCCGAGTCGGTCATCGGCTGCCGCAGCAGGTGCACCGACTGGACCGCGCCGTACACCAGCTGCGTCGCGATGAACGTCAGCAGCAGGGTCGTGATGACCTCGTTGCTGCCCCGGCGCGCCTTCAGCACCCCGGCCAGCGCGCCCCACAGCGCGCCCGCCAGCGTGCCGGCCAGCAGCGGGAACAGCACCGCCAGCGGCCCCGGCAGGCGCGCCGCGCCCCACGACAGCGAGGCGGCCGTCGCGAACATGCCGCCCATGCAGATCTGCCCTTCGCCGCCCACGTTGGTCAGGTTGGCACGCTCGGCGAGGATGAAGCCCAGGCCCACCAGCGCCAGCGGCACGCCGCGGGTCACCGAGCCGACCATCGCGTAGGGCGAGCCCCCGACACCGTCCCAGAAGGCGGCCAGCGCGTCCTTCAGCGGGACGCCCGTCGACTTGACCAGCAAGAGCCCCAGCCCCAGCGCGCCGACCAGCGCCCCCAGCGGCAGGAGGCTGCTGGCGCTGGCGCGCAGGCGGCGCGGCTTGGCGGCCCCGGCGGCCGCGACCGACACGGCGTCGACGGTCATGCGGCCGCCGCCTGCTGGCCGGACATCAAGCTGCCGACGGCGTCCTTGTGGTCGGGATGGGCGGGCAGCTCGCCGACGATGCGCCCGCGGTAGATGACCAGCACGCGATCGGCGACCGCCAGCAGCTCGTCGAGCTCGCTGGACACCAGCAGCACGCCGGCCCCGCGCGCGCAGGCGCCGCGGATGGCCGTGTACACCGCCTCGACCGCGCCCACGTCCAGGCCGCGGGTCGGCTGCGCGGCCAGCAGGAACACCAGCGGATCCAGGGCCAGCTCGCGCGCCAGCACCACCTTCTGCTGGTTGCCGCCCGACAGGCTGGACATCGGCGCGTCCGGTCCGGCCGCGCGCACGTCGTGGGCCTTCATGCGCTCCTCGGCCGCGCGCGCCATCTGGTCGCGCCGCAGGAGCCCGAACCGCCGGTAGCGGTCCAGCGAGCCGAGCAGCAGGTTCTCGGCGACGCTGAGCTGCAGGTGACAGCCGACGGCGTGGCGGTCCTCGGGGATGATGCCCACGCCCAGGCGCGACAGCTCGCGCGGGGGGAGGCCGGTCACGTCCTGGCCGCCGATCAGGACCCGGCCGGCGGTGGGAGCGCGCAGCCCGGCCAGCACGGCGCCCAGCTGGCTCTGGCCGTTGCCCTCCACCCCCGCCAGGCCGACGATCTCGCCGCGCCGGACGCTCAGCGACAGGTCGACCCGGGTGACACCCCCGGGGTCGCGCACCACCAGCCCGTCGAGGCGCAGCGCCTCTTGGGACGAGGCGCTCGGTTCCGTGCTCTCGGTCCGCGGCGCCGACTTGAAGTCCAGCGGACGCACCTCGCGCCCCACCATGGCGCTGACCAGCGCGCCCAGATCGGCGCCCGCCGACATGGTCACGGTCTCGACGACGCGGCCGCGCCGCAGGACCGTCGTGCGGGTGGCGATCTCCGCGATCTCGGCCAGCTTGTGGGTGACCAGCACCAGGCCGCACCCGCGCGCGGCCAGCCGCCGGCAGATCTCCAGCAGCGCCTTCACCTCGCGCGGCGGCAGCACGGCGGTGGGCTCGTCCAGCACGAGCAGCCGCGGCCCGTCCAGGAGGCAGCGCAGCACCTCGATGCGCTGCCGCTCGCCGACGGATAGCTCCTCGACGGGGCGGTTCAGATCGACCTCCAGCCCGTACTCCTCGCACAGCGCCCGCACGCGCACCGCCATCTGGTCGTGCTTCAGCGACCGGCCCGTGGTCCTTCCCAGCAGCATGTTCTCGAGCGCGGTCATGTTCCCCACCAGCGAGAAGTGCTGGTGGACCATGGCGATGCCCGACGCCAGCGCGTGGGCCGGCCCCACCGGGTGAAAGCGCCGGCCGCCCAGGTGCAGCTGGCCCGTGTCGGGCCGGTGGACGCCGAACACGATGTTGCACAGCGTGCTCTTGCCGGCCCCGTTCTCCCCCAGCAGGCAGTGGACCTCGCCCGCCTCCACGTGCAGCGTCACGTCTTCCAGCGCCGGCCGCCCGCCGAAGTGCTTCGAGATCCCCTCCAGCGCCAGAACGGGCGTCGCGCGCCCGGCAACCACCGCTTCCACGATCAGCTCTCGAGCGTCTTGATCTTCCCGTCGAGGACGTCCTTCTGGATCGCCGACAGCTTCTTCTTCTCGGCGGGCGTGAGCCCCCCGCAAACCTTCAGGTCCGACGCCTGCGGCCCCATCTTCAGGCCGAACGGCTTGAACTCCGGCTTCCAGGTCCCCGCGACCAGCTGGTCGATCGCGTACTCGACCTGGAACCCGACCCCCGTCACGCTGTAAGCGATGTAGAGCGGGTCGGTCCCGCAGCGGTCGGTGTAGCTGCCGATGATGTGGGTGCTCTTTTCGCGCGCCGCCTGCTCCATCCCGCGCAGCCCCAGGTTCAGGATGTGGTAGTGGACGTCGGCGCCCTGGGCGATGGCGGCCAGGGTCGCCTCCTTGGCCTTGGCGACGTCGTCGAAGTCGCCCGTGTACGACTCGAAGTACTTGATCTTCGGGTTCACGTAGCGCGCGCCGTTGCCGAACTCCTTGCCGGCGTTGACGATGGCCGGGATCTCCAGCCCGCCCACGTAG
>CAZJMY010000153.1:0-1584 GCA_964546845.1 uncultured Myxococcales bacterium | reverse complement strand
GATCTACGACCACCAGAGCAACATCACCCAGGGCGGCGTCCCGATCCTGGTGCTGGACGCCTGGGAGCACGCCTTCTACCTGCAGTACGGACCCGACAAGAAGAGCTTCTTCGACGCGGTCTGGAACCTGTGGAACTGGGTCGACGTCGCCCAGCGGTTCGAGAAGGTGCGCACGCTCGACCTTTCCCTCCGCGGCGCCACGGACCGCTGACAGCTCGAACTGATCTCGATTCGGTACCGACTACACCCTCTGCCTATCTCTCGAGGAGACCACGATGATGATCAAGAAGCTCGCAGTGCCCGCCCTCATGCTTGCCATGGCGGCGTTCGGTTGTTCCAGCAGCACAACCCCTAGCGGAACGGGCGGTTCCGCCGGCCACGCAACGGGTGGCACCGGCACTGGCGGGACTCATCTCGGCGGCGCCAGCGGCGGCGGCACCTCGGGTGGCGGCACCAGCGGCGGCGGCACCTCCGGGGGCGGCACCTCGGGTGGCGGTCATCCGGGCGGCGGCACCTCGGGCGGTGGCACCTCCGGCGGCGGTCACGCCGGTGGCGGCACCTCGGGTGGCGGCGCGGGCGGCGGCGTTCAGGTCATGACGGCGACCTGCACCACCACCGATTCCGCAGCCACTGCGACGCTGAGCGCCGCTGACTTCTGCACAAATCTTCTGGCCAACTGCGCCAACCCGCCCTCGGGGTACGCCGACATGACGACGTGCATGACGACCTATGCGGCGGGCGCTGCCGCCAAGAAGGGCTGTCAGTCGTACCACCTGTGCTGGGGAGTCGAGGGTATCGGCAACGCCACCACCCCTCACGGCGACCCGACCACGCACTGCCCGCACGCCGAAGGCGTTGCGGTCTGCACGCAGACCCAGTAACCGACCATCAGCGGACGGTTTCAACAGGCGTTCACCCTTCCGGGTGGACGCCTGTTTCATTTTCATCCCTGCACGCGAGCGCCCGTTCACGGCACGACGAACCCCTGCGGCGGGCGGCTGGTTTTGTTTTCAAGCCACCTGCGTAGGGCGGTACAATGAGCGCGTGCGGCGTCTCGTGCTGATTGTGGCTCTGGTCCTGGCGGGGGCGGCGACGGTCGTCTCTTGCGAAGACGATTCGCTGTACAAGGCCGGCCCGGCCACCTTCCAGAACGACGTGCTGGACGGTGGTGTCGACGCGGCTCCCTGACTCCCGTTCGCCGCGCGGACGGCGGAAACCTGACGCGCGGGCGTGTGCTATCCGACGCGATTGTAAGGCGGGAACTTGCTGGGTTCGGCCGAGCTGGCATACTCTGCTGGGCGGCCCACTTCGGCCCAGGAGAGATCTCGATGGTCATTGATCGCTTCCCAACGGCGGTTCGCAGAGCAGCTCGGGGTCTGGCAGTCGCGGCGGCGCTTGCGCTGGGACCGGGCCTTCTGGCGGCGGGCTGCACGAACAGTGAGGGATCGACCATCGCGCCGAAGCGCCCCGTGCCCGACGCCAGCGCGGACGCGGGTGACGCGGCCGGCGCCGCGGGCGCAGGCGGAGCCGCGGGCGGCAGCGCGGGCGCCGGCGGCAGCGCGGGAACTTCCGGTTCTGCCGGAG
>CAZJMY010000152.1:0-2244 GCA_964546845.1 uncultured Myxococcales bacterium | reverse complement strand
AGGTAGCGCGCGTTGTTGAGGCGGCGGCGCAGCCGCCCGCGCTCGTGCACGACGGAGAAGTTCACGCCGACGCCGCGCTCGAAGCAGAAGCGCGCGACCTCCTCGACCTGATCCAGCGTCTCGTCGCAGATGACGGTGTTGACGCGGAACCAGATGGGCCGCCCCGCGCAGAGCTCGATCTTCTTCTGCAGCGTCTTCAGCGACTTGGGCGTCTCCTTCGTGGGCCGCACGCCGTCGACGGAGATCTGCAGGCGCCCCAGGCCCGCCGCCAGCAGGCGATCCAGCTTCTCCTCGGTCAGCAGGAAGCCGTTGGTGGTCATGCCCGACGTCATGCCGCGCGCGCGGATCTCTTCGAAGAGCCGCTCGACGTCGGGGTGAAGCAACGGCTCGCCCCCGATGAGGTCGGTGTGCAGCACGCCCAGCTCGCGGCACTTCTCGATGCGCGCCAGCAGGTCGGCGAAGGGGATGTGGTCCTTCTGGTTGTCGTACTCGGTGCAGTAGGCGCAATCCAGGTTGCAGCGCCAGGTGATGTTCAGCTGGGCCCAGATGGGCCGGTCGTCGACGGCCCGGGGAAGCGCCCGCAGCAGCGCCGGCGCGGAGAGGGGGTTTCGCGTGGCGCCGGAAGCTTTGTTCATGTCGTGGACATTCTGGACACTCTGGACCCCTGATAAAGGACGCGAACGTCGTGCCGTGTCTTGCGCCACTATACCTGATCCTTAGCTTGCAACCCCGATGCGACACATCTGGCCGGGGCGCCCCTACCCGCGCGGGGCAACGTATGACGGAAGCGGCACCAACTTCGCTGTTTACTCGCGCGTCGCGACGCGCGTCGAGATCTGTCTTTACGATCGTGAGGACCCCCGGCGCGAGATCGATCGCTTCGACCTTCCGAGCAACACCGGCTTCACCTGGCATGGCTACGCGCCGGACCTGAAGCCGGGCACGCTCTACGGCCTGCGCGTGCACGGCCCGTACGCGCCGAACCAGGGGCACCGCTGCAATCCGCACAAGCTGCTCGTCGACCCCTACGCGAAAGCCCTGTTCGGCGAGGTCGACTGGAAAGAGCCGGTGCTGGGCTACAAGCAGAGCGACGACGAGAACGCCGACCTGGTCATCGACCAGCGCGACAGCGCCGCGGGCGTCCCGAAGGGGGTCATCGTCGACGACGCCTTCGACTGGGGCAACGACCGCCCGCCCGAGATCCCGTGGCGCAACACCATCACCTACGAGACGCACGTGCGCGGCATCAGCAAGCTGCACCCGGGCGTCCCCGAGGAGCTGCGCGGGACCTACGCCGGCCTCGCCCACCCCGCGATCACGGACCACCTGAAGAAGCTGGGCATCACCGCGGTGCAGCTGCTGCCGATCCACGAGTTCGCCGACGACGGCTTCCTCGAGGACAAGTCGCTGCGCAACTACTGGGGCTACAGCACGCTCGGCTACTTCGCGCCCGAGCAGCGCTACATGACGGGCAAGGAGCCGGGCGCCCAGGTCAAAGAGTTCAAGGCGATGGTGAAGGCGCTGCACGCCGCCGGCATCGAGGTGATCCTGGACGTGGTCTACAACCACACCTGCGAGGGGAACCACATGGGCCCCACGCTGAGCCTGCGCGGCATCGACAACGCCACGTACTACTGGCTGATGCCCGACCAGCGCTACTACCTGGACTTCACCGGGACGGGCAACAGCGTCAACGCCTCGCACCCGGAGGCGGCGCGCCTGATCGTCGATTCGCTGCGCTACTGGGCCAACGACATGCACGTCGACGGCTTCCGGTTCGATCTGGCCGCCACGCTGGGCCGGGTCGGCAAGGGCGAGTTCAGCCCGACGGCGCCCATCTTCCAGATCATCGCGCAGGACCCGCTGCTCTCCCGCGTGAAGCTCATCGCCGAGCCGTGGGACACGGGCCTGGGCGGCTACCAGGTCGGAAACTTCCCCGAGCCGTTCCACGAGCTGAACGGCAAGTACCGCGACGCCTGCCGCCGGTTCTGGAAGGGGGACGACAACCTGGCCTCGGAGGTCGGCTACCGGCTGTCGGGATCGGCCGATCTGTACCAGGGCGAGCGGCGGCAGCCGCAGGCCAGCGTCAACTTCATCACGGCGCACGACGGCTTCACGCTGTGGGACCTGGTCAGCTACAGCGAGAAGCACAACGAGGCCAACGGCGAGCACAACCGCGACGGCGCGGACGACAACCAGGCCTGGAACTGCGGCGCCGAGGGCGAGACCGACGACCCGGGCATC
>CAZJMY010000151.1:0-4339 GCA_964546845.1 uncultured Myxococcales bacterium | reverse complement strand
GGGCCGAGCGCCGGGCGGAATGGCCGACCGGCCCGCGCCCGCGCCCGGGCCGATCAGCCGCCGCGGTCCGCCCGGCAGCGGCCGCGCGCCGCTCATCGCCTCCTCGAACGCCCGGGCGTCATCCTCGGGCAGGCGGCGCTTGGACATGACGCCTAGATCTTACGAAAGGCTTCGATGACCTGGTGAATCACTTTTCCGTTCGGATCGTGGCGGGCGCGATCGACCACGCCGATGACGGTCAGCTTCTGGTGGTAGGCGACGCCCGTGTGCCCCCCCTCGCGCCCCCACTGCTCGAGCAGGCTGGCCTGCCCTTTGGCCAGGGCGTCCTGGTTCTGGTACTCGCACACGATGGTGTCGAGGCCCTGCACGCGCCCCTCCTCGCAGGTGGCGGCGCCGTAGGGGACCGGCTGCACCGGCGCGAACCCTTCGGGCGCCAGGCCGGCGTTGCGCCAGGCGTTCTGGACGGCGTCCGTGTGCGGGGTTCCGTCGACGTGGGCCGGCGGTGCCGGCGCGACGGCCGGCGATCCGGGCGCGGCGCTGGACCCCGGCGGGGCCGTCTTGTGGCACCCCAGCACCCCGAGCGCCAGCGCCGTCAACGTCGCGCGGGTCGTCATTCGCATCGTCATCGGCAACCTCAGCGGTGGAACCCGGCGTGAGGGCCGCCGCCACCGTGGGGCGCGGGGCCACCGCCGTGGAAGCCGGGCTGCCCCTGCGGCTGTCCGCCGCCGTGGAAACCGGGGCCGGGTTGAGGACCGCCCCCATGGAAGCCCCGGCCAGCCGGCGCGCCGCCGCCGTGCCAGCCCGGTCCGGGTTGCGCGCCCGCGTGAAAACCGGGGCCAGGTCCCGGACCGCCGTGCCACCCGCGGTCGTGGCCGGGAGGCGGACCGCCGTGCCACCCGCGGTCGTGCTCGGGGCCGCCGTGCCAGCCCGGGCCGCGCTCCCAGCCGCCGTGCCGTTCGTGGCGCCACTCTTCGTGGCGTTCGTGCATGACCATCTCGCGGCGCTCGGGGCCGCCGTGCCAGCCCGGTCCCTCGTGCCAGCCACGTGGACCGCCGATCCAGCCCGGTCCGCCGACGACGATCTCGCCCCGGAAGGCGGGCGGCGCAATGGCGACGTCGATCAGCGGCCGCTCGTACATGAGCGGGGCGTACACCTCGTTCACGACGACGAACCGAGGCTGCTCCGCGTAGAACACCGGGTCGTACGCGCCGACGTACCAGTAGGCGCCGCCCCGCATCTCGAACTGAGCCGTGGGCGGCGGCGCGTACCAGTGGTAGTGCGGGCCCTTGAGATAGCAATAGGTGGGCGCGCCGAACGACACGTTCACGTCGGCGATGGGGTGCGGGCCATAGAACGAGTAGCGCGGGCCGTCGTAGCCGAACGGCGTCGGGTCGCCGACGAAGTAATACTGGCCGCCCACCTGCCGGTAGAGCCGCGGATCAGAAGGCGGGTAATCGTGGAAGTGGGGAACGTCGATGTCGCAGAAACCGTGGCCGACGCGCTTGGGGAGCGGGTGCCGGGAGACGTAGTAGATCGACTCGGCGCGGGCCACGCCCGAGGCGGCCCCCAGCGCGACCAGACAGGCGAAAACCACCGCGAACCTGCGCATTTCTTCTCCTCGTGCTCCCAAAAGGGAGCCGGTGATCATACGCGATCGGGCGCATCCCGATACATGCCGCCGCGCGCCACCACCGCCGCATCTCGTCGTATGCCGCAACACACCTCTCAATCCGTCTTGATCTGGCGCACGCAATCTCGCAGGGTGAATCCTCACCCCTTGCGGAGGCGGGAAATGGCGCAAAAGAAGGTTCTGCTGGTCGAGGACGATCTGGAAATCCGAGACATCCTGCAGGATCTGCTCGAGGCGGAAGGGTACGACGTCATCCCGGCCAGCCACGGGCGCCAGGCGCTGGAGTTCCTGATCGCGTCGCCCAGCGAAGCGCTTCCCGACTTGGTGGTGCTCGACATGATGATGCCGCTGGTCGACGGCTCGCAGGTGCTGGCGTCGATGAAGAGCGATCCGAAGCTGTCGCCCATCCCCGTCGTCGTCATGAGCGCCGTCGCCCGCGAGCGGCCCGCCGGTGCGGCTGCCTTCCTGCGCAAGCCGATCCCGCTGCAGAAGCTGTTCGACACGATTCGCGACTTCGTCGAGCGCGGCTTCCCGCGTCTCGCGTCGACGTAAGCCGGCGCGGTACGCCCGCCTCGCGGGCGACCGTTCCGCTCCCTGGCCTGCTAGCGCCAATGCAGTTCAGATAGCAGGAAACGCCAGGATTTCAGAACGCCAGGATCAGAACTCTTTGGATCATTCAGATGGCGTTCCCGGCGTCCTGGCGCTTAAGTGAACGGCACTGCTGCGCGCTGCTAGCGCTCTTGCCGCGTGGGCGGCGCGCCTGCGTAGGCGGCCGGATTGGCGACGGGCGGCGGCACATGATCCCGCTCGGCAAGCGCCAGCGGCGTCTGGATGCTGGCCGCCTCCGCGTCCTCCGCCTCGAGGATCGCCAGATCGCGCGACGGGAGATCGCACGTCTGTCGGACCTGCCGCGCCCGCTCGACCTGTCCCAGGCGGTAGTACGCAACCAACCGCCAGAAGCACCCTTCGGGATCGCTGCGCGAATCGAGGTCCCGCAGGTGAAACAGCACCGTCTCCCACCGGTCACCCTCGACGGCGGCGGCGCGCGCCGCCGTCTCCGCGTCGGTCAGCCGGTCGCGGCGATTCTGCGCCAGCGCGCGGCGCGTCGCCAACGCCTGACTCGGAAACGGCGTGAGCGTCACGTCCTCGTTGATGGCCCCGTGCGTCGGGCCCGCCGTCGCCGCCCGCAAACCGTCGTTGCGGTGCGCCCAGTGCTTCGATTTGCCGTGGGCGGCGTGGTGCTTCTTCGGGGCGGGCGGCTTCGCGCCGGCGGGGGCGGTCGCAGCGAGGACCACGCCCAGCGTCACAGCCCCGACGGTGGTGCGCAATGAGGCCATGAGGTCAGAATACCGGTTCCCGCGCAGCCGTTGAATCTCTTATTTCCGGTCTCCCGGGCGCTCCCCCGATTTCGAGACGCGTCGTGTGCGGGTTTTCCGGGTAGCATCGCCAGCTGCTGATGACGTTCCCCACGGGACATGTCCGCCTGCGCCTGGTCACGGCCGACGGAGCCGTGCATCAGACACCCGACGCGGAGACGCCCGGCGCAGACACCCCCGACGCGGATCTGGGGCGCGCGTTGATCGCCGGGGATCCGACGGCCGCCGAGATCGCCTGGGATCGGTACGCGCCGCTGGTGCACCGGATCGTCAGTCGCGCGCTGGGGCCGGAGGCGGAGGTCGAGGACGTCACGCAGGAGATCTTCTACCGCCTGTTCACGCGCGTCCGCTCGCTGCGCAAGCCGGAGGCGCTGCGCAGCTTCGTCGTCTCGTTCGCGCTGCGGATCGTGAAGTGGGAGCTGCGGCGGCGGCGCGCGCGACGGTGGCTCACGCTGTCGGAGACCGGCGAGCTGCCCGACAGCCAGCTGCTGTACGTGACCGCGGACAGCCGGTACGCGCTGCGCCGGCTGTATCGCCTGCTGGACCAGCTGGCGACGCGCGATCGCCTGGTGCTGGTGTTGCGGCACGTGGAAGGCATGACTCTGGAGGAGATCGCCGAGGCGCTGGGCATCTCGCTGGCGACCGTGAAACGATCGCTGAAGTACGGCGCGACGCGGCTGTCGGCGCTGGTCGACTCGGACGCGGCGCTGCGCACGTCCGGCCGACACGCGGCGCGGAGACCACGCAAATGACCGGGGAGGACCCGCCCGACGGCGAGCTCGACCCGCGGGCGGCCGGGCTGCTGGCGCGCGCCCGCGAAGAGCTGGGGCAGCTGACCCCGGCGGCCCACCGGCGCGGGCTGGACGCGATTCGCGCGCGGCGAGCGCTGCGCCAGCGCCGCTGGACCGGCCCGCTGGCGCTGGCCAGCCTGGCGGCGACGGCCGCCCTGGCCCTCGTGATTCCACGCGCCTTGCATCACGGCGAAGTGAGCACCGGCGAGCGGGATCCGCCGCCGCTGGCGTTGCAGATCGAGGGCGCATCCCTGGCCGGCGACGGCGTCATCCAGGCGGTGGCGGGGGCCGCGCCAGCGCTGCGTTTCGAGGACGGCACGCGCATCGACCTGGTCCCGGGCACGAAGGGGCGCCTCGCCTCGGTGGACGGCCACGGCGCGCACGTCTCGATCGCCGACGGAAGCGCGGCGGTCGACGTGGTGCCTCGCCCGCACGCCCGCTGGCAGGTCGACGCGGGCCCCTTCACGATCCACGTGCACGGCACGGTGTTCACGGCGGCCTGGAACGCCGCCGAGGGACGTCTCGACGTGCGGCTGCAGCGC
>CAZJMY010000150.1:0-4871 GCA_964546845.1 uncultured Myxococcales bacterium | reverse complement strand
TTCACCGAACCGCGACTTCAGAATCCGCGCCAGCTTCACAGGTCCCCAGCTTGGCCGCCGATCCCGCAGCTCCAGCACAGCCGAGATCATGTCCTCGCTCGTGGTAGACGCGGACAGCGGGCGCCGGCTGTGCTCCGACAGTCCCGAATATCCCTGCTCTCGGTACCGCCGGAGCCACTTGTGTCCGGTCTGCCGGGAGATTCCGTGCTCAGCGCACAGCGCCGATACGTTGGCTCCAGGCAGAATCGCCGCCTCTACGAATTTGAGCTTCTCCCCCATGACTCGCTGCTCTTTCCAGGGCACCCACCTGTAAACCCACTGTCAGCGATGTCCTGAGACTTTTGTGTCAGCGATGTCTTGGTACCGCACCGGACGTCCGACTCTCCCTACTCTTCGTCTTCTCTCGCCGCGGACAGCCGGGTCAGGACCCCCATGTCTTCCAACGTCGTGACGTCGCCGCGCACGGTGCCGCTGGTCGCGACCTCGCGCAGCAAGCGGCGCATGATCTTGCCGGAGCGGGTCTTCGGGAGGCCCTCGGTGAAGCGGATCTCGTCGGGACGCGCCAGCGCGCCGATCTCCTTGACCACGTGATCGGACAGCGCCTTCTTCAGCGCGGCGTCGGCCGTCACGCCACCCTTCGGCGTGACGAAGGCGAAGATCGCCTGCCCCTTCAGCTCGTGCGGCGGTCCGACGACCGCGGCCTCGGCGACGCCGGGGTGCGACACCAGCGCGCTCTCGATCTCGGCGGTCCCCAGCCGATGGCCGGCGACGTTCAGCACGTCGTCGACGCGCCCCATGACCCAGAAGAAGCCGTCCTCGTCCTGGCGCGAGCCGTCGCCCGTGAAGTAGACGCCCGGCACCTCTGACCAGTACTGCTTCTGGTAGCGCTCGGGATCGCCGTGCACGCCGCGCAACATCGACGGCCAGGGCTTCTTGATCACCAGGAACCCGCCCTCGTTCGGCTTGCACGGCGTGCCGTCACGCTTGACGACCTGCGGGTCGACGCCGAAGAACGGGATCGCGCAGCTGCCTGGCTTCGCCGCCGTGATGCCCGGCAGCGGCGTCATCATGATGCCGCCGGACTCGGTCTGCCACCAGGTGGCGACGATCGGGCAGCGCCCGCCGCCGATGACGGTGTGGTACCACATCCACGCCTCGGGGTTGATCGGCTCGCCGACGCTGCCCAGCAGCCGCAGCGACGAGAGATCGTGCTTCTTCACCTCCTGATCGCCCCAGCGCACGAACGCGCGGATCGCGGTCGGCGCCGTGTAGAAGACCGAGACCTTGTGGCGCTCGATGATGTCCCAGAAGCGGTCCTTGCCCTTGTGATCGGGCGCCCCCTCGTAGATCAACGTGGTCGTCCCGTTCGAGAGCGGCCCGTACACGACGTAGCTGTGGCCGGTGACCCAGCCGACGTCGGCCGAGCACCAGTAGACGTCGCCGTCGCGCAGGTCGAAGACGTACTTGGTGGTGAGGTGCGCCCCCAGCAGGTAGCCGCCCGTCGTGTGCACGATCCCCTTGGGCTTGCCGGTGGTCCCCGACGTGTAGAGGATGAACAGCGGGTGCTCGGCGGGCAGGCTGACCGGCGCGCACTCGGCCGACGCCTTCGGCACGACGTCGTGCCACCAGACGTCGCGCCCGGACTTCATGTCGATCGCCTCGCCCGTGCGGCGCACGACCAGACAGCTCTTGATGGTGGGCGTCTGCACCAGCGCGTTGTCGACGTTGGTCTTGAGCGCGATGTTCTTGCCACGCCGCCAGCCCCCGTCGGCGGTGATGCACATGACGGCGCCACAGTCGTTGATGCGGTCGCGCAGCGCCTCCGCCGAGAAGCCTCCGAACACCACGGTGTGCGTGGCGCCGATGCGCGTGCAGGCCAGCATCGCGATGGCCGCCTCGGGGATCATCGGCAGGTAGATGGCCACCTTGTCGCCGGTCTTCACGCCCAGCGTCTTCAGCGCGTTGGCGGCGCGGCAGACCTCCGCGTGCAGCTCGCGGTAGGTCAGCGTGCGGCCGTCGCCCGGCTCGCCCTCCCAGATGATGGCGGGCTGATCGCCGCGCGTCGCGAGGTGGCGGTCCAGGCAGTTGGCCGACAGATTCAGCTCGCCGTCCTCGAACCACTTGGCCCAGGGCAGGTCCCAGCTCAGCACCTTGGTGAACGGCTTGGTCCACGCCAGCTCGGCGCGGGCCGTGTCGCCCCAGAACCCCTCGGGGTCGTCGATCGATCGCCGGTACAGGCGCTGGTACTCGGCCGGGTCGCGCAGCCGCGCCTTGGCCGTGAACTCGGGCGGCGGCGGGAACTGCCGCGCCTCGCGCGAAACGGACTTGATGACTCCCGACGCCTCGTTGCCCGACTGCTCGTTCGCCATGATCGTCCTCCGGAGGGGTCAGCGTATCTCGAATTCGGTCAAGTCTTCGCTAGCCAAAGTTGTCGTGGGCGGGTGGATGTCCAGGCCCGTCACGCGCGCGCCGGGCGGACCGTGCTTCAGCCAGGCCGCCAGCCGATCGACGGCCGCGTCGTCCCCGGCGGCCAGAACCTCCACCGTGCCGTCGAGCTGGTTGCGGACCCAGCCCCTCAGCCCCAGCCGCCGGGCCTCGTGCGCGGCGCTGGCGCGAAACCCGACGCCCTGCACGCGGCCGCGCACGACGGCGTGGATCCGCTTCATGGCTGGATCCGCAGCTCCGGGACCGGCCGCGAGGTGGCCGGCGTCTCGCCCGATGCGGCGGGCACCGCGGGCACAGGACGCGCCGCCCCTGCCGGCGCCGGGCGGCCGTCCGCCGCGGCCGCCAGCACCCGCACGGCTCCGTCGGCAGCGGCGGCCGGCGCCAGAAGCCAGCGGCCGTCGAACGTGATGTCCGGCCGCCCGAACCGATCCGGCGCGGTCAGCGCGGCCGCGGCCGTGTCTTCATTCCCGACCGCGAACACCGACGAGGCACCGCCGGCCTTCTGCGCGGCCGCGAAGTAGACGACGTGACGCTCGGGCGGCAGGCGAATCGCCGCGCCGCTGGCCAGCGGCAGAGCCCGCCCGACGCCCAGCCGGACCGGTCGGACCGCATCCGGAACGGCCACCGTGCGGTCGACGCTGAGGTGGGCCAGGCTGTTCGCGTCGGCGCCGATGCGGACCGCGCGCAGCTCGGTCGGCTGCGGCCCCACGGCGGCGCTGCGCGGCGTATCGCCCGACAGCACCCACAGCGTGTCACCGCCCGGCGAGAACGCGATGTCGCAGAGCACGCTCTCGCGCACCTCGGGCGCGATCGGCAGCGTGCCCGCGACGGGCGCCCGCCCCGGCGTCCCCAGGTCCAGCAGGAAGATCTGGTTGCCCGCCTGCGTGGCCACGGACAGCAGCTTGCCGTTCGGAGACAGATCGACCGCCACCAGCGGCGCGTCGCGCAGCTCGCGCGGCAACGGGCGCGGCGTGCTGCGCGCCGGATGCAGCGGCGAGCTGGTGTCGACCAGCATCACGTCGGCGCCGCGCACGACCGCCAGCACGGGCGCGCGCGCGGCGGCGGCCAATCCGGTGACGGGACCGCCCCGCCCCAGGTCCAGACGGTAGATCGTCTTCGGCGTGCCGGGCGCGGGCAGATCGACGACGTCGATGGCGGCCGGCGCGCCCTGCGCCCCCGCGACGTAGGCCGCGCGTCCGTCGCTGGACAGCGCCAGCCACCGGGCGCCCGCCACCGCGGTGTTCCCCGCGGAGATCGCCCCGTCGGCGCCCACGTCCGCCCAGCCGATCTGACCCGCGCCGGGCGCCAGGACGGCCGCGTAACGCCGGATGGAAACGGGGCGCTCGCCGCGTCCGACTTCATTGCTGACGGCGACGGGCTGCGAACCGGCGGGCGTCCCGGGCGGCACCCGCACGACCAGACCTCCGTCGTGAGTCCGTCCCAGCACCGCCGCCGGGCGGCCGCCGACCTCGACGGTGGGCTGGCGCCCGAACGAACGGCCCCGCACCCACAGGGCCTCGCCGATCACGGACACACCGTCGGACGGCTCCATGGCCAGCTCGCCGTGCAGCGGGACGTCGCCGCCCCCGATGTCGACGATCGCCGTGATCTCCGGCGCCGTGCTGGTCTCGGCCACGTCGAACGGGTCGTCGACGATGGCGTGGGGCGTGGCGCAGGCGCCAACCAGCCCGACGGCCAGCGCCGCGAGCAGCGCGTAGACGGAGCTGGGCGACCGCCTCACACCGCCCTCACAGCGGGCCTTCGGTGACCCCGAAGCCGATCAGGTTGTTGGGGACGATCGGCAGCTCGTCGTACTTGGCGATGAGGCCGCCGCCCGCGTCGAGCACCTGCACCTTGCCCAGAACCAGCATCTGGACGGCGCCGGCCGGGGGCATGCAGGCCCCGACGGTGCCGATCACCTTCGCGCCCGAGTCGTACTCGAACGTCACGCGGTGGCTGACCATGTCGCGCAGCTTCTTGTAGTCCATGGCCGCGCAAGCTACCACCACACGGGCGCCCGCCGAAAGGGACTCCGGCGGGCCGAGCTCACGTTGGTCTCACGGATGCCCCGGTGGCATTCCGCCGCCGGGCTGTCCCATCATCGGGCCGCCGCCGCCCGCGAGCGATTCGGTCTCTTTCTGGACCTGGTCCAGCACCAGCTTCACGTCGCGCGAGCCGACCGCCACCTTGGGCAGCGAGCCGAACACGTCGCCCTTCTGGTGGCTCATCGGGTCACCGTCCTGATCGATGCGGGCGGTGATCGTGAGCTCGCCGTCGAAGGGGCCGTTCTGGAACGGCATGTCGGCCGCGCTCAGCGAGAAAGGCAGAGGAAACGACGTGGCCGGCAGCTTCTTGACGGCGATCAGCGTGCCGCGCGCGTTCGGATTGTCCGAGATGCGGCGGGCCACCAGGTACAGGGTCCCCTG
>CAZJMY010000149.1:0-3393 GCA_964546845.1 uncultured Myxococcales bacterium | reverse complement strand
GCCGCCGCGGCAGCCACGTCGGCCGGTGATCCCGCGCCCTCACCGGCGCCTGCGGCCGCCGCCGCCAAGCCGGCCGCGCCCGCCCGCGAGCGGCGCGCGGTGGCGTTGCTGTTCTTCGAGACGAAGGGGAACGTCGCGGCGGTGCGCGAGGCGATGTCCATCGTGGGCGCGCAGCTGGCGCACACCGCGGGCGCCCAGTACGTGCTGGCGTTCGGTCACGAGGTCGGCGACAACCCGACGCGCGCGGCGGCCACGGCGGGTGAGATGTTCGTGGGGCGCGGCATCGCCAAGCGCGTGCTGGTCGACCTGGCGTCGGTGTCCGTCCAGGCGCGGCCCGACGGCACGCGCCGGTATCAGAGCCCCCTCTTCGCGAAGAAAGAGCAGTACCCGGGCGAAACGGATCCCGAAGGCGTGCTGCTTTCCCCGGCGGCTCAGGAGGTCTTGCCCGACGTCGAGGTCGACGCCGTGCCCGGGCCGCGCGGGCTTGCCAAGCTGAAGAAAGCCCAGCAGGCCAGCGAGCGCACGACCACCCGGATGGGCGTCGCGCCGCTGGTCGGCCGCGACGACGTGCTGCGCGCGATGCTGGAGAGCGCGCGCGCCGCGGCGGCCGGCCCGCAGCCGACGATCTTCACGCTGCTGGGCGCCACCGGCTACGGCAAGACCCACCTCGCGCAGATGCTGGTGCAGCACCTGGAGGTGGTCCCCACGTTCCAGACCATGTTCGTCCGCGCCAAGGAGGTGCTGGGCGGCGTCGAAGAGCAGACGATCCGCGAGCTGATGCGCGGGACGCTGGGGCTGCCCGAGGCTGCGCCGCCCGATCTGGGGCGCGCGCTGCTGGCCGAGAAGCTTGGTGGCGAGCTGGCGCGCGACGTCTGGGCCGGCGTGGCGGTGTCCATGGGGTGGGCCCCGCCCGAGCATCCCGAGCTGCGGGCCGCCGCCGCGGCTCCTGGCGCCCTGCGCTCGATGGCGGCGCGGGCGGCGGGCGAGGGGTTGCGCCTCAAGGCGCGCGCCCGGCCGCTGGCGCTGATCATCGAGGACGCGCACTTCGTGACCGAGACGGCTCTGGACGCCCTGGAGTACGCGGCGCTGTCCGAGGCGGCGGCGCCGATCTGGATCTGCGTGGTGGCCCGGCCGACGTTCGGGCGTGGCCGCACCGACTGGGCTGGCCGCGCCGCCGCCCGCCGCGAGCTCACGCTGCCCGCGCTGGATCCGGCCGCGGCCGCCGAGCTGGCGCGGCGGTTGTTGATGCCGGCCGAGAACGTGCCGGCCAGCGCGCTCGCCAAGCTGGCCGCCCGCACCGAGGGCATCCCGCTGCTGCTGGTCGAGCTGGTGCGCGGCCTCAAGCGCGACGGTCTCGTGCGCCGTTCGGGCAAGGGGCAGAGCTGGACGCTGGCCACCGACGAGCTCGAGCGCCTCCCCGACCTGCCGCTGGTCCAGTGGCTGGCCAGCCGCGAGACCGAGTCGCTGCCGCCCGACCTCATGGCCCACGCGCGGCTGGCGGCGGTGCTGGGCGCGGAGTTCAGCGCCGACGAGATCGAGGGCGTGCTGCAGGAGCTGGAGCGCGCGGGCACGGCGGCCGAGACCCAGCTGGACGCGGGCATCGGCGTGCGCCGGCTGGTCGAGAGCGGCATCCTGTCGCGCCACCGCGGGGGGCGCGTCGGCTTCCGCCACGCGCTGCTGCGCGACACCGTCTACCAGGCCGTGCCTGCCGCCCAGCGCGACGCGACCCACCGCGCCGCCTTCGAATACTACCGGCGCCAGGATCGCCTGCCCGACGCGGCCCGGCTGCCGCCGATGGCGTTCCACGCGGCGCGCAGCGGCCTCAAGGCCGAAGCCGGGCGCCTCTACATGGATCTCGCCGCGCGGGCCCGCGCGCGCCACGCGTATCTGGACGCCGAGCTCCTCTACAAGAACGCCATCGAGAACCTGCCCGAGGACGATCAGGTCCGGCAGATCGCGGCGGCCCAGGGGCGCGCCGAGATGCGGTACCGGATGGGCCGCCACCTGGACGCGCTGGCCGACTACGCCGCCGCGCTGGAGCGCGCGCGGGCCACCGACGCGCGCGCCGCGCAGGTCGACATCCTGCTGGACGAGGCGATGTGCCTCGACATGGTGCGGGACTGGCCGAAGGCCGAGGCGGTCACCGAGGAGGCGGGCGCGCTGGTCGCCGCGAACCCGGACCTGGCGACCCCCGTCACCGAGGCGCGCGTGCTCATGTCGCGCGGGCGCAGCCTGCACCGGGCCGACAAGCAGCCGGAGGCGCTGGAGACCTTCAAGAGAGCCATTCAGGCCTCGGAGCCCCTGGGCGAGGACGCGTATGTCCCGTACACGCAGAGCCTGTCGCTGGGCGGGTTCATCGCGGCGGTGCTGGGCAAGTTCGACGAGGCCGAGGCGGCGTTCGACCGCGTGCTGAAGGTCTTCGAGGATCACGGCGACATGTGGGGGCTGGCGGCGGCGCTCATCAACCGCAGCACGCTGTCGTTCCTGACCGACAAGATCGATCGCTTGCTGGCCGACTACGAACGCAACGTGCAGCTGTGCCGCGAGTTCGGCATGTCGCTGTTCGAGGTCCTCTGCACGCGCGACCTGGGCGAGGTCTACCTGTCGCTGGGGCAGACCGCGCAGGCGGAGCCGTACATCCGCCGCGCGCTGCAGATGTACCTGCAGGAGTTCGGCGAGCTGGGCGCCCGCACCGTCAACTGCGAGGTGCAGCTGGCCCGCTGCAAGTGGTACGCGGGTGACGTCCCGGCCGCGGCCGAGCTGTTCGCGAAGGTCTCCGCCAAGCAGCGCGAGGCCGAGGCCTCCGGCAACACGGACGCCGTGCTGATCGCCAGCGACCGCGTCTACCTGGACCAGGTTTCGCTGGCTCTGTCGGGCGGCTCGGCGGACGCGTTCGACGCGCTCATCGCGCGCGCGAAGGAGCTCTCGATGCCGCCGCAGGACATCGTCGAGCTGATCGAGTGGAAGGGGATGACGGCCGTACGCTCGGGGCGCATCGACGACGGGCTGACGTTCCTGGGCGAGGCCCTGGCGCTGGCCGAGCAGCAGGCGCGCCTGGTCGCCGATCGCGTCCGCAACCAGATCGCCATCGCGCACGCCGTCCTGACGCCCGCCGCCGGTCCGGCCACCCCGCTGCGCGCCCGTTGACGGGCGACCAGCGACAACCCGGTGAATCGGCCGGCCCGTTACGGTAATCTTCCGCCGGATGGATTTTTCGCCCGATCAGGTTCGCCGCGCCCTGCTGGCGCTGGCGGCCTTCGTGGTCTCCGTTTCGGTCCACGAATTCGGTCATGCCCTGGTGGCGGACCGGCTGGGCGATCGCCTGCCGCGCCAGCAGGGGCGGCTCACGCTGTCGCCGCTGGCCCACATCGACCTCATCGGGACCATCCTCAT
>CAZJMY010000148.1:0-3594 GCA_964546845.1 uncultured Myxococcales bacterium | reverse complement strand
CTGACGGACACGGCGGAAACCGACGGCGGCGCGGCGGAGGGGGGCTGCGGCGCGGCTGCCGGCGGCGGTTCGGGTGGACTGGCGGCCGCCGGCGCGCTGCCGGCGCGGGCGCTCGCTCGGGCTCGCGCTTCCGCTTCTTGGGCCAGCGGTCGGATCGTCTTTTCGACCTCCGGATCCAGCGGGCGGATCCGCAGCAGCGCCTCCCACTTGGCCGCCGCTGTCGCGAAATCGCCGCCGTCCCAGGCCAGCTTGCCGCCGGCCAGCAGGTTGAAGATCAGGTACTGCCGCTCGGCGACGGCCTTCACCGCCAGGTCCTGCGGGGTGCGAACGGCCAGCGGCAGCGGCAGCTCCTCACCCAACCAAGGTCGCCCGTCGCCGGCCGGCGCGGCGAGCGCGGGCATCCCGGCCAGGCACAGCAAGACGCCCAGGTGACCAGCGCGGCGCATCGTCAAAAGCTATACACCAGCGAGCTGGTGAAGACGTTGTTGGCGACCGTGGGCGCGCCCGAGAGCTCGCGGTTGTCGAGATACTCGGCCTTCAGCAGCACGCTGTCCCACAGATCGAAGCGCACGCCGCCCGTGAACCGGTCGACGGTGATGGGCGTGAACCCCCGAAACCAGGCGTGGCGCCGGTCGTACCGCGCGTACAGCGTCACCTTGCGCAGGAACCCGATCGACCACGGCAACCCATACGCCAGCTGCCCGTACCCGCCCCGGACCGAGAAGGCCGACGCGATGGGGAACGTGCCCAGCGAGGTCGTCTTCGGCCCCCCCTCCCCTTCGTCGACGCGCACGTATTCGGCTGACGCGTAGAGGCCGGCGAACGCCACCCGCGCGTCCAGGCCGAAGGCCTTCTGGTGGACGGACTGCTGCGGCTGGTCGTTGCGCGGGCCGTACATCGCAGAGGCGCCCAACTTCACCTGCACGGCGGGCGCGTTCAGCTCGTACCCCAGGCGGCCCGACCCGACCGGCGCGCCGGTCAGGCTGGCGTCGGGCGCCTGCAGCGCCTCGACGAACGTGCCGCTGTTGGTCAGCGCCGCGTTCAAACTGACCGCCGACCAGATCGGCGCACGCTGGATCCGGTAGACCAGCTTGGCGCCGATCGACTGGCCGGTCGTGTAGCGCGCGACCAGCGACGGGGTCACGCCGGTGCGGATGTTCGACTGGTTGTCGAGGTATTCGATGCCGAACACCGAGTCGAACTTGCCGACGCTCAGCGCCAGCTCCTGGCTGTCGAACGGCGTATAGCGGCCGAAGGCCTGCTCCACGTACACGCGCGTGTCGTCGCCGGCGCCCGTGAACCGCGGCAGCAGCTGCACGCGCGCGAACACCAGCAGCGGCGCGGCGGCCGGCGTGTATTTCAGGTCGGCGTCCAGCGTGTTCAGCAGGAAGGACGCGTTCCCGCCGATGCCCGCCGAGCGCGGCAGGAACCCGTTGACGAACCGGCCGCCGGAGCTGGTCGACGCCGCGTCGCCGCGCGTGTTGACGGCCGGCGCAAAAGGGTCGACGCCGTAGTCGGCCGGGACCACCTGGTCGCCCGGCGCGAAGCTGGTCCCGTTGCCCTGCGCCTTCGCAAACCCGACGTCGACGTACCCGTTCAGCGTCAGCGGGGACGGTGCGCCGGGGCCTTCGGCGGCCGGCGTATACCCGTCCGTGTCGTCGACGGGCTGGTCGTCACCCGACGGGGCATCACCGGCGGCCGGCGCCTGCGCGAACGCGCGCGGCGCCGCCAGCCACCCCGCCATCAACCAGAGAGCGCGCCGCCGCATCAGAGCACCGGCACGATCTGGTTGGCGTCCTGGTAGCTCACGAACGGGCAGGTCACCGTCACGTCCGTCGGCTGGATCGCCCAGGCGCCGATGTTGCGTTCGATCGCGGCCTGCGAATCGAAGTAGGTGCAGCTGCCGTTCTGGGGGTCGATCTGCTGCGGATCGTCGAAGCAGGCGGGGTGGATCGCGACCCGCCCGACGATGCCGGGGTTCATCGCGACCACCGCCAGATCGACGGCGGGCGGCGGCGGCAGCCCCGCGGCCACCATCTGCGCCGCCAGCGCCGCGTCCGCGAACACGGCGGCGGTCGGCGGCACCTCGACGGTGTAGAGACGCCAGTAGCTGGCGTAGAGCGGTTGCACGCCGGCTTTCGGTGGGACCGGCCCTCCCGAGCCGACGGGCCCGGTTCCCGCCACGGTCCGGAAGTTGGGCGCCACCCGGTTGCCCTGCGCGTCGCGCATGACGAACACGAACAGCGGCAGCTCGTCGACGACGTTGCTGTCCGGATTCCAGGAGAACAGCCGCTTGCCGAAGTTCAACGTCGTGACGGCGGCGCCGTCCACCCAGCCCGTTCCCCGCACGGCCGCGGGGTTGGTCCACGCGAGGTCCGGCGGGACGAGCGGGATCGTCCACCCGGCCCCCTCGTGCAACGGCAGCCCCGCATCCAGGATCTGCTTCGTCGAGGTGTACGTGTCGGCGGTGGTCCCGGCCGGGGCGTCGAAATAGATGGCCTGCCAGAACGGGCTGTAGAACCCGCTCGCCGCGCCGACGCTGAAGACCGGCTTCCAGGCCCCGGCGGCATCCGTGATGACGGTCGGGACGTCGTTCACCCAGCCCGAGACCGGCACGTACATCGGCTGCACCCACACCTGCGGGTACCCGACCCAGACCTCCGTCGTGACGTACGACGCGCCGTAGGTGTCGGCCAGGGACGGACGCTCGACCAGCGTTCCATCGGGGGCGAGGATGCGATCCAGCGGAACTCCGCCGGGCAGCGCTGCGCCGGCGGCGACGGCCGTTTGGCCGGAGGCGGCCAGCGCCTGCAGATCGGCAACCGTCCAGACGCGCGGCGCGACGGGCGCCGGCGCCTGGGCGCAGCCGGCCGCCGCACACAGGGCAGCCAGGAACCAGACCCGGC
This sequence comes from uncultured Myxococcales bacterium, assembly GCA_964546845.1. GTDB lineage: Bacteria > Myxococcota_A > Polyangia > Fen-1088 > Fen-1088 > JADGRB01. The sequence continues at coordinate 688 of CAZJMY010000148.1, read as the reverse complement.
GGATCGTCACGGCGCGAGCATAAGCGCCGGCGCCGTGACGACGCAAAATCCGTGGTCTACGTACTACGCCGGCTTACCCAGCGTCTTGCTGCCGGGCTTCCACTCGACCGGGCAGCGCTCGCCCGTCTGCAGCGCCTGCACCAGCCGCAGCGTCTCGGAGACCGAGCGCCCGAGCAGGTCGGCGTTGTACGAGGCGTGCTGCACGATCCCGTTCGGATCGATGATGATCGTCGCGCGCAGGGCCACGCCGGCGTCCTCGAGGAGCGCTTCGTAGTCGCGGGCGACCGTCTTGTTGAAGTCGGCGAGCAGCGGGTGATTGAGCTTGCCGAGCCCACCCTTGATCCAGGCCTTGTGCGAGTGCTTCGAGTCCGTCGACGCGCCGAGAACTTCGCAATTCAGCGCGCGGAATTCCTCGTAACGCCGCGAGAACTCCTGGATCTCCGTCGGGCAGATGAAAGTGAAGTCCGCGGGGTAGAAGAACAGCACCACGTACTTACCCTTGTAGTCCGACAGCGAGATTGTCTTGAAGTCGCCGTCGCCGACGACCGCGTCCACCTTGAAATCGGGGGCCTTCTTGGTAACCAGACTCATACGTCCTCCTTTGATGTGCGGCGAACAGTAGCACAGGCGTCGGTTGCCTTCCGCCCACGTTGGACCGAACATCCTGCGCATGAAAACTCGCTTGTCG
>CAZJMY010000147.1:0-8031 GCA_964546845.1 uncultured Myxococcales bacterium | reverse complement strand
TTGATGAAGAACTTGGTCTTCGGCGACACGAGGGCCGTCGGCAGCACCGGCCGGACGACCTCTTCCATGATCGCTTCCTTGAGCGTCTTGTACTTGACGTCTTCGCTGTGCTGGGTCGACACGACGACCGCGTCGATGGCGATCGGACGGTCGTCGGCGCCGTAGCGAACCGAGACCTGGCTCTTGCCGTCCGGGCGCAGGAAGTCGACGACGCCCTTCTTGCGGACGTCCGCCAGCCGCTTCGACAGCTTGTGGGCCGTCATGATCGGCAGCGGCATCAGCTCCGTCGTCTCGTCGCAGGCGTACCCGAACATCATCCCCTGATCGCCGGCGCCCTGCTCGTCGCGCGTGTAGACGCCCTTGCCGTCCACGCCCTGCGCGATGTCGGGCGACTGCTGCTCCAGCGCGACCATGATCCCGCAGGTCTTCCAGTCGAAGCCCATGTCCGAGTGGCTGTAGCCGATGTCCTTCACGACCCCGCGCACGATCTTGGGGATGTCGATCTGGGCGGACGAGGTCACCTCGCCGGCGACCATCACGAATCCGGTCTTGGTCAGTGTCTCGCAGGCGACGCGCGAACCCTTGTCGTCCTTGATCAGCGCGTCCAGGATCGCGTCAGAGACCTGGTCGCACAGCTTGTCGGGGTGGCCTTCGGTGACGCTTTCGGAGGTGAAGAGATACTCGGACATGTCGGAGACTCCTTACTGCGAGTGGGATTCGGAAGGAGCGGGAGTCTCCCAGCGGCGTCATCGAGAGTCAATGCCGGCGAGCGCGATCGTCGCGAAACCCGCACGGCGCGAAGCCGCCCTCCAAGGCCACCTGGAGACCCCCTAGAGGTGTCCGGCCGTGACCGGCTGCGGCGCCGTCGGTGTGCCGGCGCCCGCGCCGGACTCCGGGCCCGACGTCGCAACGGCCGCCGGGCAGCAGTCGCACCTGCACGGGGGGCAGGTCACGCCGTCGGTGCACGCGGGGCAACCGCAGCCGCAGCCGCCGCTTCCCGTCGTTCCACCACTGCCGCCGCCACCGTCGGACGGGGGACTCATCCGGACGCACTGGCCGGTCGGGCACGGTGTGGTGAAGCAGGCGATCTGCAGCTGAACCCAGGCGCACCCGTCGGTGGCGTTCGCCGCGCAGGACTTGGCGTCCGTGAACGCGGTGCAGGCGTCAGGCGGCGCCGTGCAGTCGCAGGGGGCGCAGTTGGTCCCCGCTGCGCAGGCCGGGCAGGTGCAGACGGTGGACGAACCCGTCGCCGCACGGGTGGTCGGACCACCGCTGGCCGCGCCGGTCCCGGCCGTCGCAGCGCCGCTGGCGTTCCCGGCGCCGGTGCTGCCCATGCCGACCGTCATGGTCGTCGTCGATCCGCCGCCGCAACTGCAGCTGCAGGGGGCGCACGCGGCGCCCGCCGGGCAGGTCGGGCAGGCGCAGGTGCAGGTCCCGCCGCCGTTCGCGTTGCCGGCACCCGTGGTCGTCCCGCAAACGCCGCCGCCTCCGCTGCCGCCGGCCCCGCCGCTGCCCGTGGAGCCGCCCCCGCCGCCCGCGCCGCTGTCACAGTCGCACGCGCAGGGCGCGCAGGTCTCGCCGGGCGCGCAGGGGAGGCAGGCGCAGGTGCAGGTGCCGCCGCCCGCATTCGATCCCCCACCCTCGTGGATGGAGGGCGGCGGACAATCACAGGACACGGGGGGACAGGCCCCGTCCTTGGGACACGCCAGGGGCTGCACGCAGCCGCAGCCGCTGCCGGCCGGCGGCGCCTGCCAGCAGTACCCGCCCGACGTGCAGTCGTGTCCGACCGGGCACAGCGCGGGGGCGGAGGCCGTACCCGCCAGCGTCGTCCAGGCGCATCGCGCATCCGCCCCGCAGGCCTGGGTATCGACGTGCGTCGCGCAGGGATCGACCGTGGCGCACACGGCCGCCGGACAATCGGCGCCGGCCGGGCAGGCGACCGCGGTCCAGGCGCAGGCCGCGCCGGCACCCTTGCAGGTCTCAGCCGTCGTGAAACTTCCGCAGGGATCGGCCACGCGCGCCGCGGCGAGCTGATGCTCGGCCTGCTTCGTCGGCGGGGTCTCGGGCGGCGTCAGCGACGACCCGCAGGCCAGCCCCAGCAGAGCAGGCACGGCGGACAGCAAGAACGTGGCTCGTCTGGCGACGCGACCGCTCGGGAGGTTCTTCACGTCCCCAGAAACAGCAAGTGTCGGGCCAGGGCGCCGGGCCGGCCATTCCGCGCGCCCGGACCCGGTCGTGCTCAAAAAACTGATTCGCGGGCCAAAAACGGCTCAGAAATGGGGATCAGCCGCCACAGCCCACCTCGCGCACCGTGACACCGGGCGGGGCTGCCAGCGTGAACGCCCCGGCTGGCGCGGCGGCCCCGACGGCCCGATCCCGGAACCGGATCTCGACGCCGTCGTCGAAGCTGGCGGCGCCCTCGGCAAACCGGACCGTGCGCGGGAGCCACTCGGGCCCCGCCGCCTCGAAGTCCTCGTACGCCGTTCGCCACAGGCGGGCGCCGCCGGCGCCGACGCGGCTGGCGCCGACCAGGCGGCGGTCCGCCCCGGTGCCGCGAAACGCGAGCTGCAGCGCGCCTCCCGCGGAGTCCGGGATCGACAGGAGGTCCGCGCCCGCCGCCGGATCCCAGTCGACCGACGGTGGGCCGCCCGCGTCGGGCGGGCGCGCGTCGCCGAGCAGGATCGCGGCGACGTCGGACGGTGCCAGCGGGATCCTGATCATCGAGGCGACGTTGGCCGGACAGGCCGGGCCGCGCGACAGCTCGTTCTTGCGGGCGTCGAGCAGCGCGAACGTGTTGCCGTCGGTCGCCAGCGTGGCGACGGTTCCCTGCAGGCTGACCTCGGCCTCGAACCGCAGGTGACCGTCGCGTTCGACCAGCATGTTGACGGTCGCGCGCACGCGCTCGCCCGACAGCCAGCTGGTCGCGCGCACCCGGGCGCTCATCCCGGGCACGGCCGCCTGGCGCGCGCGCAACGCGGCCAGCAGCGCGTCGGCCGCCGGTGGTGGGTACGGGCGGACGACCGAACCATGGCGCGGGCACCCTGCGCCCAGCAGCATCAAGAGCAGCGCCCCGCACAGCCCGCCGCGGGTCATCGCCCTGCCGCGCTCTTCGCGTCCAGTGTCCGCAGCCGATCGTTCAGCGCGTGCGCCACCCGATCGCTGGGTGACAGCGTCAGCGCGCGCCGATACGCCGCCAGCGCGCGGTCGCGCTCTTGCCGGCGGGCGTAGAGATCGCCCAGGTGCTCGAGGATCTCGGGGTCCGCGGGCTCGAGGCGGCCCGCCTCTTCCAGGAAGCGATCGGCGCGCGCCAGGTCGCCCGACTTGAAGTATGCCCACCCGAGGCTGTCCACGACCCCGCCGCTGCCCGGCGACAGCGCCATCGCCGCCTGCAGCCGCTTGACCGCGCGCGGAAGGTCGGCGCCATGATCGGCGGCGACGAAGCCGGCGAAGTTCAGCGCCTCGACGTTGCGTGGCTCGCGCGCCAGGATCGTCTCGGCGCGCGCGGCGGCCCGTTGCCAGTCGCCGCGGTGATCGTCGACGGACGCCCGCTCCATGATCAGTCGGTCCAGCACCCGGGCGTCGTCGGGCTTGGCGGCCAGCGCGTCGTCCAGCACGCGCGCCGCCCGGGCCGCGTCACCGCGCTTCTCCTCCAGCTGACTGCGGGCGATGGCGACGTCGGCGACGTGCGCGTCGTCGCTGCTGGTGCCGGCCGCCTCGTCCAGCGCCTTGCCCGCCTCGTCCAGCTTGCCCTTGTCGCGCAGCAGCTCGGACGCGCGCAACCGCGCCTCGAAGAACTGCGGATCGTTCTTGGCGACGCCCAGATAGGCCGCGATGGCGCCGGCCTGATCGCCCTTGGCCGCCAGCGCGGCGCCGGTCATCAACGCCACCTGCCCGGCGCCGGCGCCCAGCTTGCGCGCGCGCTCTGCCAGCGCCAGCGCGCGGTCGGGCCGTTTGACCGTCCGCTCGAGGACGGCGGCCTGCTCCAGCGCCGGAACGTCCGGGGTGTCGGCGGACAGCCCGTCGGCGACGGCCTGCGCCTCGGCGACGTCGCCCCGCTGGACCAACCAGCCCGCGAACGCCGTGGCGATCTCCGTCGGAACGTCGGCCCGATCGATGGCCTCGCGAAAGCCCGCCTTGGCGGCTTTGTCGTCGCCCGTCGCGATCTGCAGCTCGGCCAGCAACACGCGGGCTTCGATGTCGGCGGGCTCGTCCTCGACGGCCGCCTTCAGCGCCTTCAGCGCCTCGTCGCGCGCATCCAGCGGCCAGGCCAGCGCCGCCAGCTGCACGCGCCCGCGCTGCGTCGCCGGCGCGGCATCCACCAGCTTGTGCAGCGTCGCCAGCGCCGCCGTGAGATCCAGCGCGCCGATCTGGGCGTCCGCCAGCTCGAGGTGCGTGGTCTCGATCTCGTCGGGGTCACCGTCGTCGGCCGCCAGCCGGCAGGCCTGGGACAGAGCGGCGATGACCGCCGGAGCCGCCGGGTGCGCCGCGTCCGCCCGCGACTGCGCCAGGTGGGCGGCGGCCAGAAAACCCGCCACCGTGGGCGCCGTCGCCAGCGAGCGCTGGATCTGCTCGTCGGCGTCGTCGCGCCGCCCCAGGCGGATGAAGAGCTCGGCCAGCTCGGCCCGCACCTCCGGCGCGTCCGGGTCGAACGGCAGCGCGCGCTGGAGCTCGTCGGCGGCCTCCTGCCAGCGCTCGTCCTCTTCGTAGAGGTAAGCGCGCGCGACGTGCTCGTAGGCCTCGGGGCTGACGGCCCGGGTTTCGATCAGCTGTCCGTTGACGAGCTTGGTGATGGGCGGCGGCGCCGTCGCGCACCCCGCGGCCAGCGCGCACAACGCCGGCGCCAGCAACCACCAGCGCCGACGCGACGACGATCTCGCCGGGCGAAGCCCGGCTTCGCCAGAGGGGGTCAAAGCGGGATGTTTCCGTGCTTCTTGGGCGGGTTGGTGTCCCGCTTGTTCCCCAGCGCGGCCAGCGCGCCGCACAGACGGGCGCGCGTCTCGCGCGGGCGGATCACCTCGTCGACGTAGCCCAGCGACGCCGCCGTGTAGGGGTTGGCCAGCTTCTCGCGGTACTCGGCGACGTAGCGGGCGCGCGCCGCCTCCGGATCGGCGGCCTGGGCCAGCTCCTCCCGGAAGACGATGTTGACCGCCGCCTCGGGCCCCATGACGGCGATCTCGGCGGTCGGGTACGCGAACGACAGATCGCCGCGGATGTGCTTGGACGACATCACGTCGTACGCGCCGCCGTACGCCTTGCGCGTGATGACCGTCAGCTTGGGGACGGTCGCCTCGGCGAACGCGTACAGCAGCTTCGCCCCGTGGCGGATGATACCGCCCCACTCCTGCGCCGTCCCCGGCAAGAACCCCGGCACGTCGACGAACGTGACCAGCGGCAGATTGAAGCAGTCGCAGAAGCGCACGAACCGCGCTGCCTTCACGGACGCGTCGATGTCCAGACAGCCCGCCAGGTGGTTCGGCTGGTTGGCGACCAGACCCACGGGCCGCCCGTCGAGACGGGCGAACGCCACGATGATGTTGCGCGCGTGGTCCGGCTGAATCTCGAACAGAAGGCCGTCGTCGACGACCTTCTCCATCAGCGCCCGCATGTCGTACGGCTTGGCCGGCTCCAGCGGGATCAGCTGGTCCAGCGACGGCTCCGCGCGGTCGGCGCGATCGCGCGTCGCCAGGCGTGGCGGGTCCTCGCGGTTGTTCTGCGGCAGGAACGACAGCAAGGTCCGCAGCCCCTCCAGGCAGGCGCGCTCGTTGGGGAACGCCCGGTGCGCGACACCCGACCGGACGTGCGCTGCGGCGCCTCCCAGCTCTTCCTTCGTCACGGTTTCGTGCGTGACGGCGCGAATGACGTCGGGGCCCGTGATGAACATGTGGCTGGTCGACTCGACCATGAAGACGAAGTCGGTGATGGCCGGCGAATAGACGGCGCCTCCAGCGCAGGGCCCCAGGATCGCCGACAGCTGCGGCACCAGGCCCGACGCCAGCGTGTTGCGCAGGAAGATGTCCGCGTAGCCCGCCAGCGACACGACCCCCTCTTGAATGCGCGCCCCGCCCGAGTCGTTGAGGCCCACGATGGGCGCGCCGGCCTTCATGGCCAGGTCCATCACCTTGCAGATCTTCCGCGCGTGCGCCTCGGCCAGCGACCCGCCGAACACCGTGAAGTCCTGCGCGAACAGGAACACCGTGCGCCCGTGAACCGTGCCGTAGCCGGTCACGACGCCGTCGCCGAGCACCTTGTTGTCGCCCAGGCCGAAGTCGGTCGAGCGGTGCGTGACCAGCTTGTCCATCTCGACGAAGCTGTTCGGATCGCAGAACAGCGCCACGCGCTCGCGGGCCGTCAGCTTGCCGGCTTGATGTTGCCGTTCGGCGCGCGCCGCTCCGCCCGCCTCGGCGGCGCGCCGTTCCAGCTCCGCGAGGCGCCGGAACGGTTCCGGCTCGATCGCCGCCTTCTTGTCGGCGCCGCTGCCGTCACTCACGCCGGCAGCTCCAGGCGTTCGGCCACGTAACGGTGCAGCGCCTGGCGAGCGTCGGCGGACGGCTCGAGGAACGACAAGGCGTCGGCGGGCTCGTCTTCGACGCCGTCCAGCCGCGCCGGCAGCGTCAGGCGCGGTCCGTCGGGCAGCGCGAAGCGCGCCTCGACGACGCGCCCGCCTTCGAACGGCAGCGGGGTCTCCAGGCGCATTCCGTCCTCGCCGATCGCGGCGGCCAGGCGGAACGCGCGGCCGGTCTCGGCCCGAATCTCGACGGGGATGGCTATGGGCGCGCGCAAGGTCACGTCACCGGCAATCATAACCGAGCGCCTCCAGCACGGCGTCGTGCAGGGCGGGGCGAAAGCGCCGAAAGCGGTCGTCGCCCGGCACGGCCGGGTGCACCCGGTTCGCCAGCAGCACGACCGCCAGCTCTCGCGCCGGGTCGATCCAGATCGAACAGCCCGTGAAGCCCAGGTGCCCGACCGCGTCGCGCGAGAGGCGCTCGCCCGCCTGCGACCCCGAGGGCGCCGGGCCGTCCCAGCCGAGCCGCCAGGTCGAGCCGGGGACCCCCGACGCCGTCCAGAACGCACGCACCACGTCGCGCGGGGCCAGCTCGGCGCGCTCACCGCGCCAGGCGGCGACCAGCGCGCGCGCGACCGCCAGCAGGTCGGCCGCGTCGCTGAACAGTCCCGCGTGGCCGGCGATCCCCTCCATGGCCGCGGCGTTGAGGTCGTCGACCTCGCCCAGCAGCAGGCGGTGGCGCTCGGCGCAGACCTGCGTGGCCGCGACCGATCGCGTCGCCAGCAGCTCGGCGCGGGTCTCCGGCTCCGCCAGACTGAGAAAGCGGGCCGACGCCAGCCCCAGCGGCGCCGCCACGCGCGCGGAGAACAGATGGTCCAGGCGCCGCCCCGTGCTGCGTTCCAGCCACCACCCCAGCAGGATGAAGCCCAGGTCCGAGTACACGGCTCGCGTTCCCGGCGGGTCGATCAACGGCTCGCGCGCCGCCAGCTGGGCGATCGCCAGCCGGCCCGACGGCGCGCCGGCGACGCGCCGCCAGAACGGTCGATGCGCGGGCAGCCCCGACGCGTGGGCCAGCAGATGCCGCCAGGTGATCGCGTCGCGACCCGGGCCGGCCAGCTCGGGCAGCCCCTCGACGACGCGGTCGTCCAGGCGCAGGCGTCCCGACGCGACCTCCTGCATGCAGAGCACGCTGGTGACCACGGCCTTGGTCAGGGACGCGACGTCGTAGACGGTGTCCGGCCGCGCCGGGAGCGTGCGGGGGACCAGCTGCCGGGACCCGAACGCCTCCTCGAAGAGCATCTGTCCGTCCGACCAGACGCCCAGGACGAAGCCCGGGGCCGCGCCTTCCTCGACGGCGGCCAGGCAGGCCTGCCGGACGGACTCGAACCTGAGCTTCAACGCTTCAACACTATCGCAACTGCCGGCTCAGGGGCGGACCGCCCGCGTAGTCGGCCGTAGTGGTCAGCCATTTCGTGATTAATTTCGAACACAAATGGCAAACACACGGGCGAGGATGGGGGCCCGGGTTG
>CAZJMY010000146.1:0-1545 GCA_964546845.1 uncultured Myxococcales bacterium | reverse complement strand
CGGCGGGCGACCGCATTTTCTTCGCAGCAGCAGGGACAAGACAGGAGACCACATGTTCGTACGTGAAGGCGTCAACTTCGGCGGCAAGGAGCTCAGCATCGAGACCGGCCGCATGGCCAAGCAGGCCGACGGCTCGGTCGTCGTCCGCTATGGCGACACGATGGTCCTGGTGACCGCGGTCGCCTCCGGCACGGTCCGGCCCGGCGTGGACTTCATGCCGCTGACCGTGGACTACCTCGAGAAGACCTCCGCCGCGGGCCGCATCCCGGGTGGCTACTTCAAGCGCGAGGGGCGCATGACGGAGGTGGAGGTGCTGACCTCCCGCCTCATCGATCGCCCGTCGCGGCCGCTGTTCCCCAAGGGCTGGCGGTTCGACACCCAGGTGATCGCGATGGTCGTGTCGACCGACCGCGAGAACCCCTCGGACGTGCTGGCGATGACCGGCGCGTCCGCTGCGCTGCACCTGTCGGACATCCCCTGGGCGGGCCCCTACGCCGGCGTTCGCGTGGGCCGTGTCGACGGACAGCTGGTCATCAACCCGACCTTCGCCGCCCGTGAGAAGTCCGAGCTGGACCTGATCGTCGCCTGCAGCCGCGACGCCATCGTCATGGTCGAGGGGAGTGCCTCCGAGCTGAGCGAGGACGTCCTGGTCGACGCGCTGATGTTCGCGCACCAGCAGGCGCAGCCGCTGATCGACTTGCAGGACAAGCTGCGCGCGGCCGTCGGTCGAGCGAAGCGCGAGTTCACGCCCCCCGCCAAGGACCCGGCGATCGTCGCCAAGGTCGGCGAGCTCGCGAACCAGAAGATCGAGGCCGCCATGGCCATCCGCGAGAAGCACCAGCGCTACGCGGCGCTCGACGCGGCCGGCTCGGAGACCAAGACCGCGCTGGCCGAGGCGTTCCCGGAGCGCGGCGCCGAGATCGGCGAGGCGTTCGAGTCGGCCAAGAAGAAGCACCTGCGCGAGCTGGTCCTCAACACCGGCCACCGCATCGACGGCCGCGGCACCAGCGACATCCGCCAGATCACCTGCGAGGTCGGCGTCCTGCCGCGCACGCACGGCTCGGCGCTGTTCACGCGCGGCGAGACCCAGGCGCTGGTCACGACGACGCTGGGGACCAGCCAGGACACGCAGCACATCGAAGGCATCATCGGCGACATCGAGAAGCGCTTCCTGCTGCACTACAACTTCCCGCCCTTCTCGACGGGTGAGACCAAGCCCCTGCGTGGCGCCAGCCGCCGCGAGGTCGGCCACGGTCACCTGGCCGAGCGCGCGATCGCCAAGGTGCTGCCGTCGGAGAAGGACTTCCCCTACACGATCCGCATCGTCTCCGAGATTCTGGAGTCGAACGGCAGCTCGTCGATGGCGTCGGTCTGCGGCGGCATCCTGTCGCTGATGGACGGCGGCGTGCCGATCAAGACGCCGGTGGCCGGCATCGCGATGGGCCTCATCAAAGAGGGCGATCGCGTGGCGGTCCTGTCGGACATCCTCGGCGACGAGGACCACCTGGGCGACATGGACTTCAAGATCTGCGGCACCAAGACCGG
>CAZJMY010000145.1:0-3661 GCA_964546845.1 uncultured Myxococcales bacterium | reverse complement strand
CGCCGATCGAAGGGGGCCAGCCGCTCGGCGGGGCGGGTGTCGACGGTCTCCCCCTCCGCGCGCGCGCCCGGCAGCGCCGCGGCGCTGCGCGCCAGCGACAGCGGCTGCGGCAAGAGGGCGCCCAGGACCTGGTTCCACGCGTCCGCGTCGACCTTGTCGCCGACCGAGATGAAGAGGCCGCCGCCCCCCCGCACGTAGCGATCCAGCGCGGCCGCCGCCGCCGGGCTGGGCCGGCTGACGTTGGCGATGAAGATCGCGCCCGTGGCCGAGAGGTCCCGCTCGCTGAGCTGGTCGGGCAGCACCGTCGCGACGGAGAAGCCGCTGCCGCCCGCGCGCAGGGCGGCCTCCAGGAAGAACGTCTCGTCCTCGGTGCGCACGGTGCGCGGGTCGCCGTCGACGACCAGGATCCGCAGCCCGCGCGCCGCCTCGACCAGCGCGACCCGGCGGTCGTCCAGCGGGAAGTCGTCGTGGTCGATGGCCACCTCGGCTTCGTGGCCGCCGGCGGCCGTCAGCACGAACCGCTTGCGCGCGCGGCCGTTGGCGGGCACGTCCAGGAAGCCGCGGGCGGTCTCGGCCCCGTCCAGCGCCAGCGTGACCCCCAGCCGCGTCGCGGGCTGCGCCGAGAAGTTGGCGATCTCCGCGATGACCGCCAGCCCCTGGGCCCCTTCCTCGGGCGCCGGCTCGGCGTGGACGTCCAGGACGGCGCGGTTGCTCCAGGGGGCGCCGTCGCTGGCATCCATGACGACGACCTCGGGCACGCCGGCCAGCGTGGCCGGGGTGACGCCGCCCCAGCCGGCGGCCTGCAGGTCGGTCGCGACGTAGATGAGGCGCTCGGCCCGCGTCGAGCCGGACAGGATCTGCGCCGCGCGCCGCAACGCCGCGCCGAAGTCGGCCGCGCGCGCCGAGCACGTCGCCGCGTCCAGCGCCGCCACCACGCGCGGGCGATCGCCGGACAGCTCCGCGATGGGCGCCGCCGTCCCTTCGGAGGCGAGCACGACCGCCACCTCCGAGTCGGGCGACAGGTGCTCGATGACGGCGCGCGCCCGGTCGCGCGCCACCGCGAACGGGGTGCCGCCCCCCGTTTGCCGGCGCATGCTGGCCGAGTCGTCCAGCACGATGACCGCGCTCTGCGACCGCCCCGTCACTGCCGGAAGATCCGAGCGCACCAGGGCGAAGGGGCGCGCGAAGGCCAGCGGCAGCGCCATGGCCAGCGCCGTGCGCGCGAACAGCAGCAGCCGGTCGCGCAGCTTGCGCCGGGCGGCGACCTCCCGGTCAGCCCGCATCAACAGCTCCATCGCCGCGAAGCGGATGGGGCGCGCGCGCCGCCGGCCGATGCGGTGGATCAGCGCCGGCAGGGCCGCGGCCAGCAGCCCCAGCAGCAGCGACGGCGCCAGGAAGTGCACGCTACTTGCGCCCCCGCTGCCGCGCGAACAGAAAGGCCCGCAGGACCTCGGCCGGCCGATCCGCCGTGGTCGCGAACTGGTACTCGACGCGGGCCTCGATGCAGGCGCGGCGCCAGCGCTCGCGCAGGGCGGCCGAGGCCTGCTTGAAAGACACCGCCAGGTCGCGCGGATCGACCAGCAGGCGGCGGTCGTCGCCCGGTTCGATCCCCTCGAACTCCGTCAGGTCGTCGAACGGCAGCTCGATCTCGTCGGGGTCCAGGATGTGAAACAGCGCCACGTCGTGCCCGCGCGCGCGCAGCTGCCGCAGCCGGTCCGACAGCTCCGCGGGCGCGTCCAGCAGATCGGAGAACAGCAGGATCAGGCTGCGCCGGTCCGCCAGCTCGGCGACGTACGACAGCGCGCGGGCGGGGTCGGTGCGGCCCGCCGGGTAGACCGCGTCCAGCGCCGCCAGCACGTCGCGCACGTGCCCGCCGCGCGTGCGGGGCGGCAGCATCTGGCGCGTCTCGGCGTCGAAGATCAGCAGCCCGGCCGGGTCACCCTGCTGCGCCAGCAGATAGGCGAGGGCGGCCGTCAGGTAGGTGGCGTACGCCAGCTTGGTCGGCCCGCTGCGCCCGTAGCCCATCGACGCCGAAGCGTCGAGCAGCAGGAACGTGCGCATCTCCGTCTCGTCCTCGAAGCGCTTGAGGTAATAGCGGTCCACGCGGCCGACCGCCTTCCAGTCGATGCGGCGGATGTCGTCGCCCGGCGCGTACTCCTTGTGCTCGGAGAACTCGATCGAGGACCCGGCGTGCGGGTTCTGGTGCAGGCCGGCGAAGGCGCCTTCGACGATGACGCGCGCGCGCACGCTCATCGACTCCAGCCGCGCGATGTCCAGCGGGTCGAGCGCCAGGCCGGGCATCGCCGCTACGCCGGGGGGACGGCGGCGATCAGCGCGTCGACCAGCTTGTGGGCCGTCCAGCCGTCGGCTTCGGCGTGGAAGTTGGGCAGCACGCGGTGGACCAGCACGGGCGCCGCCAGCGCGCGCACGTCCTCCAGGCTGGGCGCGTAGCGGCCGTTCAGGATGGCGCGCGCCTTCGCCGCCAGCACCAGGTACTGCGACGCGCGCGGTCCGGCCCCCCAGCCCACGTACTTCCGGATCAGCTCCGGCGCGCCCGCGTCCGTCGGGCGGCTGGCCCGGCACAGGGCCACGGCGTGCTGCACGACGTGCGGCGCCGCCGGCACCCGCAACACCAGCTGCTGCAGCTCCAGGATGCGCTCGGGCGAGAGAACCTTGCGCAGGGCGGGGCGGTAGCCGGTCGTCATCTGGTTGACGATCTCGACTTCCTCCTCCGCCGACGGGTACCCGACGTCGATCTGGAACATGAAGCGATCGAGCTGGGCCTCGGGCAGGGGGTACGTCCCCTCCTGCTCGATGGGGTTCTGCGTCGCGAAAACCAGAAAGGGCTGCGGCAGCGCGTAGGTCTGACCGCCGGCCGACACGCGCCCCTCTTGCATCGACTGAAGCAGCGCCGCCTGCGTCTTGGGCGGGGTGCGGTTCACCTCGTCCGCCAGCACGACGTGCGCGAAGATGGGGCCTTTGACGAACCGGAAGACCCGGCGTCCGCTGGCGCGGTCTTCTTCCAGCACGTCGGTGCCCGTGATGTCGGCCGGCATCAGGTCGGGCGTGAACTGAATGCGCCCGAACGACAGGGCCAGCGCGTCGGCCAGCGTCTGGATCAAGAGGGTTTTGGCCAGACCCGGCACACCCACGAAGAGGCAGTGCCCGCGCGCGAACAGCGCGATGAGCAGGTGCTCGATGACCTGGTCCTGGCCCACGATGCGCTTGCCGATCTCGGCCTGCAGGGCCCCCCGCGCGGCGGCCACCTCGCGCACGGCGTCCAGGTCGCGCTCGGTGTCCGCATCAGGAAAGGAGGTAGGGGCCGGATCCGACATGTGCGCGGCCAGGATGCCATGGGGGGCGCGCCGTTGCCACGGAGGCCCCCGCCAGGCGGCGAGGGAATTTTTGACGGCTCGTCCCGCTCGACGCGGGTTTTCTTACCGCCCGCGGCAGAAAGCTGCCCGGCCGGCCTGGGATTCGGCCGGCACCCGGCTTGCTACAGCTCCACCTCGAAGAGAACGCGAACTCGAAAGGAGCCAATCGTGAAGCTGCTACTGGTGGACGGATCGACGATTTTTCGGATGGGGTTGCGAGCCTTGTTCACGGGCCCCGGCGCCGGTGATTTGTCGGTGGTCGGCGAGTGCGGCGACGGCGCGCAGGG
>CAZJMY010000144.1:0-23825 GCA_964546845.1 uncultured Myxococcales bacterium | reverse complement strand
GGCCGTGCCGACCTTTTCCGTCGCGCGGTCGGCGCCTTTCGGCGCGCCGCCTTCGAACCAGGTCTGGATGTAATCGAGCGACGCCTTGATGTTGCGGGTCAGCTGCCAGTTCAGCGCGACGCCGCCGCTCTGGGCCTGGTGGACCGACTTGCTCGGGTCCGCCGCGGCCGGGAACGCATCGGGATCGATGTGCAGGTACTCGTAGCGGAGCGCCACCTCCAGCGCGCCGAACGTGTGCGCCGCGAGGCTGAGCGGATGGTGCGGCTTCACCCCCTCGTAGGTCGCGTCGCCGCCAATCACGAACGAGGCGGTCGCGTGGGCCGCGTTGTTGTTGACCGCGCCCGTGCCGACGCTGTTCGCCAGCTCCTGGTACTCCTTGACCCACTCGGCCAGCAGCCCGAACGACGCGAAGTAGTAGTAGAGCTGCGGGTTGATGCGGGTGTGTCGCCCCTGCGCGAAGACGGTCGTGGCGGGGGTCCCGGACAGATAGCTGAAGATGGTCTGCTGGCCGGGCGACTTGAACGGGTTCAGCCAGGGCGTCGTCGCCGACCCCTTCTCGTTGCCGGTCGAGAACGCGATGCCGACGCCCAGGCGGCCGGCGAAGCGCAGCTGCTCCGGCGCGAACGGCTGGATGAACAGGCGCCCGCCGAACGATTTGGCGTGGTTGTTGTCGATGTCGTTGAGGCCGTTGTCGGGGTTGCCGTTGAACATGGCGGCCTCCCAGCGGACCAGGCCGCCGGCGATGTCACCCCACAGCTCGAAGCCGACCTCGCGCTGAGAGCTGAGGTTCGAGTCGAGCGCGCGCTCGACGAAGACCAGATCCGAATCGGACTGCAGGCGCTCGAGGCCGACGGGCCCCTTGAACTTGCCGACCCGCAGGCGCAGCCACGGCCAGGGATGCGTGTCGAGGTAAGCGTCGTAGAGCGCGATCGTGTTGTTGCCGAAGTCGGGCGCCAGAAAGAAGTCGGTCAACCCGAACAGCGTGCCGGCGATGATGGGCCGCGCGCGGCGCACGAGGAAGGTGTCGTTGACACCCAGGGCGGTGTCGTCGAAGAAGCGGCGCACGTCGACCTGGAACTGCCCCTTGAGGCGGAACTGGTAGAGGCGATCGGCGCTGGTCAGCGAGAACCCGCTCTCGTCCGCGGTGAACGCCGCGGCCGTGCGCGGGGCCGGCGCGGGCTGACTGAGGAGGCGCGCACGTTCCGCTTCAAGGGCCCGGGTCCGCTGCTCGAGCGCGTCGAGCCGGGTCTGCAGGGCCGTGACCTCGGGCGCGGGCGCCGCCGGTGCGGCGGGCGGCGT
This sequence comes from uncultured Myxococcales bacterium, assembly GCA_964546845.1. Lineage (GTDB taxonomy): Bacteria > Myxococcota_A > Polyangia > Fen-1088 > Fen-1088 > JADGRB01. The sequence continues at coordinate 22,526 of CAZJMY010000144.1, read as the reverse complement.
GGCCGGGGGCGGCTGCGCGTCCGGGCTGGCCGGAGGCAGCGCCGCGTCCTGCGCGAGGGCGGGTCCCGCCAGAGATGCGAGAATTACAGTCACTCTACCGATTTTATAGACTAAAGAACGAGAGCGGCTCATCAGTTCCCCTTGGTTTGTGGTCGGCTCAGATGCTGTAGGTCACGGCGGAGGCGGTGGCGGACCGGGCGCGGGAGATCTGCGCCTGGACGTCGGCGAGCGTCGTCGAATCCAGAATGGCGGCGATGGCGTCGCGAACCTTCTGCATCACCTGGCGGGTGCCGCAGGTGGCTTCGTCGGTGCATTCCTCGCACTTGACGAAGGCGCGCTCGCTGGCGCAGGGCAGCGGTGCCAGCGGACCGTCGATGATCCGGATGACCTGGCCCATCGTGACCTGCTCGGGCGGGCGCGCCAGGGCGTAGCCGCCTCCCTTCCCCTTCTTGCTGCGCAGGATCCCGGCGTTCTTCAGCTCGAGGAGAATCGTTTCCAGGAACTTCCGGGGGATGTGCTCGCGGTCGGCCAGGTCGGCAATCAAGACCGGGCCACGAGCGGTGTCGCCGGCGAGGGCGTACAGCGCGCGCAAAGCGTACCGGGTCTTTCTCGACAGGCTGGTCATCCTACGGACTTACTGGACTATCAAACAAGCCCCGGTCAGGTCAACCGTAAAACAACCCCCGGTCAGGTTGGGCCAAACAACCCCCGGTCAGGGGCACCAAACAACCCCCGGTCAGGGGGCGCAGTCAAACCCCCGGTCAGGGGGCGCAGGGGCGGACCGGGGGAAGTTTTTCGGTGGGACAGGGAACGGTTCCCGCTCGTCGGGCGTTGTTTAGGCAAATGTTCTCACGTATTTGCGCACTTTCCTTTGGCACGTGGCGTGCTGCACCAGCGCGCATGAAATTCACTCTTCGAGGGGCCGTCGCCGTTCTGGGCCTTGCCGCCGGAGGGCTCGCGCCGGCCTGCGCGCTGGAGCCGCCGGTCGAAAACAGCGGGGCGCTGGCCAAGGACGGCGTTCAGGTCGCCGTCGTGGGGCAGCGGTGCACCGAGACCGTCGAGACCGAGTGGCCCGGCGCCAACCTGGTGGAGACCGTCGTCGAGGTGCAGGTCCAGAACAGCGGCCCCGCCCCCCTGATCGTTCACCGCGACCAGCTGAAGCTGCGCGGTCTCGACGGCCGCAAGGTCCCCAGCGGCGGCTGGTGCGCCGCCCACCCGATCTCCGTCGACAGCGGACAGACCAAGACCTTCGAGGTGCGGTTCATGACCCGCGGCGGAATGTCGTGCACCAAACCCATGGTGCTGGACGCCGACGCGGGAATCACGGTGGGCGCCGCCCCCGTGCAGGTCGGCGCCGTGACGTTCCTGCCGTCGAAGGTCTGACCCGGCGCGACCGACCTCGCGATTGGTCCGACGGCGCCCGCCTCACCGGGGCGCGAGCCGCACGTCGAACCGCGCGGCCATCCACCCGGCTTCGAACCCGGCGCGCCCCAGGGACAGCGTGAGGTCGCTCGGCTCGTCGGCGTACCCACGGGCGGCGTCATCGTCGTCCTGCACGTAGCCCAGCTTCTCGAACAGGCGCCGCGAGCCGCGGTTCTCGGGGATGACCGCCGCGTAGACGCGGTCCAGCCGGAGCACCTGGAAGGCGAAGACGTGCAGCATCCAGCCGAAGCGGGTGCCGAGCCCACGCCCCTGCGCCGCGGTGTCGGCGATCAGGATCGCGATCTCGCCCCGCCCCGCCGACAGATTGCGAAAGTCCGCGTCCCCCGCCAGCGCGCCGTTGCGGTGCAGGACGAACGGGTGGCCGCCGGCCGCGCGCACCTGCCGCATGTGCGCAATCACGTCGGCCGGCTCGAAGGCCCCCGGCGCCTGACCCATCATGCGGCTGTTGTGCGGATCGCCGTACGCCCGCGCCAGCGCCGGCGCCGCCGTCGCCATCTCTTCATCCGTCGGCTCGAAGGCGCGGAGGGTGTCGGCACCGTCGACCGACTCGATCTGCCAGAGCGTTGCCATCGCCGCAGCCTACGCTCCCCGCCGGCCGTCCGCGCAAGAGGCCCCCCTTCTCGCGCGGACGGCTCCCCACTCCCGCCTTCCCCGGTCCCGCTACGCCGCCCTTCCCGCTCCCAGATCTTGCAAACCCGTCGAACCGTCCAGATCTTCCAGCAGCGCGGCCAGCTGGCTGGCGCCGATGCGGCGCACGATGCGCAGCGGTCGGTTGCGCAGCCGCGCCTCGCGCCGGGCCGTCTTCACGGCATTGTGGCTGTTCACGTCGGTGACCACGACGACCAGCTCCGATCGCGCGACCATCGCGCGCAGGTTGGCCGCCGACGCCGAGCCCGAGATGACGCCCGTGTGCAGCTCCAGCTCGTGCCCGTGGGCGGCCGCGACCCCCTGAAGCAGGTTGGCCGTTCGATCGACTCCGCCGACGATTCCGATCCGCATGTGTCTTTTATACGAGACACGCGTCTGTGGTTCAAGCACAAAGAAAACGGGCGGCGCTCCCCGAGGGAGGCCGCCCGCCGTGCGGCGACGATCTACGCCGCCGCCGCTACCGGCACCACACCGCCACGTCCGGGCCCGTCGCGTGCGACGGCAGGTAGGCCGGCGTGAACGCCTTGTCACCGCTCGGCGCGGCGATGGACAGGAACGGCCGGGTGACGAACCCCGACGGGAACGCGCCGAACTGGCGCAGCAGCGCGCCCGTCGCCGTGTCCGTCAGCGCGTCGGCGTAGAAGTTGGTGCTGTGACCGTGCAGGATGAACGTCTCGGTCTCCGTCACCGACCCGTCGGCGGACGTCGTGCTGACGCTGCCGGTGGTGTCCACGTTGGTCGGCACCGGCGTCCCCAGCGACGCGATCGACGGGGCCGTTCCGGTCTGCGCCGGCGGGGCGCACAGCTGCGTGCCGGCGGGCTCCGACCAGAAGTGGAACAGAGCCGCCGGATCACCGCTGCCGGCGGCGAACCGACCGTCCGCCGTCCAGCGGACGGTCGTCAGCGGGAACGCCAGCGCCCGCACGGCCGCGCCCGTCGCCGGATCGATGTACGACGTGGCGCCCCCGGCGGACGCGACCAGGTCGTCCTGCGGCGATACCGCCAGGAACGTCGCGCCGGCCGGCCAGGGCGCGCTGGCGACGGCGTGCAGGTCGATCGTCCCCACCGTCGCGACGGTGCTGCCCGTCTGCGTGAACAGACGCGCGCCGTCGCGCGAGAAGCCCAGCACGGTGGTCGAGGTCGCGGTCACGTCACCGGCCACCTGGGTGCCGATCGTCGCGTCGATGACGAACAGACCCGCGCCGTAGCCCGCGCCCACACCCGCCTCCTCGGTCGCGCCGCGCGCCACGTACCGCCCGTCGGCAGAGATGGCGTAGCCCCGCAGCGCGCGATCGTACGCGTCGAACAGCACGGTCTGCGCGCCCGTCGCGGGGTCGCGCAGCTCCAGCCGGATGCTGGTCGGTGAGTTGCCGATCTGGTAGCGCGTGACGACGAACAGTCGGGCGTCCCCCGCCGTGAAGCGGATCAGCTCGACGCCGCCGGCGTCGATGCTCCGGACGTCCTCCGGGTTCGCCGCCAGCGCCGTCGTATCCGGCGCGCCGGTCCGCCAGCTGGTGCGGGCGCCCGTCGTCAGATCGATCACCGTCCCCAGCGAGGTCGCCAGCCGGCGCCCGTCGGAAGAGAACGCCAGCGCTGCCGCGGTGGTGTCCAGCGTCGACGCCGGCGGCCCCGCGAAGCTGGTCTGCAGCGCGCCGTCCTGCGCCCGCCACAGCGTCACCTCACCCATCTCGGACGAGAGGGTCGCCAGCTGCGTGCCGTCCGGCGAGAACGCCACGGCGTCCAGCTCGCCGACCGGCGACGCGAGCTGGGCGATCTCCGTCCAGGTCGCGGTCGAGATCAGTCGAACCGTCCCCGCGGCGGTGATGGCCGCCAGCCGATCGCCGGTGGGCGACGGGGTCACGGTCCAGCCCTGCTCGGGCCCCAGCGTGCCGCAGCGGACGTACGCCTGTCCCGGCGCGGCAGGCGCCAGGGTCAGCGCGGAGCCGAAGCTGAACGAATCGCAGGTCGTGGGACCGCCGGCGGTCCCGCCGCCGCCGGCAGCGCCGCCCGTGCCGGTGGCAACGCCGCCGCCCGTGCCGGGCGCCCCGCCCGTCGGTCGCGGCGAGAAACAACACCCATTCGGGTGACCGCCCACCCCGGGCTGGTCTCCTTGCGCGCCGCCGGTGCTGGCCACCATCGGGGCGCCGGCCATGCCTGGGCTCGTCACGCCGGGGCCGGCCACGCCGGTGCTCGGCACTTGGGCGGCCGCGCCGCCCGTTCCCCCTCGCGTCCCCTCACCCGTCGCACCGCCCGTCTGGTCCACCGTGGGCAGATGCGCGAGGACCTTCTCCACGCCGCGCCCGCCGCAACCAACACCACACACCACCACCAACCCCAAGCACGCCGAAGCCACCCGCATTAACCACCTCCAACAAAAAACAACCTCGAAACGACTCCTTGATACTAAGCCGCGTGGGGCCACCCACCAGATCCGCAGAATCTCTGTCAGCCGCGGTCGGCGATGAAGACCATGATCAGGCTCCACGCGCCCAGCGCCGGGATGAACATCAGGAACTGCAGGGCGCTGGGCAGCGCGTAGATCACCGACACCATCGGGATCCAGAACAGCCAGTTGGGCAGCAGCAGCGGGATCACGCGCTCGGCGTAGAATCCGCGACGCAGCACGGGGCGCACCGCCGCCGCCGAGAATCCGCGCTGCCGCCACAGGAACAGCAGGACGATCGCCACGGACCAGGTGGGCGTGAAGACGAACTGATCGAAGGCGACCTTCTCGATGACGGTCCCCACGCTGCCGCCGGCCCCGAACAGGCCGGCCTCGCCGCGGTACAGGAAGTCGACCACGATGCCGTCGGCCGCGAAGAAGGCGGTGTTGAACGCCACCTCGCCAGCTCGACCAGCCACCGTCGCAGGCCCCATCGCCAGCAGCTTGGCCAGCTCGGGCAGGAGTCCGCCCGCGATGGCGCAGGTGACGGCTGCGAAGGGAAGCCCGCCCGACGCCTTCCAGGCTGCGGCGGCTTCGGCAGCCTGACGGAAGCCGGGGCTCACGCGGAACGCCAGGGCCAGCGCCACCGCGCCGGCCTGGATCAAAAGGAAGGGCCGCCAGAAGCGGCGCAGCGCGGCCGCCCCCGCCGCCAGCGGGGACAGGGGCGCGACAGGTGGCGCGGACGTCGTCATCGGCGCGCGCACTCTAGCAGCGCGCCACCAGCGGCGACGGTCCTCTGGAGCTAAAACGGGTTGCGGAAGCTGGGATCGGGGACCTTCGCGTTGGGCGCGAAGACCTGGACCTGCGTCACGTCGATGCTGCTCACCTCGTCGGTGACGCAGACCTGCGCCGCCCTGGTCAGATCGTTGGCGCGCTCGGCCAGCAGCCGCAGCCGCCGCATCGAGTACTCCTGCTCGCCGGCGTCGCCGTCACCGACGCTGGCATCCAGCCGGGCGATTTCTTCGGTGGCGATTTGCAGACCGACGCGTGCTTCGGCTAGCTTGCGATCGACGCAATTGCGGTCGACGGCGTCTCGCGGGGCCTTGGCGCGGATGCGTTCGATGTGTTGAATGCCCGCCACCAGCCTGCCCACCTGTTGCCGCGCAGCCCCACGCGGATCGTGTTGCGGGGCGACCGGGGCCGGCCTGCAGACCGGAGCTCCGTTCGAAACCAGCGAACAGACCGACAACATCACGCCGATGATCAGAGACATCCACCACCACCCCTCATGCGTGCCCGAAAACCTGATCACGGTTCGGCTCTGTTGCAACTACCGATGAGCCGAACATTCGTGGCCGACGGCGGCAACCGCAACTCGTCCGCCGGCGTCGAAGGGGGAGCGTGATCCGACAGCTCTGCCGTCCTCTGGGCGTGGCCCTCGTGGCCACAATGGCTCTGCTGGGATGCGGGGCGGCCGGCTATCGCGAAGCGCGGCTCACCCAGCCGGCTGAGCTGGCCGAGCGCGGGTTTTCAGTGGAAGTGAACCGCGTCTTCCTCAACGAAGAGACGGTCACCGACGGTGTGGCGGACGGCACCGCGCTCGCGGTCGAGCTGGAGATCACCAACCGCGGCGCCGCGCCGTACCAGCTGAACCCCGGCCAGATCTGGTGCCTGCTGCAGATCGACACGCGCCACCCCGACCAGACGCGCATGTTCCCCCCGTCGGTCAGCGGAGACGGTCCGTTTCCCGGCGCGGTGCCGGAGGTCGCCGTGCTGCCGGTCATCGACGTCGCGCCCGGACAGACGCGCACGGCCTGGGTGCTGTTCCGGGGGTATCGGTTCGCCGACAGCGACATCCCGCGGCGGGTCGCGCTGAAGCTGCCCGACCCGGATGGGCGCGCCGTCGAGCTGGTGCTGGCCGATCCCGCCGAAGGGTACCTGCGGTGGACCGTGCCGCCCACGCACAGCGCCTTCACGTTCGGGGTGCAGAGCCACGCGGTCTACGGCGGGTACGCGCAGCTGCAGATGGTGTCCACCCGGCTGTCACGACAGGCGCAGCTGGGGCGGTACCTCTGGGACCTCGGCCTCGTCTCGACGACGGTCGTGCAGGTGAAGGGGACGCTGCGGTCGTCGAGCTCCTCGTTCGGGGGGTCCGGGTTCGACCTGCACCTCACGATGCCGCTGTGGCAGTGGGGAGAGTCGGACGACCCGGTCCGCCTCGGCCCTTACGTGGGCGGAGAGATCGAGCTGCTGATCGCGACCGAGCCGACGCAGACCGACACCAAGGCGCAGCCGCCGCCGATCTACGGCGAGCTCTCGCCGGAGATCGGGTTGGAGCTGGACGTGGGCGCGCTGCGCCTCGCGAAGACGCCTTTCCCGCTGGTCGCCGATCGCCACAACCCGCTGCCGCGATGGCTGTTCCGCGTCGGCTACACGCACTCGTGGGTCGGCCACGGGACGGCGGACGGCTACCTGAGCGGGTTTCGCATCGCCTGGTAGCCGGCGCGCGCGCACGGGGGCTACCCCGACTGGCCCTTCTCGACGTGGCCGCCGAACGCGTATCGCATCGCCGACAGGACGCGATCCTGAAAGCCGGCCTCCCCGCGCGAGCTGAAGCGCTCGAACAGCGCTGCCGCCAGCACGTGCGCGGGCACGCCCTCGTCGATGGCGGCGTCCAGCGTCCAGCGCCCCTCGCCGGAGTCCGACACGCGGCCGGAGAACTTCTCCAGCTGCGGGTCGCGGGCCAGCGCGCCCGCGGTCAGGTCCAGCAACCACGAGGAGACCACGCTGCCGCGCCGCCAGACCTCGGCGATGTCGGCCAGCGGGAAGTCGAACTGGTAGTACTCCGGCGCGCGCAGGGGCGCCGTCTCCGCGTCGGCCGCGCCCGACTGCCGGCCGACGCCGGCGTGCCGCAAGATGTTCAGCCCCTCGGCGTAGGCGGCCATCAGCCCGTATTCGATTCCGTTGTGCACCATCTTCACGAAATGCCCGGCGCCGCTGGGGCCGCAGTGCAGGTAGCCGAGCTCGGCGGTGTTGCCGCGCCCTGCCCGCTCGGGCGTCGGCGCGACCGTCCCCGCGCCGGGCGCCAGCGTCGCGAACAGCGGATCCAGCCGGCGCACCACCTCGGTCTCGCCCCCGATCATCAGGCAATAGCCGCGCTCGAGCCCCCAGACGCCGCCGCTGGTGCCGCAGTCGACGTAGTGCAGGCGCGGGGCCAGCCGCTTGGCGCGGTCGATGTCGTCCCGGTAGAACGAGTTGCCGCCGTCGACGACGACGTCCCCCTCCGACAGGCGCGGCACGAGCTGGGCCAGGGTCGCGTCGACGACGCCCGCGGGGACCATCAACCAGACGACGCGCGGCGGGGTCAGCCGCGCCACCAGCTCGTCGAGCGACACCCCGGGGACCGCCCCCTCGGCGGCGAGCGCGTCGACCGCCGCCCGCGCGACGTCGTGCACCACACAGCTGTGCCCGCCGCGCATCCAGCGCCGCACCATGTTCGCGCCCATCCGGCCGAGACCGATCATTCCGACCTGCATGTCCGCAAGCATACAACCCAAGTCGTGCGATAAAAGTCGTGCGATAACGGGGGAGCGTGCGGCGCCCCCTCTCCGCTGACGAACAAAACGAGATTGGCGCGCGCGTGCGTGCGACGGCCGGGCTGGCCACCTGCGGCGCCTCCCTGGCGCTGGCTCTCGCTCAGCTGACGGTCATCGACCTGCGGCGGTTCGCGGCGGCGAACGCCCTGTCGTCCCGTGGCCGCTGGCTGCTTCTGGCGGCGCTGGCCGCCGGCGCGCTGGCGGGCGCGATCGTCGCGCTGTGGACGGCCCGGCGCGCGCGCGCGGAGGCGGCGGATCCGACGGCGGCGCTGGTGGGGCGGGCCCGGCTCGCCGCGCCGCTGCTGCTGGCCGCCACGGTCCCCGGCCTGTTCGCGCTGGATCCGTGGAGCGAATCGCTGACGCTGGCGGTGCTTCTGGGAGCGGTGGTCGTGGCGGCCGAACCGCTGTTCCGCCTGCACTTCGCGGCCCGCGCGGACCGGCCCCCGGGCCGCGTGACGGCGCTGCTCGCGCGCCTGCGCGAAAAACTGGGGCGGCGCGGTCCCTGGTTGATCGCCGCCGCGCTGGCCTGCGCGTACGCCGGGTTCTTCATCTTCCTGACGCTGCGCAACCACCACAAGTTCAACACGTACAACTGGGACCTGGGGCAGCTCGACAACCAGTTCTACAACGCGCTTCACGGGCGGCCCTTCCGCTGCACGCCCCTCATCCGCGAGGGGAACTGGAGCGAGCTGCGCAACCACGCCGAGTTCACGGTGTTCGCGCTGCTCCCCTTTTACGCCTTGCACCCGGCGGCCAGCACCCTGCTGGTGTTGCAGTGCCTGTTGCTGGGGGGCGCGGCGATCCCGCTCTACCGGTTCGCCGCCCGGCGCCTGCCGCCGGCCTGGGCGCTGCTGATCGTCGCTTGCTACGTCCTTTACCCGCCGCTGCACGGGGCCCAGCTGTTCGACTTCCACTTCCAGCCGGTCGCCGCCGCGTTCTTGCTGGCGGCCATCGACGCCTTCGACAGCCGCCGCACGCGCCTGTTCTGGTTCTTCTGGCTGCTGGCGATCGGCTGCCGAGAAGACGTGTCCATGGGGACCGCCATCCTGGGGGTCACGCTGGTGCTGGCCGGCGTGCGCGTCCGCGAGGGGGCGGCGATCGCCGTCGCGTCGTCGATCTACTTCGTCCTGATGCGGTTCGTGATCATGCCGGCCGTCGGCCCGTGGGGGTTCGCGGACCTCTACAAGCAGCTCTTCCCGGCCGGGGACTCCAGCTTCCTGGGCGTGCTGAAGACGCTGGCGACCAACCCGCTCTTCGCGTTGCGAACGCTGATGACGCCCGAGAAGTTGCGCTACACGCTGCAGATCCTGGCGCCGCTGGCCTTCCTGCCGTTGCGGCGCTGGTGGCTGGCGGCGTCGATGGTCCCGGGGGCGGTCCTCACGCTGTTGACGACGGAGTACGGGCCGACGCTGGACATCGGCTACCAGTACGGGTGCGACTACGTGCCGTACGTGTTTCCGGCCGCCGCGCTGGCGCTGGCGGAGCTGCGGCGGCAGCCCGGGCAGGTCAAGGCGCGCGCGGCAGCGGCGACGTTCGCCGTGGCGACGGTCCTGGCGACGGCCGCCTGGGGGGCGTTCCCGCCGCGCAAGACGTTCCACTCGAGCTACGGCTTCATCAACTTCGACCCGCCGACTCCGCAAGAGCAGCGCCGGCTGGCGGCGCTGGAGACCGCCATGCGCCTGGTGCCCCGGGACGCCGTCCTGGCCGCCAGCGACCGCGAGCTGTCACACGTATCGAACCGGATCGAATGCTGGAACCTGGCGGTGGGCTGGCAGGGCGCGGACTACATCATCTACACGCACATCGACCCGATCCCGCCGGACCGCGACCAGGTGGCGCGCGCCCAGGCCGCCGGCTGGATCACGCTGTTCGACACGCCCGAGATCGGGCTCATGAAGCGCCCGCGCTAGCCGTCAGTAGCTGATGCCGACGATCGTGCGGACCCAGAAGGGGCCGAACGGCGTGTCCTCGACCCCGGCGACCGGCGTCGGCGCGTGGACGTGGTTGACCTGCAGGTAGGCACCGGTCGACCACCAGATCTTCCCGAACTGCAGGATGGCGGTCGGGCCCAGGTAGTGGGCCGGCCCGACGGCGAACTTGCCGTCCTCCAGCTCGCCGCGCATCCAGTACTCGATGCCCGGCTGGAAGTTGAACCACTTCTCGTAGACCACGCCGGCCGTCGGGTTCAGCACCCAGCTCGCCTCACCGCTGTACGTGTACTCGCGTTCGGCCCACAGGTTGGCGGCGATCCGGAACGGGCCCACGCGGCGCTGCAGGATCACCTTTCCTTCGATCTCGAACTCGCGCTGGTTCTCGGTCAGCTCGCCGTAGACCGCGACGTCGACGGGCCAGACACCGCTGTCGGCGAACCGATAACGCAGCCGCTGCTTGACGCCGTTCCCCTCGCCCAGGTCCGGGGCGCCCGGGAAATCGAGATCGACGGGCTGCAACGTCAGATACAGCCCCAGCTCCAGCCGGTCGGTGATCCCGTACTCGATCTCCACCTGGAACTGGCTGGCCAGGTGCCAGCCGGCGTTGCCGTCGGCGTCCAGCAGGCGCTGCGGCGTCAGATCGGTGTAGAGCTCGACCTCCGCGTCGCCGTGTGGAAGCGTCTCATAGATGTACGTGAAGGGCAGCGGGCGCGGGTTGGCGCGAGCCGCGGGCGCGGCGAGCGCGGCCGCGCAGAACACGGGCAGCGCGACCAGCGCGCGGCGCAACCAGGCGTGAACCGACCCGCGGACCGAAGAAGCGACTGAGGACGGCATCGGGGATTCCTTTCGCAGCATCGAAGCGGCGCACCACAGATAATGAAATCCATTCTCAAAATCAACCGGTTTCTGAGTCGGCGTCCCCGCGTCCCGGCGCTCAACCGACCGGCATTTGCACCCAGGCCCCGCCGGGTCCGTCCGCCTGGCGGCTATCGCTTCTTCTTCTTCGGGTGCCCGTGCGCGGGCGGGTGCGAATGGTCGTGCGCTTCGCCGGCGGCGTGGCTGTGGCCGTGCGCGGCGGCGACGGCGTCGGGAATCAGCTCGAGGCCGCCCTGCTTCACGCCGCGCAGGGCCAGGATCCGATCGGCGATCGCCTTCAGCTGGTCCGACTGCCCGCGCAACACCACCACCTCCAGGCACAGGTCGTGGGAGAGATGGACGTGCAGCGCCGCGCGGACGTCGTCGCCCAGCTCATGCTGAAGGTCGGTCAGCTTGTCGCTGAGGTCGCGGACGTGGTGGTCGTAGACGATCGTGAGCGTCCCCACCGCGGGCACGCCCGAGGCGACCTTTGCGCGCCCGACCTCCGCGCGCCCGATGTCCCGCAACAGCTCGGACCGCGTGCACCCGCGCTTGGCGGCGACCGCGTCGAGATCGCGGAGCAAGCTCGCTTCCACGGCCACGCCGAAGCGCACCAAGGGATCTTTCATGGCCCGACCGTACCCCACGGCACGCAACGCGCAAAGCCAATCGGATTTCCGTTTTCGTCGAGCAGAAACGACATCTTCTGATGATTGCCGGGTTGAAATGTCTCTAGGTAGACTGCGCACACACATGCTGACTTATGCACGTCCTCGAAGTCCCTTGGGTTGGCTTTTTGCTATGTCGCTTGTGGTTGCAACGTGGATCGGGTGGATCGGGTGCAGCAGCAGCGACAACCAGGGTGTCGGCTCACAGTCCTGCCACGGAGCGCCAGGCGCCGAGTTCTGCGCGTGCAACTCCAGTGGCAGCTGCAACGCCGGATTGACCTGCGCCACCGACCTTCAGCAGTGCGTCCACCTGGCCGGCACACCGGGCAGCGGCGGGAACCCCGGCACCACCGGGACGACGGGCGGCGCCACCGGCAGCGGCAACGCGGTCGGCAGCGGCGGCAGCGGCACCGGCGGATCCCCGGGCACCGGCGGCGTCCTGTCGACGGGCGGCACCGGCGCGGCAGCCGGCTCGCGCGGCACCGGCGGCAGCGCCTCGGGCGGGACGACGGGCGGCGGCGGGCGCACGGGCAGCTCGGGCGGTTCGACCGGCGCCGGCAATTCGTCCGGGACGGCGGGCACCAGCGGCGGCGCCGGTTCCACCGGCAGCGGCGGCAGCCCGACGGCCACCAGCTGCGGCACGCTCAAGCCGTCCGCCAGCGGCAACGGCGAGTTCACCCACTACAACTTCGGCCAGGGCACGGCCAAGGGCGAGCTCGGCATGTACCAGACCGCCTGCGGCTACCTCGGCTCGGAGAGCGGCCAGACCGACACGGTCATGAACATCGCCAACGGCGGCATGGCCAAGAACACCTATTTCGCCGCGATTCCCGGGAACAGCAGCAGCGACTTCAACACGCGCAACTACTGCGGCGCCTGCGTCCAGATCACCAACGGGGGCAAGACGATCATCGCGACGATCATCGACGAGTGCCCCGAGGACTCCAACCCGGTGTGCAAGCAGAACTCGATGGGCGAGCTGGATCTCAGCGTCGACGCGTTCAACGCGCTGGGGTTCTCGAACGGCAATCCCTCGGGGACCAGCTGGAAGGCGGTCCCCTGCCCCATCACGGGCAACGTGGTCGTGCGGATCAAGCAGTCGAACGAGGCGTACATCGAGAACTCGATCCTGGCCATCACGGGGGTCAGCGGCCCGGGGGGCAACGCCTCGAAGACCAGCTACGGGTCCTGGCACTTCAACTCGAACATCGGCTCCGGTTCGCAGCTGACGTTGACCGACGCCGCGGGGCGCATGCTGCAGGTGACGCTCTCGAGCGGGGCGACGGATCAGAACCAGGACACCGGCAAGCAGTTCCCCGCCTGCCAGTAGCGCCGGCGGGGGGCGACGCGCGCCCTCCCGCCAGCCCCAGGCCTCAGCGCTGGACCTTGATGTTGATGTTGCCGGTGCGGGTGGCGCCCCAGAGGCGCAGCCACAGGCTCATGTACATCTCGGGGCCGCGGGCGCTCGAGATGTCGCCCAGGTCCAGAACGTCGGTCCAGCCCATCGTCTTCAGCAGCTCGGCGACCTGCGCCTTGGCGCCGGCGTCGTTGCCGCTCACGAAGACGGTGTGATCGCCGCCGGCGACGCCTTTCGGGTTCACCATCACGTGGGCGCCGATCGTGTTCATGGTCTTCACCACCTTCAGGTTCGGGAACGCCGCCTGGATCTTCTCGGCCAGGCAACGCTCGTCGCTGGCCAGGGATCGGGGCGGCATGCCGCGGCTGTGATCCAGCTCGTTGGCGATGTCCAACAGCACCTTGCCGCCGACCTTGTCCGCGCCCGCCGCGCGTAGCGCCTCGATCGACACGGTGCCGCCGGTCGCATTCACCAGCACCTCGCCGAAGGCGGCCGCCTCCTGAAAGCCGACGATCTTACCGCGCTCGCCGGTCTGCGCGCGCCACTCGCGCAGCGAGGTCGCCATCATCTTCTTGTCGTCGATCTTGGCGGGATCGCGCGTGCCGATCGCGACCTCGTGTCCCAGCTGCAGCCACTTCGTTCCCAGCGTTTGTCCAACGACACCCGAACCGATGATTCCGATCTTCATGACGCCTCCGTCGTTTCTTGGTAAAGGGGCTGTCATCCTGACTCGACTCGAACGGACGGACAACGATGACCGGCGCGCGCCTCTGTCCGCCGTCCTGACCGTCACGGTGCTGGGGTCAGTCAGCAGCGGGACCTTCTGGGCGGGACTGTTCTTCGTCAGCGCCGGCGTCTATCACTTCAGCCCCGCGGCCAACCTGACGCTGGCCACCGTGATGGGCGCGGTCTACGCCATGGCGGCGCGCGCGGCCGGGCGGCTGGCGCGCGGGCGCGTCCCGCGGCAGGTGCTGTCGGCAGCGCTGCTGGTGTGGACGGGCGCGGCGCTGTTGCCGCTGCTCCTGCCGGGCGCCCGCGCCGGGCTCTGGGCCGCCGCGCTGATCGGCTCGGCCGCCTCTGCGACGACCTTTCCCGTCGTCGAGAGCTACCTGACGGCGGGCCGCCACGGCGCCGAGATGCGCTCCGCGATCGGCAAGTTCAATTTGACCTGGACGCCGGCCACCGCCCTGCCGCTGCTGGTGCTGCCCCTGCTCGCGCATCACCCGGCCGGCAGCTTCGTGGTGTCCGCCGCCGCCAGCGCGCTGGCCTGGTCGACCATCTGGCGGCTGCCGCCGCATCCGGCCGCGCACGACGCCGACGGCAGCGCGCAGGCGGTCGGCCCCACGTATCGCGCCCTCCTGCGCGCGGCGTCCTGGCTGCTTCCGTTCAGCTACGTCGTCTCCGCGGCGCTGGCGCCGATCCTCCCGCACCGGCTGGCTGCCGTCGGCGCCGGCACCGCCGCCAGCCTCATGGCGGCGGCCTGGATGGCGACCCGCTTCCTGGCGCTGGCGCTGATGTGGCGCACGCACTTCTGGCACGGCCGCTGGGGCACGCTGGCCGCCGGCGCCGCGGCGCTGGTGGGCGGCCTGGCGCTGGTGCTGCTGGCCCACACGCTGCCCGTGCTGATGGCCGGCCTCTTCGCGTACGGCGTGGGCATGGGCGTCATCTACTACTCGTCGCTCTACTACGTGATGGCGGTCGGCGCGGCCGCCGTCGACGCCGGCGGCAACTTCGAGGCGCTCATCGGCGTGGGCTATTGCCTCGGTCCCCTGCTCGGCCTGGTCGGCGACGCGCTGACGCGCCGCTGACGCGCGCGCGAAAAGCGTTCGTCACACGCGACGGCGGTCCGTCACGCGGCCGTCACGCACGTGTCCACCTCGATCGCTTCTGACGCAATTTTCACGATCTCGTCGTCATCTCGTTGGCGCCGGCTCCAATCAAACGGCGTAACAGAGAGAGCCACGATGACGTTTTCACCGTGGATTCGAAGGCTGGCCTTGGTCACCGACGCCTGGAAGCCGCAGACCAACGGCGTCGTCAACACGCTGGTGCGGCTCACGAAGCACCTCGAGCTGGAGGGCATCGAGGTGATGGTGGTGGCGCCCGACAGCCACTTCACGCTGCCGCTCCCGTCGTATCCCGAGATCCGCGTGGCGTGCGACCCGTGGCGCGCCATCGGGCGCATCCGCGCGTTCCAGCCCGACGCGATCCACGTGGCGACGGAGGGGCCGCTGGGGTTCTCGACGGTCGCGTGGCTGCGTCTCAAGAAGCTGCGGTTCACGACCAGCTTCCACACACGCTATCCCGAGTACGTCAGCGCGCGCGTGCCGCTGCCGCTGGAATGGGGGTACGACCTGGTGCGCTGGTTCCACGGCCGCGCCGAGCACACGCTGGTCAGCTCGCAATCGCTGCTGCAAGAGCTGTCGGGCCGACGCGTGGGTCGCCGCCTGGTGCACTGGCCGCGCGGGGTCGACGCCGACGTCTTCAACCCGTCCTTCCGGCGCGACGACGTCTACGACGGGCTGCCCGGTCCCATCTGGCTGTATGTGGGCCGCGTCGCCGTCGAGAAGAGCCTGGACGACTTCCTGAAGTTGCCGCTGCCCGGCACCAAGGTCGTCGTCGGCGACGGGCCGTCGCGCGAGGAGCTTCAGCGCGCGTACCCGGACGTGGTCTGGCGCGGCTACCGGTTCGGCGCCGACCTGTCGGCGCACTTCGCCGCCGCCGATTGCTTCGTGTTCCCGTCGCGCACCGAGACCTTCGGCAACGTGATCCTGGAGGCGCTCGCCTCGGGGCTTCCGGTCGCCTCGGTGCCGGCCCCCGGCCCCGTCGACCTCATTCACGAGGGCGTCAACGGCGCCATCGACGACGACCTCCTCGCCGCCTGCCGGCGCGCCATCACCTGCTCGCCCGAGAAGGCGCGCGCCAGCATCATCCGCCGCACGCTGCGCGCCGGGCACGAGCTGTTCCGCGCCCACCTCGTTCCGACGCGCGCGGAGATCCCCTTCACGATCCCGGCCGAGGCCACGCTGGGCGGAGAGGCGGCCGCCTGAAGCGCGCCGCGCCGCCGGCCCCCTCAGGGCAGCTTCAGCAGCGGCTGCCCCATCCGGATCACCGACGTCTCCGCGATGCCCTCGCACAGCTCGAACCCGTTCGGCGCGAACACGATGATGGTCGACCCGAGCTCGAACCAGCCCATCTCGTCGCCCTTGCGGAAGCGCGCGTCGCAGGCGATGGCGCGGGGGCCGTCGTACGCCAGGTGCAGCGGCACGTCCAGGAAGCGCAACCGGATGCTGGCCACCAGGATCGAGGCCACCGGCACCAGGGTGATCAGGTGACCGCCCGCGTCCGTCACCGTCTGAACGACGGCCCGTTCGTTCTTGCAATACAGCTTGTCCACGCGCTGGACCGTGCTCGGGTTGGTATTGAGCGTGTCACCCGAGATGTAGTTGACGTGCGTGACGCGCAGGTCGTACGGCGCGTGGAACCGGTGGTACATGCTGGAAGTCAGCCGCAGCGTCACGTAGCGGCCGTCGCGGTAGCGATCGACCAGCGCCGGATCGTCCAGCAGCTCGTCGAGGGTGTAGGAGATCCCCTTGGCCTGAATCAGCTGCGTCCCCCGCACGGTGCCGCAGGCATTGACGATGGCGTCGCACGGGCTGGTGAGGACCGCCGGGTCGGGATCGACGCTGCGTGCGCCGGGCTTCAGCTCCCGGATGAAGCAGTCGTGAAGGCTGTCGAAGGACCCCTTCGCCGCCTCGTCGAGATCCGGGTCCGCGAACAGCCGCCACAGGCCGATCGACAGATCGCGCACCAACGGGTGGCGCACCTTGCTGATGCGCCCGACCAGCCGGGTCGCCAGGCGCCGCGGCACCAGCTGGTTGGTGAGCAGGAAGGTCAGCTCGTCATGCTGCCCAATACGGGAGAAGATGTTACGAATCGATTGAAACGGAGAGCGGGATGACATTGGTCCTCTATGCCCTGGGGGCGGTGGGTTTCGGGGCGTCGTTGAAGAAGGCGTCGACTCGGCTGCAGTTGTCAAAGGCCAAGCACCCGTCCTTGCGCGGGCACGCGCGCATGTCGCGCTTCGTGGCCAAGCTGGTGCCGTTCTACGAATACGGCGACCGCCGCTTCTTCGTGTGCGACGGGGCGCCGGCGGAGATCGGTGAGCTGCGCCGGGCCGGCTTCCAGCGGCTGTCCGCCACGTTCGCGACCCGGTTCGCGAAAACGCGCGCGCTGACCCGCGACGTCGAGGACGGCCTCTCGGACCTGCAGTTCACGGGCGCCTACCGGGTCCCGTTCCAGTTCAGCCGCTACGTGAAGCAGAACCTGGGTGCCGGCTCGTTCGTCGCCGAGTCGTCGGGGGTCACGCTGACCGACCTCGACGGCAACGTCGCGCACGACCTGGCCGGCTCGTACGGCGTCAACGTGTTCGGTTACGACTTCTACAAAGAGTGCCTGGACGCCGCCTTCGAACGCGCGCGGTCGCTGGGGCCGGTGCTGGGCTCTTACCACCCCGTCGTCGCCGACAACGTCCGCCGCCTGCAGGCCATCTCGGGGCTCGACGAGGTCTCGTTCCACATGTCGGGGACCGAGGCGGTCATGCAGGCCGTTCGCCTGGCCCGCTACCACACGGGCCGCTCGCACCTGGTCCGGTTCTGCGGCGCGTACCATGGCTGGTGGGGCGACGTGCAGCCGGGCGTCGGCAACCCGACCCCGGCCCGCGACACCTATACCCTCAAGGACATGGACGAGGCCGCGCTGCGCGTGCTGCGCCGCCGCAAGGACATCGCCTGCGTGCTGGTCAACCCGCTGCAGGCGCTGCACCCGAACGGAGCGGCTCCCAGCGACTCGACGCTGCTGGCCAGCGACCGCACGGCTGGCTACGACCGCGCCGCCTACACCGCCTGGCTGCGGAAGCTGCGCGCCGTCTGCAGCGAGCGGGGCATCCCGCTGATCTTCGACGAGGTGTTCGTGGGGTTCCGCCTGGCGCCGGGCGGCGCCCAGGAGTACTTCGGCGTGAAGGCGGACATGGTCACCTACGGCAAGACGTTGGGCGGTGGGCTTCCCATCGGCGTTCTGTGCGGGCGCAAGGACCTGATGAAGCGCTTCCGCGAAGACCGCCCGGCGGACATCTGCTTCGCGCGCGGCACGTTCAACGCCCACCCCTACGTCATGGCCGCCGTGAACGAGTTCCTGCATCGCATCGAGACGCCCGCCGTGCGCGCGCTGTACCAGCATCTGGACGCGATTTGGGACGGGCGCGCCCAGCGCCTGAACGCGCGTCTCGCCGCCGAGGAGGTCCCGGTGCAGGTCGCCAACCTGTCGACGATCTGGACCGTGCTGTACACGCAGCCGAGCCGCTACAACTGGATGTTCCAATTCTATCTGCGCGCTCAGGGGCTGGCGTTGAGCTGGGTCGGCACGGGCCGCTTCATCTTCAGCCTGAACTACACGGACGCCGACTTCGACGCCGTCGCCGAGAAGTTCCTGGCGGCCGCCCGCGCGATGAAAGCAGACGGCTTCTGGTGGTCGAGCCCCGCGCTGACGAACAAGACGATCAAGCGCGGCATTCTGAAAGAGATGCTGGCCGAAAGGTTCTGACGAAGAAGACGGGGCCTCCTCGCAACCGAGAGAAGGCCCCGCCGCGTTCGCGCGCACCCTCAGGCGTGCTTGGTGTTCTCGATCAGCTCGCCCCGCAGCAGGTAGAGCGGCGCTTTGTGGTACAGCATGATGTCGTGGAACGGATCCGTGAGGATCTTCGTGAACCACACGATGCCGGTCTTCACGTCGCGGATGAAGAACAGCTGGATGGTGCGCCCCAGCAGCGCCGCGGCAGCCAGGATGATCCAGAGGCGCGCCAGGTGCTCGAGGTAGGTCTGCAGGTTGGTCCAGGGCTGGTGGAAGGCGCCAAACAGCGTCGGCGACAGATACAGCGCCAGCGGCGTCAGCCCCCACAGCGTGTGCAGGATGACTTTGCGGCGCAGGTTGTACCCGACCTTAACGCGCTCTTTGTACTCGTGCGTCGCCTGGTTCGCCTCGTCGTACCCCTTCGGCTCGAAGAAGAAGTGACCGACCTGGCGGATGCACATGGCGAACGTCCAGCCAAACAACGCGGCGGCCACCGGGTGCGTGAACAGCAGCACGTACGTCACCAGGAAGCTGCAGGCGCTGATCAGGTGCAGCGACTGGTTGATGCGGCTGTGGTGATAGAAGCGATGGTCGTCCCACCGCTGCTCGGCCAGGGCGTCGAAAAAGCCTTTCATGAGTTCTCCTTCGCTCGGAAGAGCGGTCAATCAGTCCAAACGGACTGTGCGCCCATTAGCCGACAAATGCCGGGTTTACGAAGCGAACTTTGAGTGACTTTTCTGCTGTTCCCGTGACATCGCCGCAACTGCCGCGGGGCTGCCGCGCACCAACCAGATGCTGATCCAGACGCCGCTGCTGAAATACAGCGTCATCCAGGCCACCTCGTCGTGCCACAGGTCCCAGCGGCGCGTCACGACGACGCGCAACGAGGCGTCACGCACGCCCTGGGCCAGGGACAGGTACGTCCGGCCGATGGCCTCGTCGGCGAGCCAGCGCCGGAAGTACATCGGCACGTCCGAGACGGCCATGAACACGATGTAGGGGATGATGAACGCGGCCACCGTCTGCGCGAAAGGCCGCCACGCGGGCGACCGCTGCTTCAGCAACGCCGTCACCACGAACGCCGAGGAGATCGTCCAGATCGATTGTTCGCAGACGTTCCCCATGTAGTTGGTCGTGAGGACGGCGTACCAGGAACAGACCTCGGCCACGGCGATGACGGGCAGCAGAACGCGTCCCACCCACCAGCCGAGATCGCGCTGCTGGCCGCTGGCGGCGCGCAGGATCAGCGCCCATTGCGCCATGAACGCCAGCTCGGCGACGGTCGCGACCGAGCGCCCGATCATCACGCACGACCACCACCCGCCGAAGGGCGCGATCCGCTGCACGTCGGCGCGCGGCAGGATCGACCGGAAGCCGCAGCCGAGCACGAACAGCGCCGAGAGCCACAGCAGCTCGCGCCGGTAGCGCGCGACGTCGGCGGGCAACCGCGGCAGCTCCGCGCGCAGGCGCCAGGCGGTCCAGCCCCACGCGACGACGTTGGCGGCGACGATGGCGCGCAGCAACCAGATCCAAACGAAGATTCCGGGCGAGGTGCCGTCGCTCATCGCCTGTCGACTGGTCGCATGTTCGGAGGCCGCCCGCAACTATTGCCACGCTTGGCGCCGGCGCCAGCCCCCGCCACGGCGCCGGCGTCACACCGCGCGAGCGAGCCAGGAAACAGCCATTTCTTCGGCCCAGTAGTGCGGGCGCCAGGGCCAGCGCCCGCCGACGAACCCGGTGTGCCCGCCCCACGAAGTGACCTGAAATCGAACAGTGGGCGACGCCGCCGCGCGCGCCCGCGCCACGCCGTCGCGCGGGAAGAACGGGTCGTCCTCGGCGCTGATGCAGAGCGTGGGGGTGGCGACCCGCGGCAGGTAGCGGATGGCGCTGGCGCGGTCGTAGTAGTCCTCCGCGCTGGCGAACCCGTGCAGCGGCGCCGTCACGCAGCGGTCGAACTCGGAGAAGGTGCGGGCCGCGCGGATGCGCGCCACGTCCAGGTGCGCCGTCTCGCGCGGGAAGCGGGCCACCACGTCCAGCGCCTTCGGCTTGAGCCGCCGCAGGAAGTGATACGCGTAGACCCGCGCCGCCGGCCTTTCCAGGTAGCGCGACGCCGCCGCCAGGTCGTACGGCACCGACAGCGTCGCGGCCGCGCGGATCGGGCCGCCCGCCCCCTGCTCGCCCAGGTACTTGATGAGGACGTTCCCGCCCAGCGAGAACCCCACCGCATAGAGCGGCGCCGCCGGGTCGCGCCGCACCAGCGTCCGCACGACCAGGTCCAGGTCCTCCGTCTCTCCCGAGTGGTAGAGGCGCGGGCGCCGATTCGGAAGACGCCGTTTGATGTCATCCGGGTCGCGCGCGCACGAACGGAAGTTGAGGACCGTGCAGCTCCACCCGGCCGCGGCGACCAGCACCGCCAGCCCCTGCGTGTGCAGCGAGTAGGCGCTCCCCTCCAGGCCGTGCAGCAACACGACGCGGGGCGTCCCCGCCGGACCGTCGACGTGATCCAGCATCAGGTCGTCCTGGTCGGGCGTGGGCAGCACCTCGCGGGCGAACCGGATCAGGCGCCGCGAGCGGGCCAGGCGCGCCCACAGCGTCTGCCCCGTCGGTCCGGGCAGCCACCAGGGCGCGGCGGCGGGCGGCGGGGCGTCCATGTCCAGGACTTATAGCGGATGCCTCCGACGGGCTTCTCGGTTTTCGTGCGGCTGTTTTCTGGGCTTGCGCGTCCGGGTTCGGCAAATTAGACCCTCGGGGATGAGCTCGACCGGCGACGCGATCAAGGCGGACACGAACGGCAAGGCGCCCGCCACGGTGCCGGCCGTCGACCGGGGGGCCGGCGCCGCCCCGGCCGACGACGTTCCGGCCAAGAAGAAGAGCCGCCGGCCGATCGTGTTTCTGGTGCTGGGGCTGCTGGTCGTCGCGATCGGGATCTACTGGCTGTACGCGCGCCACTTCGAAGATACCGACGACGCGCAGGTCGACGGCAACATCAGCAACATCGGCCCGCGCGTGCCGGGGACCGTCACCAACGTCTACGTCCTCGAGAACCAGACGGTGAAGGCGGGCGACCCGCTGCTGGAGATCGACCCCACCGACCTGTCGGTGGCCGTCGCGCAGGCCCGCGCATCGGTGGCCCAGGCCGAGGCGCAGCTGCAGGCGGAAGACCCCAACGTCTCGATCACCGAGACGTCGAACACGGCCGCCGTCGCGGGCGCCTCGTCGGAGCTGGTGTCGGCGACGGCGGGCCTGACCGCCGCGCAGCGCGACGTCGAGCAGCTGACGGCCCGCCTGGCATCCGCCGAGGGGACGGCGCGCCTCGCCCAGATCGAACGCAAGCGCGGCGAGGAATTGTGGAAAGCGCAGGCCATCCCGCGCGCGGACTTCGACCGGCGCATCACCGCCGCCGAGACCGCCGAGGCGGAGGCGCAGGCGACGAAGCAGGCGCTGGCGTCGGCCAAGCAGCGCGTCGCGCAGCAGGAGGCGCAGCTGGGCGCCACCAAGAGCCGCCTGCTGGAGGTGCGCAAGAACGCGCCCCGCCAGGTGGAGACGCGCAAGGCCTCCGTCCTGTTCCGCCAGGCGAACCTCGAGCTGGCGCGCGCGCAGCTGTCGCAGGCGGAGCTGAATCTGAGCTACGCCAAGGTGCGCACGCCCGTCGCCGGCGTCGTCGCCAAGAAGGCGGTCAACGTCGGCGACCACGTCGCGCCCGGACAGCAGCTGGTCGCGGTCGCGCAGACCGACAACCTGTGGGTGACCGCGAACTTCCGCGAGACGCAGATCGAGCACATGCAACCCGGGATGCCGACCGACGTGCACGTCGACGCGCTGGACACCACGTTCACCGGCAAGATCGAGAGCATCGGCGGCGCGACGGGCTCGCGGCTCAGCGTGTTGCCGCCGGAGAACGCGTCGGGGAACTACGTGAAGGTCGTGCAGCGCATCCCGGTGCGCATCCGCCTGGACCCGGGGCAAGCCGGGCTCGATCGGTTGCGGCCGGGCATGTCGGCGGAACCGAAGGTGAAG
>CAZJMY010000143.1:0-4638 GCA_964546845.1 uncultured Myxococcales bacterium | reverse complement strand
CGTGCGGAGTGCGTGATGCTGAACAAGGGACAGTTCTTGCTGGACGCACTGGAGATCGTCGACGATGTGTTCCGTCGGATGGACGGCCACCAGCACAAGAAGATGGCCCGGCTGCGTGCCTTGCACGCCTGGTCATGACGGGGGCAGGGGCGGCGATGGCGCTGGCCGCGGCGCTGTCCGCAGGCGGCGCTTGCTCGCGCCCGCGTTCCACGCCCGCCGCCGCGTCTTCCCCGCCGCGCGCCGCAGCCAGAGTCGCCGCGGCCGGGCTGGCCTTGCCCGACGTCCCGGGGTTTTCGGCCGCGCCTCCGGATCCGGGCGACGGATTCGTCCGCCGCGCGTACAGCCGGGGCGCCGCGCGCGTGCAGGTCACGCTGGCGCGCATGCCGATGTCCGCCGAGGACTACCAGCGCTGGCAGTCGGCCAGCACCGCTTTTCCGCAGGCGGACCTGGGGCTGCCGGCCGCGGAGGCCAACGGCTTCTATCAGTGCGGCGACGGGCAGAACCCAAGCTGCGATCTGCTCGTTCAGCTGCGCGGCGGCTTCCACCTCGAGCTGCGCGGCGCCGGCACGACCTCGCGCGCCGACGTCGACGCTCTCGCGCGCGGACTGCCGCTGCGCGACTGGGCGGGTTTGTGAGGGCGCCGCCAGCTGGAGCCGCCGGCGCCGGTCAAGAATAGGTCGACCAGCGCGGCCGGCCGCCCGCTTCCCGCGGGTGCCCGCCCGGGCGCGACATGAGTGTCGAAGACCGACAGGATGACTTGTCCCGGGCCGCCGAGCGCGATCAAGCCGGCCAGCAGCAAGGCCTCCGGGACGTCGCCGCGGAAGAGACCGGCCTCGACGCCGTCGGCCACCATCCGGAACAGCAGGGGCAGGTGGCCGCGCTGGAACCGGCGGATCAGGCGATTCAGCCGCGCCGGCGAGGTGAGCGCCTCGCGCAACACCAGCCGCATCACCTCCCGTTCGTCCCTGTTCGCGCCGGCGACGCGCTGGTAGAGCGCCTGCAGCCGTTCCAGCACCGGCCGCGCCGGGGCCAGCTGCGCCTCCAGGTCCCGCAGCAGCGCCACGTAGACCTCCTCGACCACCGCCAGCAGCAGGTCGTCCTTGGTCGGGTAGTAGTAGTAGATCATGCCGATGTTCGTGCGGGCGTCGCGGGCGATGGCCCGCAACGACGCTCCGTCGACCCCTTCGGCCAGGAAACGCGCGCGCGCGGCGCGGACGACGCGGATGGAGATGTCGCCGGGCGTGCGCGCCATCAGCCGACCTTCTTCTTGAAGCGCAACGCCGCGATGGCCACCAGCCCCACCACCAGCCCCGACAGCCAGGCGAGCTCGCCGCCGAGGTCGGCGAACCCGGCCCCGCGCAGCGCGATGCCCCGCACGATTCGCAGGAAGTGCGTCAGCGGCAGGGCCTGCGCCAGGAATCGCGCTGCCCGTGGCATGGCGTCGAACGGAAACATGAACCCCGAGAGCAAGATGTTCGGCAGAAGAAAGAAGAACGACAGCTGCATGGCCTGCTGCTGCGTCTGCGCGAACGTCGAGAACACCAGCCCCAGGGCCAGGTTCGCGGCGATGAACAGCAGCGCCAGGACGTACAGCAGGAGCAGCGAGCCGACCACCGGCGTCCGAAAGACCGTGGCCCCGACCAGGAGCACGATCGTCATCTGGACGTAGCCGATGGCCACGTAGGGCACGATCTTGCCCACCATCAGCTCCAGGCGTCCGATCGGCGAGACCACCAGCTGCTCCAGCGTGCCGCGCTCGCGTTCGCGCGCGATGGCCATGGCGGTCAGCATGATCATGGTCATCGTCAGGATCACGCCCACCAGGCCGGGAACCACGAAGACGACCGTCCGCAGCTCCGGGTTGTACCAGGTCTCAGCCTCGATGCTCAGCAGCGGCGCGCTTGCTGCGCCCTGGAGCCTGAGACGCGCCACGCTCAGCTCGGCGTTTCGCGCGGCGATCAGCCCGGATGCAGCGTCCGTCGCGCTGGCGACGGTCTGAGGATCCGAGCCGTCGAGGATCAACTGCACCCGCGCGGGGCGCCCCAGCCGCAGGTCGGACGCGAAACGCACCGGGATCACGAGGGCCGCGTGAGCGCGCGCGGATCGCAGCGCCGCCTCGATCTCCGCGTAGTCGCGCACGTCGCCCACCGTGTCGTAAAAGCCGGTCGCGGCCAGGGAGCGGACGAGGTCGCGCGACGACGCGCTCTGGTCCTGATCGTAGACGACCAGCCGCACGTGCCGCACGTCCGTGTTGATGGCGTACCCGAACAGCAGCAGCTGCATCACGGGCAGCACCGCCACCATCGCCAGCGTCAGTCGATCCCGGCGCAGCTGAATGAGCTCTTTCCAGGCGATGACGAGGGCGCGGCTGCTCATGCGGCGGCTCCGGCGGGACGGGGCTGGCGCTCGACCTGGCGCACCATGGCGACGAACGCGTCCTCGACGGTGACGCGCACCTCGCGCGCGGAAGCGGCCGCCAATCCGCGCCCGGCCAGGATCTCCTGGACGGCGGCAACTGGATCTCCCGCGCCTCGCAGAAGGATCCGGTCCGTCGTCCCGTAGTGAGCGATCTCTTCCACGCGCGGGTCGGCGCGCAACGCTGCGCTTGCCTCGTCGGCCCGGTCGCTCTGCAGCTCGACGGCCTGCAGCCCGCGCCGGGCGACGATCTCGGCGGGCGTGCCGACGTCCATGACGGCGCCGTCGAAGATGAAGGCCAGCCGATGGCAACGCTCGGCTTCGTCCATGTAGTGCGTGGTCACCAGGACGGTCGTTCCGTCGCGCGCGAGGCCGTGGATGACATCCCAGAAATCGCGCCGGCTCACGGGGTCGACGCCCGCCGTCGGTTCGTCCAGGAACAGCAACGGCGGGTCGTGGAGGGTGGCGCCGGCGATGGCGACCCGCTGTTTCCAGCCGCCCGAGAGCGTCCCGGCCAGCTGGTCGCGCCGCGGGCCCAGTCCCGCGCGCTCGACAGCCGCGGCGATGCGCGCCGCTCGCTCCCGGCGCGGCACCCCGTAGAGCCCGGCATAAAAGCGCAGGTTCTCGGCCACCGTCAGGTCCTCGTAGAGGCTGAACCGCTGGGTCATGTAACCGATGCGGCTCTTGATCTTCTCCGCCTCCGTCGCGAGATCGAACCCGACGACGCGGCCACTGCCACCGGTGGGGTCCAGGATCCCGCACAGCATCCGGATGGTGGTGGACTTTCCGGCGCCGTTCGGCCCCAGCACGCCGAAGATCTCGCCCCGGCGAATCGTCAGCGACACGTCGCGGACCGCCAGCAGCGCGCCGAACCGGCGGGACAGGTTGTGGGTGACGACCACCTCGTCCCTGGCCGGCGTCCTCGTCGCGTCGACGGAGCTGGGCGTTGCCCCACGGAGTCTTCCCGGGAGGTTCAAGGAACACTCCCCGCGTCGCCGTCCGACCGCGTGGCCGCTCCGGCGCCGGTCACGCGCACGAACACGGGAACACCCGCGTGCAGCTCCCGTCCCGGGTCGTCGAAGCGGACGCGCACCCGGATGACCAGCGTCGCCCGCTCCGTCCGGCTGAACAGGTAGCGCGGCGAGAACTCGGTGCGCCGCGAGATCCGCTCCACCCTGCCGCTGACGGGGTGGGGCAGCGAATCGACGCGCGCCTCGGCCGGTGCGCCGACGGCGACGCCGCCGATCGATCCCTGGGGGACGAAGACGTCGGCATACGGGTGCACGGTGTCCGCGACGGTCACGACCGGGAGGCCGGCCAGCGCCAGCTCGCCCGGGCGCAGGTGAACCTCCAGGACCTCGCCCGGGTCCAGCGCGCGCAGCTCGAAGCGCGACAGCCGCTGCCGCTGGACGTCGGTCGACGCCTGGGCCGCGGCCACGCGGTCCTGGGCGGCCGCGATCTCCTGGACCCGCGAGCCGCGGCGGGCCGCCCGGAGCGCCTCCGCGGCCGCCCGGGTCTCGGCCTGGGCGCGCAGAAGCTGGGCCTGCGCCTCGTCCAGCGTCGCCTGCGGCGCCGCCTGCGCTGCCACCAGCTTGCGGGTGCGCTCGGCGCTCGTTCGCATCAACGCTTCGTTGGCGCGCGCGGCGTCGAGGCGAGCCGCCAGCGCGTCGACGTCCTCCGGACGGGTCCCGGCGCGCAGCAAAAGCAGCTGCTGCTGAGCGGCGCGCGCCTCGCTCTCGCGGGCCGCCAGCGTGCTTTGCTCGACGTCGGGCGCGATGCGCGCGATCAGCGCCCCGGCGGCGAGGCGATCCCCCTCGTGAACCTGCAGCTCCGTCAGGCGCCCGGTGAGCTCGAAGGCGAGGTCGCGTTCCTGGTACTCGAGCACGCCTTGATAAAGGTCCGCCTCGGGCGCGGGGCGCGCGCACCCGGAGGCCAGCGCGAGGCCCACCCCCAGCACGACTGCGGCATTCTTTATCATGCGACTGATAATAGCCGAATCGGCCCTGATGGGACCGGCCGTTCGAACGGCCGGTTGAAGGCAGGCGGTGGCCGCGTCATCATTCGCCCGCGGAGGAGGTGACTGGATGATCGTGAAGCGGCTGGCAAGCGAGCGGGGACACGCGGACCACGGGTGGCTGGACTCACGGCACACCTTCTCGTTCGCGGACTACTACGACCCGCAGCACATGGGCTTTCGCGCCCTGCGGGTCATCAACGAGGACC
>CAZJMY010000142.1:0-2140 GCA_964546845.1 uncultured Myxococcales bacterium | reverse complement strand
GCCGTCGCCGCCCGCGGCGGCCGCGCCATTCTTGACCGACGCCGTCATGCTGACGATCGCGGCGGCCAGCGCCGACGGGCCCACGCTGGCCGCGCAGGCGCAGGCCATGAAGCCGGCCTCGCTGGCGGCGGGCGCGGGCGCGGAGGCCTGGCGGCAGCAGCCGCGGTCCGCCGTGCTGGACGCGCTGGGCGGCTCGCCGGCGGCGCTGGCCTACGCGCTGCGCACGCTGCAGATGGCGACCGATCGCGCGCGTGCGGGCGGAGCGACCGCAGGCGTGACCGTCGACGCGCCGGCGCCGACGGCCGAAGCCGTCGGGCTGTGGCTGGAGATCATCCGCCGCCGTCTGGGGCCGCGCACCCTGCCCAGCCTGATCTGGACCGAGGGGCTCGAGGGGCGCCTGCTGATCACCATCGGCCCGCTGGCGCCAGCCGCCCTCGCCTTCCTGGCCAACCCGCGTCACCGCAGCTCGAAGCTCTGGCCGCTGCGAACCGTCGCCGCCGCGGCGGCCGACGAAGCCTTGCGCGCGCTCACCCCCGAGCAGCGCCGCCTGGTCGAGAACCCCGGCGCCACGCTGGGCGATCTCGCCGCCGCCTTCGCGGCGTAGTTCCAGGCCGGCGGTCCAGAGCGGCCGCGGATCGACCCGAGGGAGGCCCGCAGCCCGGCGGGCGTCAGGCTTCCGCCGGCCGCGCCGCGCCGGCGGACCGCGGCTATTGCCGTGCGTTGCGATCGAGACGAAGGTTCTTCGTCTCAGTTAACGTACGCGGCAGTACCGACAATAATCATCAAAATGAACCCCTGGTCCCTGCCCGCCAGTCGTGTCGCCGTCGTTCTTCTGACGCTGGGTCTGTCCGCCTGCGCCAATCGCGGCATGCAGGCGCCCGACGAAGATCCGCTGGATCCGGTCCGTCCTGCGACATCCCGGCCGGGAACGGCCGACGCGGGAAGCACCGGGGGTCACGCCGCGCCGGGGTCGACGGGCGGCAGCGGCGGTTCGACGGCCGCCGGCGGCTCGCCCGGCGCCGGCGGCTCACCGGGCGCGGGTGGCGCGCTGGCCACCGGCGGTTCCCCCGGCAGCGGCGGGGCGGTGGCGACCGGCGGCTCGACGGGCACCGGCGGGACGCCCGGCGGCGCGGGAGGGACGGCCGGCGGCGCGGGCGCGCCCGGGCACGTCTGTCCGGCGGGGGGAACGCTCGATTGTTCGGCCAGCGGCGCCCTGCGCATGAGCAGCGGTCGCATCACGGACTTTTCGACCGACGACTGGAACGCGGGCGCAAGTCAGTTCTGCGGCGCCGGCGGACTGCGCGGCCGCCTGTTCTCGTTCGGAGGGCCGTCGTCGTCCGTCGGCGCGGCCACCGTCGACACCGTCGCGCAGAACCTCGAGTTGACCGCCAGCGTGACCAGCTGGGCCGGCGGCGGCGTCATCTTCGAGTCGTGCGTCGACGCCTCCGCCTTCAAGTCGATCCGGTTCACCGCCACCTTGACCGGCGGCAGCCTGTCCGGCTGCACGTGGCAGGTGCAGCTGCAGACCCAGGATCAGCGCGCGGCGGCCGACACGGATCCGACGGGCGGGACGTGCACAGGCTCCAGCTGCTACGCCTACCCGGCCGTCGTTCTGGCGCCGGCCGGCGCGACACCCACCACATACACGAAGGCGTTCACGCTGTTCAACAACCCGTCTGGGTCGAAGGTGCCTCTGACCAGTCAGATCGTGGGCGTGCAGTGGCAGGTGACGGCGGCGTCGCCGCAAGGCTGCTCGGCGGAGCTGCGCATCGACGACATCGCCTTCGAGTGACGTCCCCGGCGTCCCCTGCGAAAGGCGGCGCCCAGAACTGCGCATCACGACGGCCGCATCCGTTCATCGGCCGGGGCAGTAGGACGAACATGAAACGAACAGGGTTCATCCTCGGGTGCCTCGTGGTGGGCGTCGGCGCCTGCGGCAGCGGAACCTCCGGCGGCACCGGTGCGGGCGGCACGGTCGGTTCAGGGGGAGCCGGCACCGGTGGTGCCGGCGGCGGCGCGGCCGGCCACGCCGGAACCGCCGGTGCCCCCGCGACGGGTCTCGGCGGCGCGGCCGGCGGCGGTGCGGGCAGCGGTCGTTCTGGCAGTGGCGGTGCCGCCGGCAGTGGCGGTGCCGCGGGCA
>CAZJMY010000141.1:0-2977 GCA_964546845.1 uncultured Myxococcales bacterium | reverse complement strand
CGCCGGCCTGAAACGCTGATCCCACGCTGCCCCGGAAGTGATAAAACGCCGCCGTGGCAAGCACCAACCTGGCGAAGATTTCCCGCGCGCTGATCTCGGTCTCCGACAAGACGGGCGTGGTCGACCTCGCGCGGCGGCTGTCGCGCGCCGGGCTCGAGATCCTCTCCACCGGCGGTACGGCGCGCGCGCTGGCCGAGGCCGGCGTCCCCGTGCGCGAGGTCAGCGACTTCACGGGCGCGCCGGAGATCCTGGATGGCCGCGTGAAGACGCTGCACCCGCGCGTGCACGGCGGCATCCTGGGGCGGCCCACCGCCAAGCACCGCGCCGAGATGCAGCAGGCCGGGCTGGTCCCGATCGACCTGGTGGTCGTCAACCTCTACCCGTTCCGCGAGACGGTGGCGCGCGGCGCGCCGTTCGAGGACGTCATCGAGAACATCGACATCGGCGGCCCGGCCATGATCCGCTCGTCGGCCAAGAACCACGAACGCGTCGCGGTGCTGGTCGACCCGGCCGACTACGCGGCGGTGCTGGGCGAGATCGAGGCCGAGGGCGAGGTGTCGGCGGCGACGCGGTTCCGGCTGGCGCGCAAGGCGTTCGCGCACACGGCCGCGTACGACGGCGCCATTGCCTCGCACCTGGGGCGTCTGTCGTCGCCCGAGGCGCCGCTGGCGGACTTCCCGGACACGCTGGTCGTCTCGGGCTCGCTGGCGCGCGCGCTGCGCTACGGCGAGAACCCGCACCAGAAGGCGGCGTTCTACGCGCTGGACGGCGCCGCCGGCGTGTCGCTGGCGAAGGCCGAGGTGCTGCAGGGCAAGGAGCTCTCGTACAACAACCTGCTCGATCTCGACGCGGCGATGCGGCTGTGCGCCGAGTTCAGCGCGCCGGCGGCGGCCGTCATCAAGCACAACAACCCCTGCGGCGCGGCGATCGCCGAGGCGGGCGTGGCGGAGGCCTTCCGGCGCGCGCGCGACACCGACCCCGTGTCGGCGTTCGGCGGCATCGTCGCCGTCAACCGCCCGGTCGACGCCGAGCTGGCCCGCGAGCTGTCGGAGCTGTTCCTGGAGTGCGTGATCGCGCCGGCGTTCGCGCCCGAGGCGCTGGCCTTGCTGGCGCCCAAGAAGAACCTGCGCCTCTTGACGAGCCCGATTGCCGTGGACACCACCGCGAGCTTCGAGCTGCGCAGCGTGGCCGGCGGCTTCCTGGTCCAGACGCGCGACAACCAGACGGCGACGATGGCGGACGCCAAGGTGGTCAGCAAGCGCGCGCCGACGGCGGCCGAGCTGGCGGACCTGGACTTCGCGTGGCGCGTCTGCAAGCACGTCAAGTCGAACGCCATCGTTTTCGCGGCGGGCGGGCGGACGCTGGGCATCGGCGCCGGACAGATGTCGCGCGTCGACTCGACCCGGATCGCGATCTCGAAGGCGCGCGCCTCGCTGGCCGGCTCCGTCGTCGCCTCGGACGCGTTCTTCCCGTTCCGCGACAGCGTCGACGAGGCGGCGAAGGCCGGCGCCATCGCGGTCGTGCAGCCGGGCGGTTCCGTGCGCGACGGCGAGTCGATCGCGGCCGCCGACGAGCACGGCATGGCCATGGTGGTCACGGGCGAGCGCCACTTCCGGCACTGAGATGAAGGTCTTTCTGGTCGGATCGGGCGGGCGCGAGCACGCGCTGGCCTGGCGGATCGCGGCGAGCCCGCTGTGCGAGAAGCTGGTGGTCGCGCCCGGCAACCCCGGCATCGCCACAGAGCCCAAGGTCACCTGCATCCCGGTCTCGGCCGACGCCGTCGGCGAGCTGGTCGCCGCTGCCGTCGCCGAGAAGGCGGACCTGGTCGTCTGCGGGCCCGAGGTCGCCCTGTGCGCCGGGCTGGGCGACGCGATGCGGGCGGCCGGGTTGCCGTTCTTCGGGCCGTCGCGCGCCGCCGCCGAGATCGAAGGGTCCAAGGCGTTCGCGAAGCGCCTCATGTACCAGGCCGAGGTGCCGACGGCGGCCTTCGGCGTGTTCGACGATCTCGGCGCGGCGGAGGCGTTCATCGACGCGCAGGCCGGGGCGGTGGTCGTGAAGGCGGACGGGCTGGCGGCCGGCAAGGGGGTGGTCATCGCGGCCACGAAGGACGAGGCGAAGCTGGCGGCGCGCCACATGCTGACCGGCGGCGCGTTCGGCGCCGCGGGGCACCGGGTCGTTCTGGAAGAGCGCCTCACGGGGCGCGAGGTGAGCCTGCTGGCGCTGTGCGACGGCGAGCGCCTGGCGCTGCTCCCGTCGTCCGAGGACCACAAGACGGTCCGCGACGGCGACCAGGGGCCGAACACGGGCGGCATGGGGACGTACTCGCCGTCGCCGCTGCTGGACGCAGAGGGCGAGCAGCGCATCCTGGACACGATCTTCCGCCCGACGGTGGCGGCGATGGCGGCGGCCGGGCGGCCCTTCCAGGGGCTCCTCTACGGCGGCCTGATGCTGACGCCCGACCGCGGCCCGATGGTCATCGAGTGGAACTGCCGCTTCGGCGATCCGGAGACGCAGTCGGTGCTGATGCGCCTCGACGAGGATCTGCTGCCATGGCTGGCGGGGGTGGCGGCGGGCAAGCTGCCGCCAGGCGCGCCGCGCGTGCGCCCCGGCGTCTCGTGCTGCGTGGTGCTGGCGGCGCACGGCTATCCGGAGAAGACTCGCGTCGGCGATCCGATCACCGGGCTGCCCGCGCCGACCGACGACCTGCGCGTGTTTCACGCGGGCACGCGGCGCGACGGCGACCGGCTGCTGACGGCGGGCGGACGCGTCCTGGGCGTCACCGCGCGCGGCGCGGACCTGGCGGCGGCGCGCGCCCGCGCGTACGCCGCCATCGAACAGATTCACTTCGACGGCATGCACTTTCGTCGTGACATCGGACTGAGAGGAAAAGGAACATGAGCGACCAGAAGATCGACGTGGCGGTGATGATGGGATCCAAGTCGGATCTCGAGACCATGCGGCCGGCGGCCAAGGTCTG
>CAZJMY010000140.1:0-13565 GCA_964546845.1 uncultured Myxococcales bacterium | reverse complement strand
CCCGCGCGCCCGCCAGCGCCGCCCGTGGCGGCGGTGCCGCCGGGGCCTGACGGACAGCCCGACCGGATCGCCCCACCACCGCCGCCGCCGGCGTGACCGGCCGCCGCGCCGCCGCCCGCATCTGGCCGCCCCGCGTGGCTGGAACAGGCGGCCGCGCCGCCCGCCAGCACGGCCACGCACGCTGCCCCGAGCATCCTTCCCCACTTCGCAGATCCGTCGCTTTCCATCACCGCCGTCACCGCCTTCGCAAAGGCGAACATGCGGCTCACGCCCCGGGCGTCAAACCGGCGCCACGGATTGTCCGAACATTCCGGACGCGGATGACAGGCGCGACCCGCGCACGGGCAGCCGGTTGTGTCCCGCCTTCCCGCGCTTCATAGTTTCACTCCACGATGGGGGGCACGACCCACAGCGGCTCGGGAAGCGCGGCCGAGCTCGACTTCCTGAGCGGCGGAGGCGAAATGGGCGCCCTCATGCGCGCGCACGACTGGGCCCCCTCGTCGCTGGGCCCCCCGGCGTCGTGGCCGCAGTCGCTGCGCACCGCGGTCCGCCTGCTCCTGAACACCGGGCACCCGATGTACATCTGGTGGGGGCCCGAGCTGGCCTGCCTCTACAACGACGCCTACAGCCGGTCGATCGGTCCCGAGAGGCACCCGGGCTCGCTCGGCCGACCGGCGCTGGAGGTCTGGTCCGAGATCTGGGACGTCATCGGACCTCAGATCGCGCAGGTGATGTCGGGCGGCGGCGCCACCTGGAACGTGAACCACCTGGTGCCCATCACGCGCCACGGGCGCCGCGAGGAGGTCTACTGGACCTACAGCTACAGCCCGATCGACGAGCAGACGGCCGCCCACGGGATCGGCGGCGTGCTGGTCGTGTGCAGCGAGACGACCGAGCAGGTCCAGACCGCGCGCCGGCTGGCGTCCGAGCGCGATCAGCTGGCGCAGCTGTTCCAGCAGACGCCCAGCTTCATGGCGATGCTGCGCGGGCCCGAGCACCGGTTCGAGCTGGCGAACCCCGCCTATCTGGCGCTGGTCGGCAACCGGCCCGTGCTCGGCAAGACGGTCGCCGAGGCGCTGCCGGAGACGGTCCAGCAGGGCTACGTCGGGCTGCTGGACGAAGTGTTCGCCACGGGAAAGGCCTTCGTCGCGCGCGGCGCGAAGTACACGCAGGCGCGCGCCGGCGCTGCCGCGCGCGAGCGCTATCTGGACTTCGTCTACCAACCCATCAAGGACGACACCGGGCGCGTGACGGGCATCTTCGTGGAAGGGGCCGACGTCACCGAGCGGGCGGAGGCGGACGTCGCCCTGCGCGCCAGCGAGACGCGCTTCCGGGCGCTGGCCGCCGAGCTGGCCGACGCGAACCGCCTCAAGGACGAGTTCGTGGCGACGCTGGCGCACGAGCTGCGCAATCCGCTGGCGCCGATTCGCAACGCGCTGTCGCTGATGAAGCGCCGGCCCGAGGGCGAGGTCACCGGCCGCTTGCGTGACGTCATCGAGCGGCAGGTGGAGCAGATGGTCCGCCTCATCGACGACCTGCTGGATCTGTCGCGGGTCAGCCGCGGGCTGGTCGAGCTGCGCCGGGCGCGCTTGCCGCTGGCCGACGTGTTGCGCGGCGCCGTCGAGACCAGCCGTCCGTTGATCGACCAGCACGGACACACGCTGACGGTGACCCTGCCGCCCGAGGAGCTGACCGTCGACGCCGACCCGACCCGCCTCGTGCAGGTGGTGGCCAACCTGCTCAACAACGCGGCCAAGTTCACGGCGCGCGGCGGGCACATCGAGCTGGGCCTGGCGCGCGAGGGCGCGGCCGGCGCCGTCATCTGGGTTCGCGACGACGGCCAGGGAATCCCGCGCGAGATGCTGGACCGCGTGTTCGATCTGTTCACGCAGGTCGATCGCTCCCACGCGCAGGTGGGCGGCGGGCTGGGCATCGGCCTCACGCTGGTGCGCCGGCTGGTGGACATGCACGGCGGGCGGATCGAGGCGACCAGCGACGGGCCGGGGACCGGCAGCGAGTTCCGGGTCCACCTGCCGCTGGCGGCGCCGGAGGCCCCGCAGGCGGACGCCCCCGTCCCGCCGCGCCCGGCGGCGGCGGCGGTGCGGCGGCGGATCCTGGTGGCCGACGACAACGTCGACGCCGCCGAGAGCCTGTCGATGATCCTCGATCTCCTCGGGCACGAGACGCGCACCGCGCACGACGGCGCGCAGGCCCTGGAGATGGCCCGCGTATTTCGTCCCGACGCGATGGTGGTCGACATCGCGATGCCCAAGCTGAGCGGGCACGAGCTGGCCCGACAGGTGCGCGGCGAGCCGTGGGGCGGCGATGTCCTCTTGATCGCCTCCAGCGGCTGGGGCCAGGACGAAAGCAAGCAGGACTCGCTGGCCGCCGGGTTCGACCACCACCTGGTCAAACCCGTCGAGATCGCCACCCTGGAACGCCTGCTGCAACCGGTCTCGAAGGCGCGCGACCCCGTCCTGGACACCGGCCGTCGACTCCGGCCCGGTGAGATTGGCTGAGGTCGAAATCGCCAGAGGCAGTGCGTAACCCCGCGGCTGCGGCCCGCAATCTGGGTTAAAGTCGGCTGACTGACGACCGACTGAAACCTCGGGGGGGGTTTTCGTTTGCTCATATTCCGCTACGACGACTACAGCGCCGCCGAGCGTATCCGGTTGGAGATCGATCAGGCGATTTTCGGAATATTTCAGTCCCAGAAAGTCCCGTTGACCGTCGGCGTGACCCCGTTGATGGTGTCCGACGTCCACGATCCGGACTGCGAAACGTTCGCCGATTTCCGCGATGACAAGTTCCGCGTCGACCTTCTCCGCGAAGGCCTGGACGCCGGCTGGGAGCTTGCCTTGCACGGCCTGACCCACCGCCGCTCAGCTCTCCGAGACAGCACCGAGTTCGCGTCGTTCACGCGCCGACTCCAGAGTGAGCGAATCCGGGAGGGGAAGGAGAGGCTCGAGTCCTGCTTCCCCGGCGCCCCGTTGCGGGTGTTCATTCCTCCGTGGAACAACTACGACCACGTGACCGTTCGGGCCTCCGCGTCCAGCGGATTCAGCGTGCTTTGTGCGGGAGCGCTCGCGCGGCCGACCGTCAGGGCGGGCGTGCGCATCATCCCCTCGGCCCTGACCGTCACGGAGTTCCTGACCTATCTGAGGATCGTACCGCCCCAGAAGTTTCTGTCCGATCTCGGGTCGAGGACGGTGGTCGTCACGCTGCACGAATACGAGTTTGGGCCGCCGAACAAGCTGAACGAGGTTGGCATTCGCGAGCTGGAATCCGCCCTGGCGAATCTGTCGTCTGAAGGGGCCCAGTACGGGGTGGTCAGTCAGGCGGATCCGGCCGCGTGCGAGCTGGCGGAGGGCACGCCCTTGCTGTCGACCGTGGAGATGATTCGAAAGCTGCAGAGATCGCGGGGCCACACGGTGGTGATGCTCATGGCCGCCGCGAAGCAGCGATCCGCTCGGCGAGCGCTGGCGTCCGCATTCCAAACCGCCGCGACGGCCGCCGCCGCGTCCGACCGAGCCAAAGAGGCGCTGAAGAAGCGGCTACGGCCCGTCCGAATGGAGATCTTGCGGCGGCGGCACATGCTGGCGGGCTGGCTCCGCGTCGCTCCCCGATACGAGTGCCCGTTCTGTGGCTACGTCGGCGCGTTTCCCGGCTTCCACGGCCGGCATGGGCTCTGCCCGAGCTGTTCATCGGTCGAACGTCATCGCTTCATCGCCGCGACCGTGGGGCCGCTGCTCAAGGAACGTGCGAGCAAGCGCCGCGCGCTCATGCTTGCGCCCGACGCCCTGCTGCCGATGCTTCGCTCTTCGTTTGATCGGGTCGTGACGGGCGACATCGCCCGCCGGAACGTGGACGTCACCTTCGATCTGGAGAATTTGCCGTTTCGAGCGGGCACGTTCGATGCCATCGTCGCGATTCACGTGCTCGACGAGGTCGAAAACGACAGGCGCGCCCTGAGCGAGTGCTGGCGCTGTCTGTCGGTGGGCGGCTGGCTGATCGTTCCGGTGCCCATTCATGATTCGGACGCAACGATCGAGCTGGATGAACGGCGCGCCGACGGCAAGATCCGCCTGGCAGGTCGCGATTACTGGGACAGAGTCGCCGCCCAGGGATTCGTCACCGTCAAGACGTTCGACCCCACGGACGAGTCCTTTTCCGACCTGCACCAGCGCGTGAACATTCGAACCCCGTCCTCGCGCCCGGGGACCGAAGGGGTCGTGATTTTCGAAAAGCGCTAGACCACTCGCCAGACGCGGGCTCAGTGCAGCGACGAGGCCGCAGCCGAAGATTGCGGGATCCCCATGGTCCCGCCCAGACGGGCGTTCTCGATCACGTGGGCCGTCGAGATGAACGCCAGGTGCGTGAAGGCCTGCGGGAAGTTGCCGATCTGTCGGCCGAGCGTGGGGTCGTACTCCTCGGAGTAGAGGCCCAGATGGTTGCGCAGCGCCAGCAGCCGTTCGAAGAGCGCCTCTGCCTCGTCGAGGCGGCCGGCGTAAGCGTAGTTCTCGGCCAGCCAGAAGCTGCAAGCCAGAAAGGCGCCTTCGCTGCCCGGCAGCCCATCGGCGCCCGATTCCGTCGCGTACCGCAGCACGAATCCGTCGCGCATGAGCCCCTTCTCGATGGCCGCCACGGTGCCGACCATCCGCGGGTCGTGCGCGGGCAGGAACCCGTAGTGCGGGATGACCAGCACGCTGGCGTCCAGGTGGTCGCTGCCATAGGACTGCGTGAAGGCGCCCACCTTGGCGTTGAACCCGCGGTCGCACACTTCCGCGTGGATCCGCTGGCGCAGGGCCGACAGGTGCGGCAGCAACTCCCTCCCCTCCGGATCGCTGATCCCGAACTCGTCGATCAGCTTGTAGGCGCGGTCGATCGCCACCCAGGCCATGACCTTCGAGTGCGTGAAGTGCCGGCGCCCGCCGCGCACCTCCCAGATGCCGTCGTCCGGGTGCTGCCAGGCGTCGGTGATGAATGCGATCAGGGCCTTCGCCGGCGCCCAGGCGTCGTGGCGTCCCGCCATCCCCATTCTCCGACCGGAGTAGATGGCCGCCAGCGCCTCGCCGTAGACGTCCAGCTGGAACTGCCCCGAGGCGGCGTTCCCGACCCGCACCGGCTTTGACCCCTCGTAACCGGGCAGCCAGGGGAGCTCGAACTCGGTCAGGCGCCGGGCGCCGGCGATGTCGTACATGATCTGCAGCTGGGCGGGGTCGCCGGCCACCGCCCGCATCAGCCAGTCCCGGAACGCACGCGCCTCGTCGACGTAGCCGCCGATGATCAGCGCGTCCAGGGTGAGGCTGGAATCGCGCAGCCAGCAGTAGCGGTAGTCCCAGTTGCGCGAGCCACCCAGCTCCTCGGGCAGTGACGTCGTCGGGGCGGCCACGATGCCGCCCGTCGGCGCATACGTCATCGCCTTGAGCGTGATGAGCGACCGCACGATCATGTCGCGCCACCGCCCCTCGTAAGTGCAGCGCCCCGCCCAGGTCTGCCAGTAGCGTTCGGTCTCCTCCAGGGCCTTCTGCACGTCCAGCGCCGGGGGAGTCTCCTCGTGCGACGGAAAGGCGGCCAGCTGGTACTCGACGCGATCGCCCTGGCGGACGTGCAGGATCGAGGTGACGCGAGCGGTGACCTCCACCGGTTCCGCCGGGCCGCGCAACGCGAGCGCGCTCGGCCCCGCCACCAGCAGCAACGCGTCGCTGGCCGGCGTGATCCAGGGGCGGTCCGCGCCGTAGCCGAACCGCACGTTCAGCAGCATCTCGAGCTGGACCTCGCCCGCCAGCCCCTCGACGACGCGCACGACGTCGGAACGCTCCTCGCCGCCGCTGACGGGCATGAAGTCGGTGACGCGCACGACGCCGCCGTCACAGACGAACTCCGTCTCGAGGATCAGCGTCTCGCCGCGGTAGCGCTGGTGCGTTTCACGCAACCCGACGGTGGGCCGGATCGCCCACGCCCCATGCTCGTCGTAGCCGATCAATGCGGCCAGGCATGCGTCGGAGTCGAAGCGCGGCGCGCACAGCCAGTCGATCGATCCGTAGCGCGACACCAGGGCCGCGGTCCGGGTGTTGCCGATGAGCCCGTAATCCTCGATGCGCGATGCCATGCCTTCAACGTCGGACCGTCCGTGCACGCCCGCCAGCTGCGCCGCCGCGAATCAGCCCCGGCATGACGCTTGCGCCAGAATCCGTTGGGCTGTCGGTCCGCCGGCGGCTGCAGGTACAATCGCCGCGACGACGTGGCTGAAGCTCCGTACGAAGCCGAGCGCTCCCCCTACTCCATCTCGACCGATCCCGCGCGCCTGGACCTGGACGCGGTCTGGGGCTGGTTGCGCGAGTCGTACTGGTCCCCGGGCATCCCGCGCGAAACGGTCGCGCGCGCGATCCGCCATTCGATTCCGTTCGGCGTGTTCGAGGGCCCGCGGCAGGTCGGGTTCGCGCGCGTCATCACCGATCGCGCGACGTTCGCCTATCTCGCCGACGTGTACGTCGACCCGGCGTCGCGCGGGCGGGGTCTCTCCGCCTGGCTGATGGAGGTCATCGTCGCCCACCCCGAGCTACAGGGGCTCCGTCGCTGGGTGCTGGCGACGCGCGACGCGCACGGCCTGTACGCCAGGTTCGGCTTCCGCCTGCTCGCCCGACCGGAGCTCTTCATGGAGATCCACCGGCCGGACGTCTACGGCGGTGGCTGACGAAGACCAGCGCGCCCACCAGGCCGTAGCCCACGGCGCCCAGCAGAGTCACGACCGAAAAGCCCAGGTTCGTGACGGCGGTCATCGCCCACGACGCCCCCCACACCGACGACAAGGTCGCCATCGCGTAGGTGGCGGGGACGGCCGCGCGGTGCCCGGCCTCGACCACGCGCGCGACCCCGAACGGGTAAAACATGCCGGCGAACGTGCCCGCGGGGACCACGCACACCGCGACGCAGATGACCTTCAGCGGCAAGGGGAGCGAAAGCAGGTGCGCGTTGCACAGGCGGCTGGCGAGGACGCCCCACCCGATGGCCGCGGCGGTCGGGACGGTCAGCGTCGCCACGCCGCGGAACAGCCGCAGCCGGTCCTGCAGGTACGCGCCGAGGCCGTTCGCGGCCAGGAACAGCGCCAGGATCACGGCCAGGGCGTAGAGCGGGCTGCCGAGGAAGAGCTCGGTCTTGGCGATGAGACCGATCTCGACGCACATGTACGAGAGGCCCGCCACGTAGAAGTACAGAACCCATCGCCACGGAAGCCGGCGATCGCCGGCGCGCCGCAAGCGCAAGAACGCCATCACGCCCAGCGAGACCGCGCCGAACAGCAGAACGGTGAAGACCTTGATCCAGCTCGACGCATAGAGCTGGTCGATGAAGCGCGTCTCGTCGGGCCAGAGCTGGAAGTCGCGCCAGCTCACCTCCTCGATGAAGGGGCGGTCGTCGGTGACCAGCGGCCGGCTCGCCCTCCCCAGGACGGCGTCCGCGAAGAGCGGCATGCCCACGCCCGCGGGCGAGTAGAGGACGGTGCGCGCGTGGGGCCACGAGGCCAGCTTCCGGTCGATGGCCCCGATCTCGTCGGGGGTGAGCCCGCTCGGTTTGACGACCATGCTGTCCTGCCCGCGGGAGGCGGGGGAGCCGAACGCGAAGACCGCCCTGCCGAAGTCGCCCAGGCGGCGCTCGGCGAACAGCCGCTGCAGGCTCTGCGCCTTGTGCAGCACGGGCTGGTTCATGAACACGATCATCGCGTCGGGGCCGGCAGACAGATGGTCGAGCAGGGACGCCATGGCCTCGTACGTGTCCAGGAACTTCCGGGTGTGGCCGGTGCGCGGGTCGTTCGTCGAGCCGTTCGTCGCCACGAAGACCAGGTCGTAGCGCCCGCGGTCGTTGCTGAGGAAGTCTCGCCCTTCGCGCACGACGAGATGCATGTTGTCGCGCGCGAAGAATGCCTGCAGGTTCATGGCCGCCAGCAGCGGATCCCGGACCAGGTCGGCCACGCCGGGGTTCAGCTCGACCCCCGTGATGTCCGCCTGACCCCGAGCCAGGCAATCGAGCTCCACCATGTCCCGGCCCACGCCGGCGAAGAGCACCAGGATCCGCCTTGGCTGGTGCCCCATCACGAACGGCAGCGTGTGGTGCAGGCTGTAGGGAAGCAGGTCCGCTGGCTTCGTCGCCGG
Source organism: uncultured Myxococcales bacterium (assembly GCA_964546845.1). GTDB lineage: Bacteria > Myxococcota_A > Polyangia > Fen-1088 > Fen-1088 > JADGRB01. The sequence goes on along the minus strand of CAZJMY010000140.1, from coordinate 5,415 downwards.
ATCCCAGCGTGCCACCTTCACGTTGCTGACCCCGTCGTCCTGCACGATGCCCCACGCCTGCTCCCCGGCGTTTGCGTCACCGCGGCCGGCGCGCATGAGGCTGGTGCGCGCGAGGTCGTTCCACCGCACCCGCAGCTCCTGGATGCCGTTCCGGGCGTAATCACTCAGCGCGTAGCGCGACAGCGTCACCGCGTCGGGGTGCTCGCGCAACACGCTGCCGCCGCTCGCCAGCAGCGCGACCACGCCGTATCCGGCGACGGCGATCCCCACGGCGACGCGCCGCCGAGCGAGCGGCGTGACGGCGACGAGGAGAAGCCCCGCGAACAGCACCGTCATGATGGCCGCCGGCAGCCCGGCCCAGGCCAGCACCAGCGGCGCCAGGAGACAGCCGCACGCTGCGCCCGCGAGATCGAAGAAGTACAGCCGTCCGATGCGCGCGGCGCCCTGCGCGAAGTACAGCGCCAGCAGCGCGCCGAAGAGCGCGTACGACGGCAGGAAGATTCCCGCGTAGGCCAGCAGGCGCGTCGCGTCCCCGTACGGGTTCTCGCGCGAGACGTGGATGACCGGGAAGAACGCGTTCGCGACCGCGAAGAAGCCGATGAAGGTGACGGCCAGGACCGGCAGCACCAGCGCCTGCAGGACCGCGATCAAGCGGCGCGGGTCCGCCCTTCGCCCGCGGTCCACGAGCAGCGAGCCGAGCGCCAGCCCCAGCAGCGACACGGGGATGGCGAGGAAGTTCGAGATGCTGCCGAGGAAGAACGCCAGCATGCGGGCGTGCAGGAGCTCCACCATCAGGCAGACCAGCCCGACGAGGAAGATCCCGATCTCGCCCCCGCGGTCGAGCGCCGCCGCAGGCGACACGCCGCCGCCGGGCTGCGCCCCTTCGGTTAGAACTTCAGCGCCGAGAAGAACGTCGTGATGTTGTTCTTCAGCGCGGTCACGTCGCTGTCGGACATCACGAAGTTCGTGAACAGGGCTTCACGCATGCGAACGGGCGCAGGTTGGCTCAGATCGCCCCCGCCGCCCAGGTGAACCGCCGTCCCTGCGTTGATCATCTTGGACTTGGGTGGCGAATGCGTGAGCACCTTGGTGCCGTTCAGGTAGGTGATCACGGCATTGGGCCCCGGGTCGAACTCGGTCACCACGAACGCGTTGTCCAGCGGCGAGGTTCCGTAATCGTAGAGGTCGTTGTTCTCCTCTTCCTCGGCGCCCACGCAGTACGTGTTGTTCTTCCCGCAGTTGGTGGCGATGCAGCAGCCGCCCGAGTCCTTCCACCCGTACGCCAGCGCGAGCATAAAGTCGGTGCCCGTGACGTCCTGGGCGTTGTACTTGTGGGTGAGCCCGATGACCCCGCAGCAGTAGACCTGGTTGGGCACGGGCTTGCCGTTGTACATGATGCCGGTGGCCATCTTCCCGCCGTTGATCCCCAGGGCGTAGGCATCGTTGGGCAGCGTGTACTCCGCCGGCATGTCCGTGGTGAGGATGGGCAAGCCGGTCGCCGCCTCGATCGTGAATTTCGCCGCGCACGTGAAGCCGCCGGCGCTGCAGTCCGGGTTCCACGGCGTCTTGAACACGCCGGGCACCAGATCGTTGCCGCCGGTGTGGATCTCGGCGTAGATCTTCGAGACCACGCAGTTCGACTGGGTGCCGCCGCAGAAGGCGCTCCAGGTGGTCATGTCCGCCTTGTGGTCGCTGGTCTGACCGATGTCGAGCGTCTTCGTCTTGTCCTTGGCCAGCCCCAGCTGGAACAGCGGGCCCGTGTACTTCACCGTCATGGCGCGCGCCATGCCGTAGGCCTCCGCGCATCCCCCGCCCAGCAGGTCGCACGGACCTTGGTACGGTGCCGCCGGCGTGCCTCCCGTGCCGGCGCTGCTTCCGGCCACGCCGCCCGCGCCGGTGGTGCCGCTGACACCGCCGGACGCCGAAGCACCCCCGGTGGCCCTGCTTCCCCCCGATCCCCCCGCGCCGACCGACCCGCCCGACCCGCCCGAACCGAGGGTGGTCCCGCCCGTCCCACCCGACGAAGTCGTTCCGCCCGCGCCCGGGGCTCCGCCGGTGGCGTCGACAGATCCACCAGTGCCCGAGCCCGTGTCCCCGCCGGTGGCCTCGATGGTCCCGCCGGTTCCCGTCTGCACGCCGCCGGGCGAGTGACTGCTGCTGCAACCCGCGGCCGCCCAGAGAACGACCGCACCCGACAAAAGAACCGTTAGTCTCGACATTTCCATGTCTATTCCCGCAATTGTCCGGCCGGATGACGGGTTGTCAGAAAATGTGGGGGCCGGGACCGCTCGAAAGTGGCCCCCGGGCCGGGGTTGAACGGTAGGATCCGGCGATGCCACCGAACCGGGACGGGCCAGCCCGCCCGGACGATCGCCCCTTTCCAGGAAGCCTCTGCTGGCGGTGCGCCCACCACCGCGCGATCGCGACCCCGCGGTCGACGTTCCTGATGTGCACGGCCCTGCCGGTCAAGTACCCGCCCCAGCCCGTGCTGGCCTGCGGGACGTTCCGACCCCGGGCCGCGACGACCTAGGAACCGACGCGCACGTCGTCGATGATGAGGCCCCCCGAAGGGGGGGCCAGGCCGCAGCCGGACGAGGTCGTCGAGATCCGGAGGACGACCTCCGTCGCGCTCGTGTCCGGCATCGTTTCCGGCAAAGGAAGCTCGAGGGTCGCGACCGGTCCGATGGTCAGGCTGCCGCCGCCCGTCCGGGTCACCGTGGTGGTCGGCGAGCCGATGGGCAGGAATGACACCGACACGGTGTTCGACCCCGGCGAGCCGATCAGGATCGTGCCGAAGAACTCGCCGAATCCCTGGTACGTGGAGGTGACCCGATACGCCAGCCGCACCGCCTTGTCGCCCGGCGACACGGCCAGCCGGAAGGTCAGGCTGCGCGCCTGTCCCGGCGTGTCGTTCAGATACACGCTCTGGGTGCCCGAGATGACCGGGAGGTCTCCGACCCCGAAGATCAGCGCGTCACCCATCATGCCGGCGGGGGTCGATTCGAAGCCGCCGTCGGTCAGCAGCGGAGAGGCGGCCAGCGTCACCAGCGGCGGCCCCTGCGGCGACGCCTGGTTCCCGGCGAAATCGGCCAGCTGATTCACGACCAGGTGGTAGTGGCCGCCGAAGCGGAGCACCCAGGGCACCCGAAACGCGGTGATGAAGGCGGCCGCCCCGTCCGACGACAGGTCCGGAACCAGCTCGATGGTCATTCCGTCGGTGTCGACCAGCTGGGCTTTCGCGCCGGCGGGTAGCGGCTCTGACGCCGCGAAGCGTGCGGGCGAAAGCGGGTCGAGCACGCCGGCGGTGCGGATGGGCAGCGCCGGCCGCGTCGTGTCGGGCACGCCGTCCAGGATGGCCGTGACGTTCTGCGAGTAGGCGACGTCGCCGACGACATAGTTCGCGAACCCGGCGGCCGTGCCGCGCAGCTTGCCGTCGCTACCGATGCTCGCCTGCACGCCGCCGAACCGAAAGGTGGCCACGCCGTCGCAAGCGCCGGCGAACGGCAGGACCAGGGTCATGGGCCCCGCCGCCAGTCCCCCGCCCGCGCTGACCGTGATCGCCGCCGACGACCCCTGCCCCTCGCCGCCGATCACCATCCACCCGGCGGTCGCGTCGACGATCGACGTGACGGTGGCGGTGGCCGGCAGAGTGCCGGGGACGCCGCTGGCTGGCATTGCCGGCGCGTACGACAGCTTCACGGTCGTGTCGAACGCATGCCGGCCGGTGAGCGGCTGCCCATCCGGGGTCGTGTCGGTCGCGCCATCCCGCCTCTCGTGACCGGGCGCATCGCTGCCGCGGTCGTGCCCGCCATCGATGGGATGGTGATCGGGGACCGACGTGTCGCGGCCGGCGTCGCGCGAGTCGAGGTTCGTCTTGCCACACGCGGCGGCCAGGCACGGGACCACGAGACAGAGCACCAGCGACCGCGAGGGCATGGGGATCACGTTGGCAACAGGCGTAGCAACGGGCGTGCCGGCCGAATCCCGGGCGAGCGGCGGCCGGACGCGTGCACCGGCGCGACATCTCTGTCGCACCGAACTGGAATTTCGAGGCCCAGGGCGATCAGGGACCAGCGCGCAGGTCGTCGATGATCAGGCCGCCACCAAGGCGCACCGGCCCCCCGCAGCTGGACGACGGTGTCGAGATCCTGAGGACGACCTCCGTCGCGCTCGTGTCGGGCAACGGGATCGCGGCGGCCGAGACCGGTCCGATGGTCAGCGAGCTGCCGGCGCGGGTGATCATCGTCGTCGGCGTCCCCGTCGGCAGATAGGGGGCAGTCATGGGCTTCGACCCGCTGGACCCGAGCACGATGGTCCCAGCAAAGCCCGTCGGCTGCTGGAGCGTCGACGTGACTCGGTAGGAGAAGTGCACGGCCTTGTCGCCGGGGGTGACGGCCAGGCGGAAGGTCACGCTCGCGCCGCTTTGGAATGGCAGCCCGTTGCCGTCAACATAGAAGCTTTGCGTCCCCGAGATGACCGGCAGGTCTCCGGCCGCGAAGACCAGCCCGCCGCTCGTCATGCCAGCGGGCGTCGATTCGAACCCACCTTCGGTGAGCAGCGGCGGTGCCGCCAGCGTGACCAGCGGCGCCGCCTGCGGCGAACCCTGGTTGCCCGCGAAATCGAACATCTGATCGACGGCCAGATGGAAGGTACCGCCGAACGGCAGAACGACGGGGACGCGAAACCCGGTGATGAAGGCGGGAGGCGACGCGGTTTGCGGCATCTCCGGCGGAAGCTCGACGAAGGTTCCGTCGGCGGCGACCAGCTGGACTTTCGCGTCCGCGGGCAGCGGCTCTGAAACCGTGAAGCGCGCCGGCGTCAGCGGGTCCAGCGCGGCCGTGCTGCGGATCGGCAGCGCCGGGCGCGTCGTGTCGGGGACGCCCTCGAGGGTGGCGGTGATGGCCTGGGTGTAGCCCACGTCCGTCACCAGGTAGTAGGCGAAGCCCGTTGCGGATCCGTGCAGCTTGCCGTCGCTGCCGACCGTCACGTTCAGCGCGCTGAACTGCAGCGACGCCGAACCCTGGCAGGCGCCGTTGTAAGGCACGCTCACCGTCACGGGCGTCGCCGCTGTCAGCCCGCCGCCGGTGGAGATCACCTTTGCCGTCGAGCCCTGCCCCTCCCCGCCGATCAGCAGCCACCCGGCGGCTTCGTCCAGGACCAGCGTCGCCGTGGCGGTCGTGGGAAAATTGCTGCCGAAGTTCCCGCCCGACAGCGGCGGCGTGAACGTCAGCTTCACGATCACGTCGAAGGCGCGGCGGCCGGCCGGCGGAAGTCCGTCGTGCGTGGCGTCGGTGGCGCCGTCCCGCGTGACGTGACCCGGCCCGTCGATTCCGCCGTCGTGCCCGCCGTCGTGCGCCGCATCGACGAACTGCCGATCGAGCGCTGCGTCGACGGGATGGCGATCGGCGACGGACG
>CAZJMY010000139.1:0-2847 GCA_964546845.1 uncultured Myxococcales bacterium | reverse complement strand
CACTCGAAAATCGACGGCTGGCTTGTCCGAAAGCTGCGTCGTGATGTTGCCCTTCTCGTAGCCGACCACCGTGATGTTGGTGGTCTTCGAGTCCCCGGCCACGAACGTGTGGCTGGACTTCACGTTGAACTTGTAGCCCTTGAGGTAGCTGAAGACGCCGAAGCCGTTGCCCTGGTAGGTCAGCGCGACGGACAGCGTGTGCGAGCCGGGCTGGATGGCGCCGTTGTAGATGTCGAAGTCCTGCATGTCCGCCAGAGCGCCTGTATCGTCCGATTTCGAGTAGATCTGGACCCCATCCAGCGCGTAAGCGGCCTTGATCAGGCGGAACGAGCTGCCCATCTCGTTCTTGTGGTGGATGATCGCGCGCGAAGCGCCGATCGCGCCACCCAGCACCGTCTCCTTCAGCAGGTTGAGACGGGCCTTGGTGCGGAAGATCTGCTCCTTCAGCTCGTTGACGTTCTTCTCGAGCCCGCGGAGGCGGACGGTGTACGCGCCCGAGTCCGCGCCGCCGGTCGCCGCCGCCGCGCCGCCGTTGTCAGCAGGTGCGGGCGGACCACCCGAGGCCGGCGGAGCCGCCGCAGGCGCGGCCGCCGGGGCTGCCGCCGGAGCCGGCGCTGCCGCCTTCGTTTCGGCCCGCGCCGTCGCGTTCGCCGCCAACGAGATCACCACAACCCCCAGGGCGCGGTACGCCCCACGCGAAAAACCGGTCCGCAACGATGTCATGTCGTAACTCCGTCAGGCGTTGAATGGGCGTATAGAGAGACCCGAAGGCGCGGAGCAGCGTTGAAGCCGGTTTTCTATATCAGGGCTTGCAAATCCCGTCAATCTTCCGACGTTTCGGTTGGCTCGCGGACACGTCGCCGGCCAGGTCGTCCGGCCTCGTGTGACGTGAGCGTTCCCACTGTCTCAGTTGCCGTCTGATCTCCCCACAGCCCCTTTTTGCCCCATCTTGACGACCGCGCGAGAACCCACCCACCATGGGCGAGACGCCCGCGGCCTTGGTGCAACCTAAGTCTCAGGCCCGGGTCGCCAAGCGGCCGAGCTGGCCGGCGCGGCGCTCGCGTCGGCTGACTGGCCCGCTGACTGGCTTTCTGACTGGCCTGCTGACTGGCTTGGGGACGCCGGCTCGGTGCGCCGGGGGAGCGCCCGCCAGATCGCCTCCAGCAGCGCCGGGATCCCTTCCCCGGTGGCAGCGCTGATGGCGTGGACCTCGATCCCGCGGCGCACGAACGGGCGCTTCAGCGTGGTCAGCCGCTTCCGGACGTCGGGCAGGTCGATCTTGTTGAACACGACGATCTGCCGCCGGGTCGCCAGCCCGGCGTCGTAGAGGGCCAGCTCCCGGTTGGTGGCGTCGAAGTCACGCAGCGGCGTGCGGTCGGTCCCTTCGATCGACTTCGACTTCGGGGACCCGCGACGGGTCCCCGCGCCCCCCCGCGACGGGCTCCCGGTGGCTGAGCCCGCCTCCGCCCACGCGGTGACGCTGGGATCCAGGAGGTGGACCAGCAGCCGGGTGCGCTCGAGGTGCCGCAAGAAGCGGTCCCCGAGACCGGCGCCGGCGTGCGCGCCTTCGATGAGCCCGGGGATGTCGGCTACCACGAAGCTGCGTTCATCGGACAGGCCCACGGTTCCCAGATTCGGTACCAGCGTCGTGAACGGGTAGTCGGCGATCTTGGGGCGCGCCGCCGAAATCCGCGCGATCAGAGACGATTTTCCGACGTTCGGAAAGCCGAGCAGCCCCACGTCGGCCAGCAGCTTCAGCTCGAGCCGGATGGTCCGTTCCTCGCCCGGGGTGCCGGGCTCCGCGCGGCGCGGGGCGCGGTCGGTGGAGGTCGCGAAGTGGATGTTTCCGCGGCCGCCGCGCCCGCCCTTGGCCGCCACGAAGCGCTGGCCGTGGGTCTGCAGGTCGCACAGCAGCTCGCCGGTGCCGTCGTCGAAGACCTGGGTCCCCGGGGGGACGCGCAGGACGATGTCCTCGCCGGCCCGCCCGTAGCGGTCCTTGTTGGCGCCGGCGTGCCCGGACGGCGCCGTGAACTCGCTCTTGTAGCGAAAGTCGAGCAGGGTCGACAGCCCCTCGTCGACCTCCAGCACCACGCTGCCGCCGTCACCGCCGTCGCCGCCCGACGGACCGCCCTTGGGGACGAACTTTTCCCGCCGGAACGCGACCGCGCCGTTGCCGCCCGCGCCGGCCTGCACGCGGATCGCGACCTGGTCGATGAACTGCAAGGCGCCGGCGTCCCGTTCTGGCGCGCCCGCCCGCCGAGGCGGGACTAGGCGCTGAGCTGCGCGCCTTCGACGATGCTGACGATCGTGCGCGGGCCCGACTTGGCGTACTTGACGACGCCGTTCTTCAGCGCGAACAGCGTGAAGTCACGGCCCATGCCCACGTTCGGGCCGGGGTGAACGACGGTGCCGACCTGCCGGACCAGGATGTTGCCGGCCAGAACTTCCTGGCCCGCGTGCCGCTTGATGCCGCGCCGCTGCGAGTTCGAGTCGCGGCCGTTGCGGGAGCTTCCTTGACCTTTTTTGTGCGCCATCGTCTTACGCCTTTGCCCGGATCGAGGTGATCTTCAGCGCCGTGAACGGCTGCCGGTGACCGGCCTTGCGACGGTAGCTCTTGCGGCGCTTGTACTTGAAGATGATGATCTTCTTGTTCAGGCCCTGCTCGACGATCTCCGCCTCGACGGTGATGCCGGAGACCGTCGGCTTGCCGACCTGGACCCCGCCCGCATCGTCGGCGAACAGCAACGGATCGAAGACAACCTTGGTGCCCGCCGGACCGGCGAGCTTCTCCACGCGCAGGGTTTCCCCCTCGGCGACGCGGTACTGTTTTCCACCTGACGCAATGAC
>CAZJMY010000138.1:0-2017 GCA_964546845.1 uncultured Myxococcales bacterium | reverse complement strand
CGGCTTGAGCGAGTCCGGTCAGAAAATGAGTCACGGCGGGCCTCCAGCCGGGCACACGCATAGCAGGGAAGCTAAAAACGGGCAAGGAACAATGCGCGGCCCGCGCCCGGCCCCTCAGGGCGGCGCGAAGGCGAGCACGTCCTCGATGCGGTCGGTCCCCAGCGCGAGCATGACCAGCCTGTCGAACCCCAGCGCGATGCCGGCGGTCGGCGGCATGCGGGGCAGCGCCTCCAGCAGGGCCTCGTCCAGCGGGTAGACGGGCAGGCCGCGGGCGGCGCGGACCCCGGCTTCTTCCTGGAACCGGCGCCGTTGCTCGACGGCGTCGGTCAGCTCGCCGAAGGCGTTCGCCAGCTCGAGCCCGTTCGCGTAGAGCTCGAACCGCTCGACCAGGCGGGGGTCGCGCGGGTGCGGCCGGGCCAGCGCCCCCAGCGGCGCCGGCCAGTCGAACACGAAGGTCGGCCCCTCGGCCGCCAGCGCGGGTTCGATGCGATCCAGGAACACCTGGTAGAAGATGTCGTCCCAGGCCGCGGCGCTGCCCACGGCCACGCCGGCCGCCTCGGCCTTGCCGCGCAGGATCGCCGGGTCCTCGTCGCCGGCCAGCTCGATGCCGGCGAAGTCCGCGAACAGCTCGCGCACGGTGGTCCGCGTGAAGGGGGCGTCAACCTCGGGCTCCGGCTCCCGGCCGGCGGCCCGGATCGCGAGACGCACCAGCGCCTCGCAGTCGTCGGCCAGCGCCTCCAGCGGCGCGCCCGCGCGGTACCACTCGAGCATCGTGAACTCGGTCGCGTGGTGAGGACCGCTCTCATCGGCGCGCCAGCAGCGGCACAGCTCGTAGATGCGCGGCAGCCCGGCCGCCACGAGCTTTTTCAGGTGGTACTCGGGCGACGTGATCAGCCAGCGCCCGTCGCCGGCCGGCAGGGCGTCCAGGTGGACCTCCTGCCCCGGCGAGCGGACGCGCGCCGGCGTCTCGACCTCGACGAACCCCTGCCCGTCGAACCAGGCGCGCACCGCGCGGCGAATGCGCGCGCGCGCCTCCAGCGCTGCCGGCGTGGCCGGCATCCCGTCAGCCGCGGCTCAGGCGCTCGAGGTACTGCCCGGTGCGCGTGTCGATCTTGATGACGTCGCCGACGTTGATGAACAGCGGGACGTTGATCTGTGCGCCCGTGGAGATCTTGGCGGGCTTGGTCGCGCCGGTCGCCGTATCACCGCGGAAGCCGGGGTCAGCCTCGACCACCGCCTGCTCGATGAAGTTCGGCAGCGTCACGCCGACGGCGCGTCCGTTGAAGAACAGCACCTCGACGTTGATGTTCTCCGGCATGAAGGCCGCTGAGTCACCGATCGTCTCGCGCGGGATCTGGACCTGGTCGTAGGTCGTCGTGTCCATGAACACGAAGGTGTCGGCGTCGGCGTACAGGTACTGCATCGTCTTCGTTTCGACGTCCGCCGGCTCGAGACGCTCACCCGAACGCAGGTTGCGTTCGAGCACGGCGCCCGTCAGCAGGTTCTTCATCTTGGTGCGCGTGAAGGCGGCGCCCTTGCCCGGCTTGACGAACTGGAACTCGACGACCGTGTAAGGCGCGCCATCGAGCATGATCTTCAAACCCTTGCGGATGTCGGACGTATCGTACATGGGGGCTGGGATCTAGCGCGCGTCGCGAGTCGCCGTCAAGGCGCGCTGGTTCCTTGGCGTCCGTAAGCGTCTTCCAGCCGCACCACGTCGTCGAGCTCGGTGGTCGAAACTTCGAACACGTCCGTATCCTCGATGGCCACCATCCGGTGGCGCAGGCCCGGCGTGACGTGAAACGCCTCGCCCGGCCCCAGCTCCTTGACCTGGGGCGGCTGCCCCTCGGCGAAGTGCTCGAACCGCATCCGCCCGGCCCAGACCATGACGGTCTCGTCCTTCTTGTTGTGGTACTGCAGCGAGAGCTTGTGGCCGGCCTTGATGTGCAGGACCTTGCCGACGTAGCGGTCGGTGACCGCCCAGATCATCTCGTGCCCCCAGGGCTTCTCGACGCGT
>CAZJMY010000137.1:0-1500 GCA_964546845.1 uncultured Myxococcales bacterium | reverse complement strand
CTCCGTCGGCGGATGGTGCTCGCGGTGAACGCCCTGGGCGCGAAAGACCAGCTCGGGAATCGGCAGATCGTGAATCTGCCGGACCTGGGTGACGGTGTAGTCGTGACGCGACAAGCGGCCCTATTTACCACGACGACCGGGGCCGCCGCCACGGGCCCGGCGTCAGGGTGTCAATTGACCCGGCGCAGGACGATCAGCACCCGCACGGTCAACCAGCGGGCGCTCTCGCGTTCCTTGGGGTCGGGCGCGGCAGCGGCCGCCTTTTTGGACGTGGGCTCGGGCTTGCTGGGCGCGCCGGGGTACCAGAGGCCGTCGGCGTTCTGTCGCCCGCGCACGTACGCCTCCGCCGTTCGCACGCCGGAGTTCTCTTTGCCCAGACCGACCGCGGTGACGCCGTCCAGCGCGTCGAGGACGTCGGTCCAGAAGCGTGGCTCGTTGATCTGCTCCCAGTAGGTGGCGGCCTTGCGATCCGGGTAGCGGTCCGGTTGCAAAAAGCGCGTCGCCAGGAGCTCGGCCGCCCGCCGCGCCTCGCGCGAGGTGCGGCGCGACGGGGACGAAGCGAACGCCCGCAGCGCCATTCCCGTCACGAGGTGGCTGGAGGGGCGCGCCGCGGAGTCGGTGCGGACCCCGCGCCACGCCCAGCCGCCGTCGGCCTGGCGGTTGGCCAGCAGGTACGTGAACCCCTTCTCGACGCGCGGATCGTCGTCGTAGCCCAGGCGGCACAACGCCGACAGGGCCCAACCCTGGAAATGAACCGCCACCGTGCGGGCGCGCGACTCGGGCGTCTCGCCGACGGCGAAATCGCCCAGGCCGCCGTCCGCGTTCTGGGAGTCGAGCAGCAGCTCGGCGGCGCGCGACACCGGGTCCTCGGTCTTGCGCAGACCGTAGTCCGCCATGCGGTCCAGCGCCCTCAGCGTCGCCACGGCGCGCGCGAACTTGGCCGGGCCCAGCGCCTTTTCGGGCGGCTTGGGCGGGAAGGCTCCGTTCTTCTCCTGCTTGCGCAGGAACGCCTTCACCTCGGCGTACTTCAACACCTCTTCGGCGCGCGGGGCTTCGTCGTCGTCGATCAGGTCCCGGCGCACGCGCGCCACCAGGGCCTCGCTCCCTTCGCGCAGCAGAATCGGGACAGGGTCGCGGCCGAGGCGTGCGCGCCAGCCCGAGGGGAACCGGGTCGGGGTCCCCGGCGGCGGCGCGGGCGTCAGACGGTTCATCTCACGGAAGCGTATCGCAAAAACCCGACCGGCGGACCGCATCGCCGACGATTTTCAAGACAAAAAATTCAGGCGGCATCGTCCGGTGCCGCCTTTCTGTCGCGCTGCGGTCGATTTCAGTGCCGAAGCGCGCTGGGCGTTGCGCGCGGCCTTCTTCCAAGTAAGACTGTACGCCCCAACGCCACCGAGCCCGGATGAGCTCCCCCGAACGCCCCTCGAAGCAGCAAGCTTTTTTGGCGCTCCTTAAAGAGGGGTGGACCTCCCTCCACCTCGACGCGCGCCGTACCGG
>CAZJMY010000136.1:0-8600 GCA_964546845.1 uncultured Myxococcales bacterium | reverse complement strand
TTCATGCTGCTTCGTCTGGCGGCGACGGGAAAGAAGGCGACGCCGCCGCTGTTCGAGACGCTGGCGAACCTGGGGCGCGAGCTGGTCCGGCGGCGCATCCGGCAATGCATCGTCGAGATCAAGAAGCTCCCGCGACCCTGAGCAGCGGCGATCCGGCCGCGGGCGCGCTGCGGGCCGGTGAGCCGCTGGGCGTCTACGTCCACTTTCCGTTCTGCGCCGTCCGCTGTCCGTACTGTGACTTCGCCGTCGACGAGCGGGTGGACATTCCCCACGAAGCGTACGCCGACGCGGTGATCGGCGAGATCGCGGCGCGCGCGCCCTGGTTCGCGGGCGCGGGGCCGCTGGTGTCGATCTACTTCGGCGGTGGGACGCCGGGGCTGTGGCGGCCCGAGGCGCTGGCCCGCGTGATCGAGGCGGCGCGGGCCACCTTCGGCGGTCCGCCGGCGGCGGACCTGGAGATCACCGTCGAGGTGAACCCCGGCGAGGCGGCCGTCGAGCACCTGCGCGCCCTGCGGGGCGCGGGCGCGAACCGGCTCTCGATCGGGCTGCAGGCGCTGGACGACGCGCTGTTGCGGGCGCTGGGGCGCAACCACGACGCCGCGGCCGGCCCCGCCGCGGTGCACGCGGCGCGCGCGGCCGGGTTCGACAACCTGTCCGTCGACCTGATGTTCGGCGTGCCGGGTCAGTCGCTGGACGCCTGGCGCCGCGACGTGGACGCCGTCGTCGCGCTGGCGCCCGAGCACGTGTCGGCGTACGCGCTGACCGTCGAGAGGGGGACCGTCTTCGGCGCGCGCGACCGCCGCGGCGACCTGGCGCGCCCCGACGACGAAGCGGTCGCCGGCATGTTCGAGCACGCCCGGGTGGCGTTCGCGGCGGCCGGCCTGACCGGCTACGAGATCTCCAGCTACGCGCGGGCGGGGCGGCGGGCCCGCCACAACCAGCTCTACTGGGGGCTCGGGCCCTACCTCGGCGTCGGGGCGTCCGCCGCGTCGTTCCGGCCGCTGGCCGACGGGACGGGGTGGCGGTTCTCCAACCCCCGCTCGACCGACGTCTACCTGCGGCAGGCGCAGCCGGGGCGACAACCAGTCCCCCGGCACGTCGAGCGGCGGAGCGCCGCCGACCTGGAGAACGAGGCGGTCTGGCTGGGGCTACGCACCAGCGACGGCGTCGATCGGGTGGCGCACGCGCGCCGGCACGGGCGCGATCCGCTGGCGGGGCGCGAAGCGGCGGTCGCGGCGGCCGTGGCGGCCGGGTGGCTCACGGTCGACGAGACGCACCTGCGGCTCACGGCCGCGGGCCTGCTCTTCGCCGACGAGACGGCCGCGCGCCTGTGGCGCTGAGGGCGCCCGGCGACCGCGGTCAGCCGGCGGTCATGGCCACCGGCTCGTCGGCGGCCGGGACGTCCGGCAGCGCGGCGTCGACCTCCGTGGCCTCTTCGCCGGACAGGTGCGAGACGTCGGCGAAGGTTTGCAGCGAGAGGTGTCGCCCTGCGACGTCGATGCGCGTGACGCCGGAGACCGGCCAGTCGACGCTGCGGTAGTGGCGAACGTCCATCCCCAGCAGCTGGCAGAACAGGATGCGCAGCAGCGCCTTGTGCGAGACCACCAGCACGTTGCCGCGCGGGTAGGCCGCGCGCAGGTCGTCCAGCGCCGCCATCGCGCGGGCCGCGACCTCGCGGGGCGGCTCGCCGTTGGGCGCGCCGATCGACGGGTCCTCGAGCCAGCGGGCGAAGTGTTCGGGGTGCTGGCCCGCGGCCTCCGCCTTCGACAGCCCCTGCCAGTCGCCGTAGGACATCTCGTCGAGACGGGCGTCGCGGCGCGGCTGCAGGCCCACGCGCGCCGCCAGCGGCATGGCCGTGTCGACCGTCCGCGTGCGGCTGCTGGTGACGATGGCGTCCCACGGGACGCGCCCGTAGGCCTCGGCGAAGGCCGCCGCCATGGCGCGCCCCTCCGCGGTCAGCGGCGCGTCGATGCGCCCGCAGAACCGATTGTGATGACTGAACGCGGTCTGGCCATGTCGCAGCAGATACAGGCTCAGCACGTCCCGTCCCCCCCTCATGGCGTCCCCCCCATCGCGACCCGCGCGCCCCACGCCTCTCAACGCCCCGTTCACCAGATCTTCCATGCTGCGTCCCATCCCAGCCTCACCAATACAAGCCGCGTACCAGCCGCGAACCCCTGCGGATCCGCGGCCGATGCGTCGTTGGCGTACCGATTCAGGTATCTGGGAGTTACGAGCCCGTAACAGCTCGGAATCTCAGCGGCGCCGCGCGCGCCTCGGGCGATAGGCTAGTACTTCGCGTTGCGGGAGAGCTCGAGCGCGCGGTCCTGCCAGTAATCGCCCGCCTTGGGGCCGCCGTTGCAGGCGCCGTCGGACTCGGCCGGCTTCTTCAGCCAGAGGTAGGCGTCCACCAGCTTGTCGGAGGTCTCGGCCGTGGGCGGCGACCCCAGCGCGCGGCCGGGCGGGTTGCACCAGCAGTTCTCGTCGTCGGGGCCTCTGCAGTCCGTCGGGGCGCCGTTGCCGTTCCGGCTGGTGTCGATGACGAAGTGCTTGCCGCCCAGCAGCTTCGAGACCTCCTTGCCGTACTTGATCTCCTCGGGCGTCGACTTGTAGTTCGACACGTTCAGCGCGAAGCCCTGCGCCTGGTCGACGCCGGCTTCCTTCAAGAGGGCGGCGTCCTCTTTCGCCGGCAGCCAGCCCGAGTGGCCGGCGTCGACGTAGACGGCCGTGTTGCCGAGCGCCTCGAAGGTCTGGATCGCGAACCGCATGAGCTCGAGGCGTTCCTTCTGCTGCTCCTCGGTCATGCACCCCTTCTTCTTCATCAGCCCCAGCGAGTCGGGCTCGAGCACGACCACCGCGCGCCGGTTGCCGATCCCGTTCGCGAACGAGGTGATCCACTTCTTGTAGTCGTCGGCCTGGTTGGCGCCGCCCTTCGAGTACTGCCCGCAGTCGCGGCCGGGCAGGTTGTAGGCGATGAACAGCGGCAGCGAGCCCGCCTTGGAGATCGTCGTGACCCGGCGGCGAACCCAGTTCTCGACGTTGGGCGTCCAGTCGCCGATCCAGTCGGCGCCGCCGTTGTCGGCCACCTTGGCGAGGAGGGCGGAGGTCTGCGGGTCCGTCTTGCTCAGCAGCTTCGACTTGAGGTGGGCCGGCGCGTACGGGTCGACCCACTTCAGGTTCACGCCGGTGAACGGATTCTCGCCCTTGGTCCAGGCCGGCAGGAACTGCTTGGTGTCGTCGGGGCTGAGCGGCTTCTTGGCGGGCGCCGCCGGGGCGTCCGAGGCGGTGGTGGTGCCCGTGCCCGAGGGCCCCGCGGCGGCGCCGGGGGCAGCCCCCTTGTTGGACGAGCTCGCGCAAGCGGCGGCCAGGAGACTCATCGACAACATCAAGGTCAGGGGCTTGGTCGGCGTCGGCATCGGTCCTCCGGGGCGGTTGCTAGCATGAAAGAGTACGAGCCCACAACCCGGGGACCTTCATTCGGCCCGGCCCCCGGGGGCGCGCCGGAGAAACTCGCCTCGTCGCGGCGTACCGTCACCGGGCCGCCAACCGTCCCGGGTCAACACCTGGTAGCCGCTGAAGGTCATGGGGCGGGTCACGATGGGGTCGAAGGACGACAGGAACCCGACGTGCAGGTGCGGCGTCTCCGCGTTTCCCGAGTTCCCGCAGCGACCGATCGGGTCGCCGCGGCGGATCCGGTCGCCGACCTTCAACGTCACCGAGCCCGCGGCCAGGTGGCGGAACTCGGTGTATTCGCGCGGCGCGTGCTGGAGGATCACGTAGTTGCCGGGGGCGCGCCCCTCGACGTGCGCGGGCCAGTCCCTCTGGGTCCCCAGGGCCGCGACGACCGTGCCGTCGGCCGGGGCCAGCACGGGGCGGCCGTAGCAGGCCCACGCGGTCAGCGGCGCCCCGCGCGGCGGCTCCTTGGTCCCGGCGCGCTGGGCCGGAACGAAGTCCAGCGCGAACGCGGCGTACCCGCGGTGCGTCTCGTCGGAGTCGAACCCCTGCAGGACCCCCCAGATCCCGTCGAAGGGGAGGGTCAGCCGCGTGACCTGCGGCGGTGGCGTCCGGTCAGCGTGGCGTCCGGGCCGCAGCCGCGGCCCCGCGGGCGCGCCCGCCAGCAGCGCAACCAGGAGGTGCAGCCCCGTCACCGGGGCGGCCCCGGCGCCCGTCGCAACCCCTCGCGCACCCGCTGCCAGAGCACGTACCCCAGTCGTTCCCCGTCCGGATCATGTCCGGCCAGACGCACGGACGACAGATGCAGCAGCGCCTTCACCAGTGGCGCCCGTCGCTCGACCCGCAGTCCCTGTGTCGCCTCCCGCACCCGCCGCCTCAACGCGGCAAGCAAAGCCCCCTCGTCGTTCTCGTCCTGGTCCTCGGCCAACGCTGTCCGCAGTCTGCGCCCCAGCGCCCGAAACACGCGATCCGCTTCCTGGTGAGCCTCCGCATCGTCCTCGCCCGCGGCCCCTCGCCGTTCCCGTGCCAGTTCTTCGCGCTCTTCCGCCCCGAACCCGAACCCGGCCGCGATCGCGTCGAACAACCGCACGCGGTGCACCAGGGGGCCGGGTTCGTCGTCCGCGTCCTCGCCGGCAATCAGCGCCAGCACGGCCCCGCTGTCGGCCTGAAACACGGCGTGCAGCCCGTCCAGCTCGGCGACCCGGAACCGGCCGCGCTCGGGGAAGTAGTCACCCGTCTCCAGCGACGTCAGCGCGCCGGCGCCGCGTGCGTCCTCCAGGGCCGCGCGCAGCCGCCGCTCGAACGCCGCCAGTCGTTTGGCGCCGTGCGCGCGCACGCGCAGGTGAGGGCGCCGGCCGGGCCCGTCCTCGTACCGGAGAAAGAACCACGCGTCGATATCGCCGGCAGCCAGGCCCGCCTCGACGGTCGGGGCGACCACCTCCAGCAGCAACGCGTCCTGCAGGTCGACGGCGCCGAACAGCTTGAACGTCCTCCAGCCATCGAGCGGCGGCGCTTCGCGCGGCGGCGGAACGCGCGCGAGGTCGGCTTCGGGCTCGACGCGCCCGCTGGCTCTGACCACGGGGACCACCAGCTCGATGCGGCGCCCATCGCGATCGATCGTCTGGTCCAGGGGCGGCCAGATCTCGTGAACGCGCGCGACGCCCGCCAGCTCGCCCGCGGCGGAGGGCGCCTCCAGATCGACGGGGACCAGCTCGTCGCCTTGCCCCAGCTGCACGTGCCGGGGCACGCCGGCCTCGCGCCGCCAGCGCTTCAGCGCCGCGCGGCCCGCCCGCCCGTCGCGCACGGCGTCCGGGACGCGCCAGCTGGCGGGGGCGATGACGAACCCGTCGACGCTGACGCGCGGCAGCCGGTCCCACGCCTCCAGCGGTCCCGGCGTGAAAGCCCAGGGCGCGTGCTGGCGCTGAAGCGACCAGCCGACGGCGAGCCGCGCCGCGCCGCCGGATGCCGTGCTGGACCGGACGCGCCAGAGCGGGGAGGGGGCCACCGCCGCGGGCCCGGCGCCGGTGCGGTCGCGCAGCGCCAGCGCGTCGGGCCGCGCGGGGTCGGCGACCAGCGCCAGATCAGCGAGCGTCAGATCGCCCTCCGCCGCCCAGCGCGAGATGGCCAGCGCGCGGCCGCGAATCCGGGGATGCGCGCACAGGTCGGCCAGCTCCGCCGACGGCGCGAACGCCACGTCCAGACGTTCGGGCCCATCCCCCACGGCCGTCGCGATCTCCGCCAGCGCCTCGGTCCCGGCGGTTCCCAGCGCGTGGGCGAACCGTCCCAGCGACGCCCCGGCGGGCCCGTGAAGCCCCAGCAGCCACCCGGCGCCGGGCCGGTGGCCACGCCGGGGCGCCGCCGGGATCAGGAACAGCTCGGCGCTGTCCGGCAAGGCCTCGTCGGTGGGCTCTCCCAGCACGCGGGACAGCGCCGCGGGGTCCAGCGCCACCTCCGCCCGGCCCTCGCGCGCCGCGCGGGCGAGGGCCTCGGCCAGGAAGGCCACCACGCCCGGGACGGGCGCCTGGCCCCCCGACGCGGGGCCGGCGTCATCGTCGATCTCGACGCCGTACTGCCCGGTCGCCAGCGCCTCGAGGTCGAACGCGCCGGCCCCGTGAAGCTCGGTGCAGGCGTCGAGGGCGTCGGCCAGCGCCTCGGACGCGAGCCGCTCCGCGGCCGGTGGCGCCAGCGCCTGTTGCAGGCGAATCAGCAGCGGCACCAGGCGGGCGGCGCGCGCCACCGCCGCGCGGGGGATCCGCGGCCGCTGCGGCGGCCGATGGATCAGGACCGCCTGGACCGCTCGCTCGGCATGACCGGGGAGGTCGTCCAGCGCCGCCGTACCCGCCCGCCGATCCCCCGACGCAAGCGCGGCGGCCGCGGCCTCCAGGGCGCGCCGCTCGGTCTCGAGCTCCAGCGCCTCCAGCCGCGCCAACAGGTACTCGACGGCCGGCGCCCCGACCAGCGGCGGCGTCAGATCCGTTTGCAGCAGCCCCTCGTCCACCATGGCCAGCAGCAGGTCGTCGCCACCTTCGGCGTCGCCTGCCGCCTTCCGGACGCGCGGCCATGGCGTCCACGCGGCGGCGGCCCCGACGATCGCGGCCAGCCGCTCGTCGAGCTCCGCGTCCCGCCATTGCCCGAACGGCGCGCCCGGACCGATCCACCGGACGCCGCCGGGGAAGCGCAGCAAGGAGGGCGCCACCCGGATGGCCACGCGTTCGCGCACGGCCGGCTCGTCCAGCAGCGCGCGGGCCAGCGCGTCCAGGCGTGCCCAGCTGGGGCTCATCACGGCGGCGGGCGTACCGGTGGCCACGACCGCTCGTGGTCCGAGGCTGCCCAGGCACACCCCCGCCAGAAGCCCGCTGGGAGTCGGCCGGAACGCCGCCCGGCGGGCGTACCGCTCGCGCGCCCGCTCCCCCGCCGCGCCGGGCCTGGCGGCGGCCAGCGCGGGGCTGGCGATCACCACGGCGTCCGCCCCCAGCGGGTGGGCGGCCAGCGCCCGCGCCGCCCGCGGCAAATCCCGCAGCGGCAGCAGCGGCGCCCTGATGAGGACGCGAGAGAGCGGCGTGTACACGCCGCCAGAGATTACTCGCGCGCGCGATTACCGGTAGGGGCTGGCTTCGGCGGGGCGGGTGATTGGCTGGATGGAATCCTGCGGCTTCGTCGGATCGTTCAGGTTCTCGGTCGCGGGGGCGCTCTCTTCCTGAATGCGCCCCACGCCGACGGCGTCCAGGTTGTCACCCATGCAGGCGTCGATCTCCGCGGTCAGGTTGGCCACGCGCTCGTGCGCCGTGGCGATGATCGCGAACTGCGACTGCATGACGACCACCTGCGTCTTGAAGGTCCGCAGCATCAGGTAGCGCGGCTCGGTGAGGCTGATGACCGACTTGATCTGGTCGACCTTGTCGTCGATGCAGGTCATGCGGATGATGTCGTGCGAGCGGTAGGCCTGGATCTTCACGTCCTGGGCGTGGTCGATGGCCCGCCGCATCTCCTGGTCGTATTGCGTGGCCAGGCCCAGCATCTGGTCGGCCGTGTAGTTCTCGATCGCCTTGGTCACGCCCGATTCGCGCGCGGACTGCCCCTCGGCGACCAGCTGCTGCGCGATCGTCTGCTCCAGCGTCGGCGGGGCAGGGTTCGTCGCCTCCTCGGCTGCGTAGACGGCACCGGCCAGACCGCACAGCACGACGCCGATCTTGACGATCCTCCCTCGCATGCGAGGGACCATCGGCGGAGATCGGCGTCGAATTGAGGGGGTTGCGACGTCACGAACGTGACGCCGCGCCCCCGACTACGGCATCCGGCAGCTCTCGGCGCCGGCGGCCGGCAGGTAGCAGTTGTTCGTGTAATCGATGACCATGCGGTCGGTGTTGAACCGCCACCCCAGCGTGCGGATCGTCCGCTTCATCCGTTCGATCCAGCCGCGCGGAACACCCAGGTCGTCGCGCTCGTAGTAGAGCGGGATGATCTCTTTTTCCAGGGTCTCGTACAGCGACAGCGCGTCCCGCCGGTCCTGCTCCTCGACGTTGACGTGCGTGACGCCGTCGCCGATCGCGAACCCATTCAGCCCGTCGTAGGCCTCCGCCCACCAGCCGTCCAGCACCGAGAAGTTGAGGCCGCCGTTCAGCAGCACCTTCTGCCCGCTGGTGCCGCTGGCCTCCTGCGGGCGCCGCGGGTTGTTCAACCAGACGTCCACGCCTTGCACCAGGTGGCGGCCGACGTTGATGTCGTAGTCCTCGATGAAGATGACGTGGTTCTTGAGGTCGCTGTTCAGCGTCGCGTCGTGCACGGCGCGCAGCACCTCCTGGCCCGGGCGGTCGGCCGGGTGGGCCTTGCCCGAGAACACCAGCTGGACGGGGCGCTTCGGATCCAGCAGCAGCGGCCGCAGCCGGTTGATGTCGCTCAGGATCAGGCTGGCGCGCTTGTAGGTCGCGAACCGGCGCGCGAACCCGATCGTCAGCGCGTCCGGGTCCAGCGCGTTCGCCGCCGACGTCACGAACTCTTCGGGGTACTCGTTGCGCCGCCGCTGCTCGGAGACGCGCCTCCGGATGAAGTGCACCAGCGCCGCCTTCAGCACGCGGTGGGTCTCCCACAGCTCGGCGTCGGGGACGCCGTCGATGCGCGACCACATCGTCGGGTCGGCCAGGTGCTCG
>CAZJMY010000135.1:0-1040 GCA_964546845.1 uncultured Myxococcales bacterium | reverse complement strand
TTGCCGGAGCCCGGCTGCAACCAGACGCGGGCGACGGCGTGCTTGCGGCGGCCCGTGGCGTAAGTGGCTTTGGAAACGTCAGGCATCGGTCAGCTACTCCTAGGCGAACTTGACGGGCTTGGGCTGCTGCGCGGCGTGCGGGTGGTTCGGGCCGGCGTAGACCTTGAGCTTCTTGTAGATGCGGCGGCCAAGCGGCCCCTTGGGGAGCATGCCCCACACGGCGCGGAGGACCAGGTCCTCGGGGTGGCGCTTGACCAGCTGCTCCGCCGTCTGCGTGCGGAGACCGCCGGGGAACAGCGAGTGATCGCGGTACAGCTTGCCCGACCACTTCTTGCCCGTCAGGCGGACCTTGTCGGCGTTGATGACCACCACGAAGTCGCCGGCGTCAGCGTGCGCCGTGTACGTCGGGCGGTGCTTGCCGCGCAGGATGTCGGCGATCTTGGTGGCCGCTCGGCCAAGGGTCTGACCCTCGACGTCGGCGATGTGCCAGCCGTGGACGAACGATTCGTTCGCCTGATAAGTGGGGCGATGGTGCGTGGCTGCGGAAGGCATGGAGCGGAGGTTTCTACTTGAGCGGGGCCGCGTTGTCAACGCGTTAGGAACTTGGCGATCGCCGCGCAGGCCTGACGCGCGCGCTCGTCGGTCTCGACCAGGGCGAAACGGACGAACCCTTCGCCGCCCGGGCCGAAGCCTACCCCCGGAGAGACGGCGACCCGGGCCTGGGCCAGCAGGTCAGCCGCGAAGGCGACCGCCCCCTTCTCGACGGCCCGCGCGGGCAGCGGCGCCCAGACGAACATCGACGCGCTCGGCCGCGGCACGGGCCACCCGGCTGCCGCCAGGCCGTCGCACAGGACCGCCGCGCGCCGCCTGTAGAGCTCGCGGTTGCCCGCCACGTCGGCGTCGCAGGCCGGCGACAGCGCCGTGGCCGCCGCCAGCTGCACGGGCCCGAAGATCCCGTAGTCCAGGTAGCCCTTGATCGTCCCCAGCGCGCCCACCAGCGTCCGGTTGCCGACGCAGAAGCCGACGCGCCACCCGGGCAT
>CAZJMY010000134.1:0-31507 GCA_964546845.1 uncultured Myxococcales bacterium | reverse complement strand
GCCGCCACCGCCCCCCCCACCGCCGCCAGCGCCCCCACCGCCGGTGGTGCGGCCGCCGCCGCCTCCGCCGCCGCCCCGCCCCACGGGGCCGGTCATCGCGATCGGCGCGGGCGCCGCCGTCGGATTCGGGTTGGGATCCAGCGCCGTTCCCGTCGGCCGCCTGCTGGCGACGGCGACCTGGCCGCGCGTGTCGGTCGAGCTGGCCGCCCAGGTCACGGGGGAGTCCTCCTCGCAGCGGGCGGACGGGGCCGGCTTCTCGCAGCGCGAGTTTCTGGGCAGCGTGGCCGGCTGCGGCGTCCGCCCCCCCTGGAGCGCCTGCGTGCTGGCGAACCTGGGTGCCCTGCGCGTCGTCGGCTCCGGCGTTGACGTTCCGGAAACGACCTATGGGTTCGTCTTCCAGGCCGGCCTGCGGGCGGCGATGACGCACCCGCTCGGCAATCGGTTCTTGCTCGGCGTACACGCCGACGGGCTGGGGCTGATCACCCGTGGAATCGTGACGTTGGACGCGCTGCCCGTCTGGCGCGGCCCGCGGTTCGCCGCGGTCCTGGGGGCCGACTTCAGCGTGCGATTTCGGTGAACAAGCGTATCGGCCGAGACAGTAGGTGAGTAGTCGATGGGCAATTTACGCCTCGTCCGAACCGCCACGCCCGTGCCGACGCCCGAAAGCGATTGCCTCCAGGCGTATGACCGGGAATTGGACTACCTGTTCGAGACCCTCCAGCGTCTCGGGGCCAGCCCCCGGGAGGTCGAGGATCTGGCGCAGGAGGTCTTCATCATCCTGCACCGGAAGTGGCCGACGCTGGACATGACCCGGCCCCTGCGGCCGTACCTGTTCGGCGTCGCGTTCCGGGTCGTCTGCGCACATCGCCGGCGGCGCGCGCGCGAGGTGCCCTCCGCGACGAGCGACGCCGAGGATCGGGGCATCAGCCCGGAGGCGTCGCTGCAGTCGAAGGAGTCGCTGGCCGTGCTGTATGCCGCGCTGGAACGCGTGCCGCTTCCGCGGCGCGCCGTCGTCGTCATGCACGACCTCGACGGAGTTCCCGTCAACGAGATCGCGCGCAGTCTGTCCATCAGCCGATTCGGGACCTATGCTCGGCTGCGCAAGGCACGCAAGGAATTGGCCGCAGCGGTGCGGCGGTTGTTGAGGGAGGGAGGAGCAAGTCAATGAGAAGCGAGGGTGGAGTCATGGAGTCCGAGGTGCAGGCCGTCCTGGAACGCGGCCGGACCATCAGGCGGTTGCCGGACGGCGTCCGGGCGCGAGCGCTGGCGCGGGCGCGAGCGGCGATCGTGGCAGAGCCGCGCGCGCTGACGATGGCGGCGATGCCCGTGCCCGGCCGGCGGTTCCGGATCGCGCTGGCAGCGTCGCTGGCGGTGGCCGTGGGCGCGGCGGGCGCGACGGCCGCCTTGCGCACGTCGGTGTTCTCGCGTGATCGCGGCACGCCCCCGCCGGCGGCGGTCGCGACGCCGCCCGTGGCCGCGGCCGTGGTGCCGCTCGCGGCGGACCCGGAGCCGCTGCCCCCGGCGCGCGCCTCGCGCTTCACGGCGGCCCAGGAGTCGTACCGGGCCGAGGTGGGGCTGCTGCAGCGCGCCCAGGCGGCCTACGTCAGCCGCAACTTCAGCAGCGCGCTGGCGCTGGTGGCGGAGCATGGGCGGCGGTTCCCGAACGGTCGGCTCGCGGAAGAGCGCGAGGCGTTGCGGGTTCGGTCGCTGGTGGCCGCCGGCCGGCGCGGCGAGGCGCGGCGCGCGGCCACCATCTTCGCGCATCGGTTCCCGCGCAGCGTGCTGCTGCCGCGGCTGCAAGAGACCGTGGCAGACGGCCGCTGACCCGGCCGCGAGCGGCGCGCGGCATTTATCCACAACAACCGCGCGCCGCCGACAGTATCGAGGGTGAGACCTGAAACGAGCTCGCCCTCCCCGAAACCGCAACACCACGTCGTCGAGGTGATGGAGACCCTGTTCAGGGTGGACCCCAGCCTCACCGGCAAGGAGCTGAGCACACGGCTCGGCCTCAGCGTCAGCCGGCTGGCTCGCGTCTTCAAGCGCGACGCCGGGGTGTCGATCGTCGAGTACCGGAACCGGATTCGCTTCCGGAGGTTCTTCGAGCTGCTCGGCGACCGCCACGCGACGCGCACGACGCTGCGGCAGGCCGCGCGCGCCGCAGGCTTCGGCAGCTACGCGCACTTCCACCGCCTGTTCCGGGCGCGCTGGAACGTCTGCCCCCGCGAGTACTTCCAGAACCACGCGGTCGGTCCCGAGCTGCTCGGGCTGGCGGAGCTGCCCGTCCGGCGCGCGACGGCCGAGTAGCCGTCGGGCGCTGCGCCGCTGCCGCGGGAACACGCTCGTCCTTCTGGGCACGTCGACGGCGCCGGAATTCTGGGATTGGCACGCCGTGACCAGCCCCTGAGACCGTCCGGAACGGGGTGGCCCCTGTGTGAAAAGCGCCCGCATCGCCGAACAGACCGCGGGGCGCGGACGTTTTTGCTTATCAGGGAGGTCGGCGTCAGACAGTCTGGAGGTGCGAATGGTCCGCCCCGCCCCCCTGTTCGCGCTCGGGCTCGCGCTGGTCGTGATGACCGGCGCCTGCGACGAGACGCTGGACGCGGGCACGAACCGGCAGCACGGGCTTCTGCCCGTCGACGAGCGCAACCCGCTGGTGCTCATCAACGACTGGGCCTACGACAACTGGTCGGGCGAGTACGCCGTGCTGCTGGCGAACACGGGCGGCCCGCCGCTCGCGGGCATCATCGTCAACACGACCTCCGTCTGGGGCGACATCCAGAAGAACGTGAGCGGGTGGCGTGACCTGGTCGCGGCGGCTCGCGAGAGCGGCCTGCAAAACATCCCCGACCCGCAGACCAGCGTCGGCGCAAAGCTGGTCATGCCGGCCAGCGGGAACATCGACGACACGCGCCCCAACCGGTCGGAGGGCGCGCTGTTCATCGTGAACCAGTCCAAGACCCTGAGCCTTCCGAACCGGCCGATGGTGGTGGCCACGGGCGACGGTCTGACCGACGTGGCGGACGCCTATCTGATCGATCACTCCGTGACGGAGCGGGTCGTGGTCGTCGCGTCGCTGGGCGGCACGACCGCCTCCGGCGGCAGCATGAACGCCCCCAACGGCGACGAGGATCCCTGGGCCGACACGATCGTCGCGAACCGCTTCCGCTACATCCAGGTCAGCGCGTTCTACAACCAGCAGGGCGACGTCCCCACGGCGAAGGTCGCGCAGCTGCCGGCCACCCCGTTCGGGGCCTGGATGGCCGCCAAGCAGCCCAACCTGTGGCAGTGGTTCCCCGCCTCCGACCAGGTCGCGGTGCTGGCCGTGGGGATCCCCACCTTCGCCAGCAGCGTGGCGCGCGTCGCGGCCGACCCGACGCTGCCGGCGGGCTCCACCGTCGGGCCGGGGCTGGGCATGTCGCCCTACGGGCAGGGATGGCTCGTCAACGGATGCGACGGCCAGGCCCCTGCCAAGCGCCTGTGGGAGATGCTCGGCAAGGTCTCCACGGGGCCCTGAAGCCCGCTGACAAGAACCGTGAGCCCCCGACAAGAAGAGCTGCCATGAACGAGAACCGCCCCCGCTCGTTGGATTCGATCGCCCCCCACCTGGCCTGTCTCCTGCTGCTGGTGAGTTGCGCCAGCTCGGGCAGCGGCAGCGGGGGCAGCGGCGGACAGAGTCCCGGGACCGGCGGCGCCACCGCCACGGGCGGCACGACCAGCACCGGCGGCACGACCAGCGCGGCCGGCGGGTCGGGCGGCAAGGGCGGCGCGGCCGGCAGCGGCACCGGCGGTGTTCCCGGCACGGGGGGCGGCGCCACCGCCGGCGCGGGCGACACGGTGAACGCGACCGCCATGGCGGCGGCCATGGGGTTCGGCGCGAACATCGGCAACACGTTCGACAACACCAGCAGCTGGGAGACCGGCTGGGGGCAGCCGTTGGTCACGCAGGCGTTCGTCAACGGCATGGCCAGCCACGGCATCAAGAACGTGCGCATCCCCGTCGCGTGGGACACCTACGCGGTCAACGGGACGATCGACGCGACGAAGATGAACCGGGTCAAGCAGGTGGTCGGCTGGGTGCTGGACGCGGGCATGTACGCCATCGTCAACATCCACTGGGACGGCGGCTGGATCGACAGCGAGGGCAAATCGACCCAGTACACGCTGACGGCCGACGTGAAGACCAAGTTCGCGTCGTACTGGACGCAGATCGCGACCGCGTTCAGCGCCGTCGGCAACAAGCTGATCTTCGAGGCGCTGAACGAAGAAGGAAAGTTCTACGTCGGCGGCAACGCCAGCGGCACCCCCGACTATGCGGCGCTGAACACGCTGAACCAGCTGTTCGTCACCACCGTGCGCGGCCAGGGCGGCTACAACGCGGGCCGCGCATTGCTGATCGCGGGGTTCACGACCGACATCGACCTGACCTGCGTCGACGCGTTCACCGCCCCCACGGATCCGGCGGGGCCCAACAAGCTGTTCCTGTCGATCCACTACTACACGCCCTACACGTTCTGCGGCCTCGACACGGTCGAGTCGTGGGGCTCGCCGGCGACGACGTGGGGCACGGACGCCGAGAAGATGACGCTGCAGATGTACTTCACGAAGCTGGCCGCCTTCAGCGCGCAGAAGAACCTGCCCGTCATCCTGGGCGAGTTCGGCGTCACGCTGGGCGACAAGTACCCGCGCCAGCCGGCCTCGCGGATCCTGTGGATGGAGAGCGTCGCCAAGGCGGCCCTGTCTCACGGGATGGTGCCCGTTCTGTGGGACACCGGCAGCGACATCAGCCGGACGGACGGATCTCCGTCCGCCGCCCTGCAGACCGTGCTCAACGACCTGAAATAGCGCCGGGCCCGGACCGCTGCGCTGTTTTTTTCCGATCGGCACTGACGCAATAGGGATTTGCCTGATTTTTCGGCAAAGGTGGTACCTTACCCCGCGGTGCCCCCCACCTATGCGCCTTGTACGGGGTTCCGGCGCGACCTCGAGGCCCGTGTGTCCGCGTACTTTGCGGAAGGGCCGCGGGCGCGGCACGGCGATCGAAACCTCCACATCAAGACGGGCGTGCTGCTCGTCTGGCTGGCCGCTTCCTATGCGCTGCTGGTCTGGTGCGCGCACGCGTGGTGGCAAGCCGTGCCGCTGTCCGTCTCGCTGGCGCTGGCCATGGCGGGGGTCGGCTTCAACATCCAGCACGACGGCAACCACGGCGCCTACTCGCCACACGCCGGCGTGAACCGGGCCGCCGCGCTGTCGCTGAACCTGCTGGGCGGCGACGCCTACTTCTGGCGGTTCAAGCACAACATCGCCCACCACAGCTATCCCAACGTGTCCGGTTCGGACGACGACATCCGGCTGGGACCGCTGGCGCGCCTCTCACCGCACGATCGCCGCTACTGGTTTCACCGCTTCCAGCACCTCTACATCTGGGGCCTCTACGCGCTGCTGGCCGTCAACTGGCAGCTCTCGGGCGATTTCCGCTCGCTGATCCGCCCCGGCGTCGCCGACACGCGCGTCATGCGGCCCAGCGGCTGGGACCTGCTCTCGTTTTGCGTCGGCAAGATCTGCTTCCTGACGCTGGCCTTCGCGGTACCCCTCCTGCACCACCGGGCCGGGTCGGTCGTCGCGCTCTACATGCTGACGACCTGCGTGCTGGGGTTCACGCTGGCCGTCGTGTTCCAGCTCGCTCACTGCGTCGAGGAGGCCACCTTCCGCGTGGCGCCCGCCGGCACGAAGCAGCTGGGGCGCGACTTCGCCGCCCATCAGGTCGAGACCTCCGTCGACTTCGCGCGCGACAACCGGCTGCTCACCTGGTACCTGGGCGGCCTCAACTACCAGGTCGAGCACCACCTGTTCCCCAAGACCTGCCACGTCCACTATCCGGCCCTGTCGCCCATCGTCGAGGCGACCTGCCAGCAGCACGGAATCGCGCACCGCTCGCACGCGACGATGGGCAAGGCGCTGCTGTCGCACGTGCGCTGGCTGCGGCGCATGGGCGACGCGGCCCAGCCCGCGGTGGCGGCGCCTTCCGGAACCGACGCTCAGCCCGCCTGAAGGCGGAAGTCGAACCCGACCCGCGGCGGCTCGCTGTCCGGGTCGCAGCGATAGCGCGCGAAGTCGGTCACGCCTTCGCCGCGCAGGAAGTCCTCGTCGATGAGCGCCTGCCCGGTGAAGGACGCGGGCGGTTTGTCGAAGATGGCGACCATCGCGTCGGCCAGGATCTCCGGCTTGCGCCACAGCGCCGGACCACCCAGCCCCCACCGGCGCGTCGCCTGGCTGTCGATCAAGGTGGCGGGCCACAGCGCGTTGGCCGCCACGCCCTGTCCGCGCAGCTCCTCGGCCACGCCCTGGGCGATCAAGGTCATGCCGAACTTGCTCAGCGCGTAGGCCACCTTCCCCGCCCCTGCCTTCGGGTCGACGGGCGGCGACAGCATCAGGATGTGGCCGAACTTGCGGGCCAGCATCGACGGCAGCACGTAGCGCGTGCACGCGAGCGTGCCGCGCGCGTTGACGCCCATCACCAGATCGAATCGCTTCATCTCGGTCTCGGCGGCGGCCCGCCAGTATAGCGCGCCCGCGTTGTTGACCAGGAAGTCGATGGCCCCGAACCGCTCCAGCGCCTCGGTCACGACCCGCTCGACGGCGGCGTCGTCGCGCACGTCCAGCTGGGCCGGGAACGCGCGCCGGCCCAGCGCCTCGATCTCGCGGGCGGTGTCGTGGATCGTGCCGGGCAGCTTGGGGTCGGGCGCCGCCGTCTTGGCGGCGACCACCACGTCGCACCCCTCGGCCGCCAGGCGCAGCGCCAGCGCCTTGCCGACCCCGCGCGAGGCGCCCGTAACCATCGCGACCCGTCCGGCGAAGCGCATCGCGGCAGCTTACTTCAGTTCGCGGCGGCCCGCGGGCGCCTCAGAAGCGGGCCAGGATCGACAGGGCGCCGCGCGTCTCCACGCTGTGGACGCTGAAGCCCGGGATGCGGCTGCTGCGGTCGTCCCTCTCGGCCATCAGCAAAGCGTTCAAGGGGCCACCGAAGACGGGCAACGTCACGGCCGCCCGGACCCAGGTGCGCTGATCGAACAGCGAGAAGTTGTTCGTGATCTGCGATTGATAGCGGTCGCCGCGGTTGAACGACCAGGCGTCCAGAAGGCGCGCCGCAAGCGAGAGCTCGACGGAGCCGACGCGCGCCTGAAACGCGGCGTGGGCCGTCAGGCTCTGCGCGTAGTAGTAGCCCTGTTGCCACAGCTCGCTCTTGATCTCCTGGCCGGCCAGCGCCGGCGCGGCGAACGGATACACCAGCGACGTGACGATCGAGAAGCCGTAGGCGGCGCCGACGTCGGCGCGCCAGGTGACGTGCCCGCGCCGGCTGGTGTACTCCATGCGCGGCCCCAGGATGCCGGCCGTCGCGGTGCGGTCCTTCTCCATGGGAAGGTCGCGCGTGTCGTAGTCGAAGGTGCTCTCCAGCGCCAGCATCAAGCCGTGCCCGTGGGGCTTGTCGCCGCGCTCGCCGCTGGGCTCGGCGAAGTGACGGGAGTACCGCCCCCACCACACCATGTCGGCGTGCATCCAGAACCCGGCCAGGTTGCCGTCGGACAGCAAGCTCTCGAGGATGAACGAGGTCCATTGTCCGGCGTGGACCGGCAGCGTCTCCTGGCCCGGCCGGTCGTACCCGGGGTTCGTCACCACGACCGTCGCGAAATCGATCAGCAGGTCGCCGCTGAGCGGGCCGTCGTCGAAGCGCCCGAACGACTCGCCGACCGCCAGGTCCAGGCGGTGCGGCGTGCTCTGGGAGAAACCGACGCCGTCGTAAGGCGGGTGCGAGGCGGACCGGCAGACCGTGGTCTCGTTCAACGTCGCCACCAGCGAGAACACCATCGCGCCGATGCAATTGGGGATGCTGGGGCGGCCGGCGGCGAACATGCGTCCGACCCGATAGGTGGCCTCGCCGATGACCGCGCCGCCCATGGGCGTCAGGATGAGGTCGTTGATGGACGGCTTCTCCCTGAACTCCGTGAAGTACTCCCAGACGGCCGAGGCCAGGAACGACGAGGCGAACGAGGCGCCCGGGCCCAGGCCGTTGCCGCGCGCGATCTGGTAGTAGATCGCGCCGGCCACGGGATGCACGATCCCGTTCGTCGAGAATCGGTTGTCGTCGAACACGACGTCGTTGACGGAGAACAGCTTCGACCGCCAGTCCCGCTTGTCGAAGTGGAGGTCGAAGTCGCTGGCGGACGGCGCGCGCCAGTACCACACCGTTCCCAGTCCCAGCACGAACGACGTCTCGACGATCGTCCGCAGATAGGGCAGCGACGGGCGCGGGACGGCCGGATCGTCGACCGGCACGACCCGAAACGGCGCGGCGGGCACCTCGGGCGAATCGACCGCCGGCGCCACCGGCGGAAGCTGCATGGCGACGAGGGTCAACAACACGCCCAGGAGGTTCATCGCGGCGCGCTCCCCAGCGAACGTATGGACCCCGCAAAACGGCGGCAACGCCGCGCGCTGGTGCGCCGCCGGAATCCGGCGGGCGCTGACTGGAGAGCGAACGCCGGCTCGCTTTCCAGCCGGCAATTCGGCTCGGCTCAGCTTGCACAATCATCCGCCGCCCTCAAGACTGTGGCCGCCGCGGCACAAGCACCGCTCGCGGTGAAGTACATGTCCCGCCATTCGCTGTCGCGCCGATCGTTGCTCAAGGTGGCCGCCGGCGCAGGCGCGCTCGGTCTCGCCGAGACGGCCTGCGGGTCGTTTCGCGATCGCTGCCCGGGCGGCCCGCTCCCACCCCCGGCGGTGGCGGCGAACAGCCCCGCGGCCACCGCCCGGCAGCTGCTTTCGGCGGTCGACACCATCGTGGTCGTCATGATGGAGAACCGATCGTTCGACCACCTGCTGGGCGGCCTGGCGACGGATCCGACCTACCCGTCCGCCGACGTCGTCGACGGGCTGACCGGGCTCGAGTGCAACCTGGACGGCGCCGGCAACCCGGTGGTCGTGAACGTCGCAGCGGGTGACGTCTCCACGCTGGACCCCAAGCACGATTGGGTCTCTTCGCACCGCGCGTTCAACAACGGCGCCAACGACGGCTTCGTGGCCGTCAACAGCGGCGCCAACCAGGCCGAGGTGATGAGCTACCACCGTCGCGAGACGGCGCCCTACCTCTACAGCCTGGCCGACCAGGGGGTGGTCTGCGACCGCTGGTTCTCGTCGGTGATGGGCCCGACGTGGCCAAACCGCTACTACCTGCACGCGGCCACGGCGGCGGGCCACAAGAAGAACGTGCCGATGGGCCTGGCCCCACCGCCGACCGTGTGGGAGCGCCTGGCGGACCGCTGCGTGTCGGCCGGGTACTACTTTGGAAGCCCGGCGCCCTGGTACAGCGTCACCTTCCCCGAGAACAGCTTCTCGGGCGACGACGCCGTCAGTCCGATTCCCGTCGATCGGTTCTTCGACGACGCGGCCCACGGCGTGCTCCCCAGCTTCTGCTTCATCGAGCCGGACTTCGGCGTCAACGACGGACACCCGCCTTATGACTTCGGGTTGGCCGAGGCGTTCCTGGCCAGCATCCACCGCGCGCTGGCGGCCAGCGTGCATTGGCCGCGCGCGATGCTGGTGGTCCTGTTCGACGAGCACGGCGGCTACTTCGACCACGTCCCGCCGCCCACGGTCCCGGACCCCGATCCGGACTTCCGGCAGATCGGGTTCCGCGTTCCCGCGCTGGTCGTCGGGCCGTCCGTGCGCCCCGGGGCCGTCGTGTCGACCCCGTACGATCACGTGTCCATCCTGGCCACGCTGGCCGCGCGCTTCGGCATCTCCAGCCTGGGCGTCAGGATGGACGCTGCCGCGGATCTGTCGGCCTGCATCGATCCGCAGCAGGCCGGCCTGTCTCAGTCGCTGCCGCCGCCCCCGCCCGCCGTCGAGCTCTCGGCGGCGATGCTCCGCGCGGCCCCCTTCCGGCCCACCAGCCAGCCCGAGCTGGCGGCGCTGGCGGCGGCCGGCGGAGTCCCGCCCCACCACGTCGACCGCCGCTCCGCCGAGGAGCGGCTGCGCGGATGGCTGCGCCGCGGGCAAGAGCTGGAAGCCATCCGGGTGGTCGGTTGATCCGTCCCGCCGCGGCGATCCTGGCAACGGCGCTGGCGGTGACGGGGACGGCGACGGCGGCGACGGCGCAGGCCGGCGGGGACACCGGCGGGGACACGACCACCGTCAGCCGCGTCGCGCAGGCTCCGGCCGAGGCGGCGCGACCCGCCGCCAACCGCGTCGAGCTGGAGCTGCGCCCGGTGCTGGGCCTGACCGCCAACAGCTGGGGCGGCCTGGGCGAGCTGCGCTACGCCCACGACTTTCGCGCCCCGCTGACCGTCGGCGTCGAGCTGGCGCCGTTCAGCGTGGTCTCCAGCGGCCAGGGCACGGGCACGGAGATCCAGGCCCGCCTGCACGCCGCCTATTCCATCACCTACCTGGCCGTCGGGCTGGGGGTGGGCGGCCAGCTGCGCCGGTTCGGCCGCAACGGCGTTTCGCTGGCGTCGACGCTGCGCCTGGGGCGCCTCGACGGGCTGTCGTTCACGCTCGAGTACGCCTACGCGATGGCCGCCAACAAGTACACCGGGCGGCGCACGATCGGCTTTTCCGACGTCCTCGGCCGCCTTCAAGTTCCGCTGACGGACCGCCTGATGCTGCGGGTCGAGGGCGGCCTCGATCTGCAGTCGTGGATCTTCACGACGATCGGCCTTCGCCACCGCGTCGTCGGCGACGGCGGCGCCGGCAGCTGGTTCGTCTCGGGCGGATTCGGCATCGCCGGCATCGAGGATCGCGGCTCTTGCGACAACCCGGCGCAGATCTGCGGGCGATCGGCGCTGTCGTTCGGCCCGACCATCTCCTTCGGCCTGGAACACCGCTTCTAGACGCCGCCGGGCGACGTCGTTGCGTCGGCGCCTGATTTCGGGCGCGACGGCCTTCCACCATCTGGCGCATTCGGGCCGTGGCGCCACCGTGAAGCTCTCGGAGAGGAGAGCTCATGGATGGTTTGCGGAAGCGCTCGCGCGGTCTCGGCGCGCGGGCAGCTGGACTCTGCGTGCTGGCAGGTCTGACAGGGGTGCTGCGGGCGGCGGCGTGGGCGGACGACGTGGAGAGCCCGACGGTGATCGAAACCAAGCCGGCCCCGCCCTCGGACGCGCCACCACCGCGTCCGCTGCCGCTGCTGGACGAGCGCACGGCGTACACGATCGACCGGCACCAGGTGAAGCTGGGCCTGCTCGCGTTCGAGTTCGGCATCCTCGACAACCTCTCGATCGGCACGGATCCCCCGGCGTGGGCGCTCCGCAGCTTCACCAGCATCCTGGTCCCCAACCTGCACGTGAAGTACGAGTTCTTCGACCGCGGTCGCTGGGCGGCGGCGGCGCACGTCGCCGTCTACTACGCGCACCTCAGCAGCGGCGACACCTCGGGGGAGCTGTTCGACGTCCCGCTGTCGCTGTTCGTTTCGTTCCACGCGCAGCGCCACCTCTTCCTTCACGGCGAGGCGACGTACGTCTACGCGCACCTGACCGGCTCCGGCAACGTCTCCGACGCCGAGGTCCACGGCGCCGGCGTGGCCAACGCCGTGCAAACCGGCCTGATCGCCGAATTCCGCATCACGCGCATCTTCTCGATCACCGCCATGGGCCGCGTGCAGCCGTACGTGTCCAACGTGTCGTTCGGGGCCACTCACATGGCGGACGCGTCGACCACCGTCCAGCTGGACGGCCAGGTCGTCCCGCGCGTGCGCCACCCCTGGCAGGTGGTGGGCGGCGTGGCGTTCCTGTGGGACCATTTCCACCTGATCCTGGGCGTCGGCTACGGCAACTACTTCGCGCCGGGCCTGGACATCGCGGTGCCGAAGCAAACGATCGTTCCCGACGGCGAGCTGGCGGTGCTGTTTTGAGACCGCGTCCCGCAGGGCGAACATTCGGGGCCGCGCTGCTGCTGGCCGCCGGCGGCTGCAGCCAGTCCAGCCTGACGATCCCGGAGGCCCCGCTGGCCACGGACACCGCCCAGCTCGCCGCCAGCTACGAGATGCCCACCGCGGTCATCGATGGCACCAACATCCAGCAAGCGTTCACGGACGCGCAGGCCCGCCTCGACGCGCTCCAGCTCGGCTGGCTGCCCGAGGTGGTCGTCGACCTCTTGAGCCGGGTGAAGAAGCGCCTCGACGACGCCGGGTTGCCCGATCGAACGGGCAAGTTCACGGCCGGCGGCGCGCCGGTCGACGCGGTCCTGCAGGTGGAACACGTCTGCAACGGCTGGGGAGATCCGGGCGGGCCTCCCGACAAGAACGCCAACGGCTCGCTGAGCGCCGTGGCCGTCGTGGAGGACGGCAAGCTGTCTCCCCGTCTGTGGGCGACGGCCACCCAGTGCGAGGCGTCCGTCGCGCGCGACGGGTCGGCCCTTGGCGCGGCGCTGTCATCGGTGCAGGGCTCGATCGACGGCACGTTGATCTTTTACCTGCTGGGCGTCCTGCCCACCTCCACCTCGGACGCCAACTTGCTGGTCGCCGTCCAGGGGACGGCAGGCGTCGCCGGGCACAGCGGCTCGACGTCGTTCGACTTCGAGCTGACCCCGTCGGGCGTCCGCTTTCAGGTGGCTGCCGGTGGCGGCCAGGCGACGGTGACCGTGGGCATCATGGCGATGCAGTTCGCCGGCGCGAACGCCACATTCTCATGCGACATCGCGACGGCGTCGTGCACGCAGGTCCAGTGATGGGCGCCGCCACCGATCGGATGCGGGGGCGGCGCCCCCTGGACGCGCTCAGCTCAGAACGCCACGCCGATGTTGCCGTTGACGCCCCAGGTGTTCAGGTTCCCGCCGGTCGTCGCCAGCAGGTTGTTGTAGTACGTCGGCACCCACGAGCCGCGCACGTCCACCATCAAGGCCCGATGCGCGAAGGAGATACCGCCGCCCACGGGCACGGTCATGATGTTGTCGGTGGACGACAGGTCCGACAGCGTCGTCCGGTTGTAGTTCGTGACCCAGTAGTGCGCGAACCCGATCCCGGCGAAGCCGTAAGGCTCGATGAGCATGTCCCCGCTGACGATGGGGATGTTCAGCCGCAACGCGCCCTGCCCGCCGCTCGACACGAGGTCGGCGTTGGTCGACAGGCCCAGCGGCTGGATGCTGCGCGCGGAGCCGACGTAGGCCGCCTCGAACCCGACGTACGACTTGGTGCCGACGACCAGCCGGACCGCCCAGTCGCCGCCGGCCGAGGTCGCGTCACGCAGCCGCTGGTTGGTGAAGTCCGTGTAGCCGCCGCCGAACAGCACGGCGAAACCCACGGCCGAGCCGTACCCGTGCGACTTGGCAGGCGGGGTGTCGTAGTCCGTCATCGGGGCCGGCACCGGCGTCACGACCGGCGCGGGCGGCGGCAGCTCGGCCACCGGGGCCTCGGCGGGCTCCGACGGGGGCACGGCCTCCGGCTCGGCCGCGGGCGCCGGCGTCGGGGGCGGGGCCGCCTCTTGCTGCGCCATGACCGCCTTGTCGCAGCCCATGAACGTCACGGTGCGGCCGCTGGCCGGCAGATTGCCCACCAGCTCCTCGCCGCGACCGACGGCGCTGATGCGGCTGCCGTCGACGCCGTGCTGGAGCAGGTAGTCCTTGACCGCGTCAGCCCGCTTGTCGCTGAGCGTCTGGTTCGACCCCGGGTCGCCGCTGATGTCGGTGTGACCCGCCAGCTTCAGCGTCCGCGACTCCTTGGCCGCCATCCACTGCGCCACGCCGTTCAGCGCCCCCTTGGCGTTCGTGTTCAGCTCGTACGAACCGGAGTCGAAGCTGACCGTGATGCCGATGTCGCGGCAGGCCGGCCCCGACGACGCCGTCGTTGACGCTCCGCTGTCCATCGGATCGGCGGCCATCTCAGCCGCGCCCGCCGCGCTTCCGAAAAAGAGGGCCATCCCGCCCACCATCCACCCTGTGACTTTGGTCTTCATATGCCGTACCTCCTTCTCAATCGATAGCGAATCTGGTTCCGCTGCGCGCGCGTCGCTTGTCGGGCGAACCTGGATCCGGGGGAGAGCCCCCTGAAACAAAGGCGCGGGCCACGAGAACGTGGTCCGCGCCTGTCGTCTTCGCCCGGTGACGGTCACAAGGAGGCCCCGCGCTCCGTTCCGCGCCGAGGAGAGGACGCGGAACGGAGGCGCGGAACCACTAACCCAAATCAATGACCGGCGAGTCGCAACGATGCCGCGGTCGCCTGCCGGTACGTGACCTGCACGACCTGGCCAGGTTTGAGACTCAACAAGAGGTGTTGCAGCCGCGGGTCGCGGACCTGCACCGTGCGCGTGCCGCTGGGGCTCTTGAAGGAGACGATGTTCTGTCCCAGATCGACCGACAGGATCTCCGCCGATACCGACACCTCGTCGGTCACCTTCGCGCCGCTTCCGGAGCCGCCCGACCGCGTCTGCCGCTCGGTCATCGACGGTTTCGATCCTGGCGGCAACATCGAGATCGCGATGCCCTCGTAGTACTCGACGTCCACGATGTCGCCGACCTTCACCAGGTCGAACGCCTTCATGTCGGGGGGCACCTTCACGGAGGTCGTCATCGCGTCACTGGTTTGCAGCGACAACGTCCGGTCGCGGGCGTCGATGGCGACCACCTTGGCGGTCTTGCGAACGAGCCGCGCCGCGCCGTTCTGGGTCTGGACCTCCGAGGTGCTGTCGGCGCGACCCGCGACGCCGATCGAGAAGATGGCGCCGAACATCGCCGCCGCCCAGATCACCTGCATGACGCGAGACCTGTTCTTTGACCTCGTGACCATCTCTCACCTCCGTTCGGAAGGTAGTGCGTCGCGCCGCGCCGACACGTCCGCCAAGGGATGACAATCGCGCGGCGCGAACCGTCGCACCCGGCAACGCCACTACGTTGCATCAGGAGGAGCGACGGCATGCGCATCACCGCCCCCATCGTCATCTCACTGGCGCTGCACGCGGCCGGCTGCATCGAGAGCGCCGCGACGAACGTGACTCCGTACGAGGACGCGTACCTGTATGCGTCCTACTACCCGGACGCGATCACCTACGCCGCTTACGGGTGGGCCGACAACTGGGACTCCCGGGCGGTGACGCTCGCCTCCGCCGGCGCGACGCCCGTCGTCAGCGACGGCGGCGCGAATGCCGGTGTCGGGACCCACACGGCGTCGGGTCTGGCCGGGGCCATCCAGGCGCTGGCCAGCGGCCAGACCGTCTGCCCAGGGCAGGTGTCGGTCGTCGCCAAGACCGCCCCGCCCGCCTGTACCGGCGCCACCCCTCCCTCCGTGCGCAACGGCGTGACGCTGACCTTCACCGCCTGCGCGCTGGGCACCGAGACCGTCGACGGCGTCGTCGATCTGACCTCCAGCCGCTCGGCGTCGGACGCCGTCTGCGCGCCGACGACCACCCTCACGCTCCGCTCGACGCTGACGCTGACGGGGGTGACGATCCAGCCGGCGGTCGGCGGACGCATCGTCATCCCGTCGCAGTCGGTCACGACGACGGCCACCTACACCTACGGGCTGACACCCACCACCGTGCAGGCCATCCAGTCGGGCGAGATTCAGATCTTCGACGTCTCGGGCGTGCTGAAGGCGGACATCACCTTCGACGGCAGCGGCACGTTCTCGTTCGGCGACGGGTCCTCGTTCATCGTCGACGGCACGGCCAGTTACCAGGACACCGTCGGCGCGATGGCCACGATCACGAAGGACAATCTCGTGCGGACCGCCGGATGCTGCCGCCCCACCGCCGGCGCCGTCGTCGTCGACCGTATCGGAGGTCCGCGCCCCGCCCGCACGACGTGGTCGTTCGGGCCCACGTGCGGCGTCGCCGGGCGCGACCGGATGCGCACCGAGCTACCGGCCTGCGTCGACTGACCGTGAGAACTCAGGCTTCGTCCCATTGTTGCGGGCGCGCGGCGTGCGCAGATGGAGCCATCGTGGAGAACACGTCGTTGTCGTCGATCCCCAACCTCGCCAACGCCGCGATCACCGGCCCGGAGCCGGCCCGGTCGGAGTCGAGCATGCGCATCCTGGTGGTCGAGGACGATCCCAACGTGCGGGACATGCTCTCCCTGCTCCTCGGGACGCGGTGGAACGTGAGCATCGCCGCCGACGCGGCGTCGGCGCTGGATCTGGTCCGCCGCACGGCGCCCGATCTGGTCATCAGCGACGTGCGAATGCCGCGCGTCGACGGCATCACGCTGCTGCGGCGACTGCGCGACGAACCTCTCACCCGCGACGTGCCGGTCATCCTGGTCTCCGGCCAGGCCGGCGAGCAGGAGACGATCGCGGGGCTCGAGGCGGGAGCCGACGATTTCCTGGTCAAGCCGTTCTCGGCGCGCGAGCTGCTGGTGCGCGTTCAGACCCGACTCGAGGTGACCGCCATGCGCCGCCGGAACGCCCAGCAGGAAGCGGCGCTGGAGAGCATGCGCCGCCACACCGCCTGGACGGAGCGCCTCCTGGATTCCTTGCCGGTGCCTCTGCTGCTGCTTCAGCCGAGCGAGGCGCGGATCCTGTTCGCGAACCGCGCCACCGTGGCGCTGTTCGGCACGCAGCTGGCGCGCGGGCGGCCGCTGTCCGACTTCGCCAGCCTGCGCCTGCCCGACGAGGAGGGCGCGACCGAGGTTCCGCCCGACCAGCTGGCGCCGCTGTCGTCGGGCACCCGCCTGCAGGGGCGGCGGCTCGTGTGGGACACGCCGTCCGGCAAGATCTGGCTGCTCGCCGACTCCGACCTGGTGTCCGGCCGGCATGACTATCCCGACGACGTCGCGGTGCTGACCCTCCGCGACATCACGCGCCTGGTGACGCACGAACAGGAGCTGCGCCGCACGGTGCACCTGCGCGAGGAGTTCCTCTCCACCGCCTCTCACGAGCTGCGCACGCCGATCACGACCCTGGGGCTGCAGACCGAGGTGCTCCTGCGCAACCACGACGGGCTCCTCGACGACACGCTCCGGCGGAAACTCACGGTCATTCGCAACCAGGTGCTGCGGCTCGATCAGCTGGTGAACGTGTTGCTGGACGTCTCGCGGCTGATGGCCGGACGGCTGGTCCTTTCGGTCGAGGACTGCGACCTGCTGACCATCGTCGGGGACGCCGTCGAGATGGTCCGCGACTCGGCGGACCGGGCGGGCTGCCCGATCCGGGTCACCGGCGCGCCGATCGTCGCGGGCCGCTGGGACCGCCTGCGCATCGGCCAGGTCGTCACGAACCTGCTGTCCAACGCCATCAAGTTCGGACACGGGCACCCGATCGACGTGAACGTCTCCGAAAGCGGCGACACGGTCCGGGTGGTCGTCAGCGACAGCGGGGTCGGCATCCCGCCCGACGCGCTGGCCCGCATCTTCGAGCGTTTCGAGCGCGCCTCCTCGGATCGGCACTTCCCCGGGCTGGGGCTGGGGCTCTGGATCACCCGGCAGATCGTCGAGGCCTGCGGCGGCACCATCTCGGTCGAGAGCGAGCTGGGAACCGGTTCCACCTTCTCCGTCGAGCTCCCCCGGCTCACATGAGCGCCACACCCCACATCCTGCTGGTCGACGACGACGCCGACTTGCGCCAGTGCCTCGTCGACGTCCTGGAGGACGCCGGCTATCTGGTGCAGACCGCCAGCAGTGGACGCGAGGCGCTGCGCCTGCTGGACGGCGCCGATCTGCCCCAGCTGATCCTGCTGGACCTGATGATGCCCGACCTCAACGGATGGCAGTTCTACGAGCAGAAGCAGAAGGTCGGCCGGCTGGCCGACATCCCGGTCCTGGTCGTCACCGCCAGTCGGGCGCTGGGCGCCAGCTTCCCCGGGTCCGAGGTGCTGCTGAAGCCGTTCTCCGTCGAGACGGTCGTGGAGAAGGTCGAGCAGCTCGTGGGCCGGCTCAACAACTGAGCGCCGGCGGCAGCCCCAGGATCGTGGCGACGGTCCGTTGCAGGGTACCCGCGTCGAAGGGCTTGGGCAGGAAGTGCACGTCCGCGCGCCCCTGCCGCTGGTGGACCGTGGCGGCGAACCCCGAGAGGAACAGCACCTTCAGGTCGGGCCAGCGGCGCCGGAATCCGTCGGCCACGGACAGCCCGGCCTCCTCGGCCAGCACGAAGTCGGTGATCAGCAGCGAAGGCACGAGCTCCAGCGAGTCGGCGCAGGTCTCTGCGGTGGGTCCGTCGGGATAGGCGTGCACCTGGTAGCCGCACGCGAGCAGCTGGTCCCGGACGAAGCCGCGCAGGGTGCGCTCGTCCTCGATGATCAGCACCTCGGGACGGGCCGCCGTCGCGACCTTCGGAAGCGCCTGCAGCAGCCCCGGCACGCCGTCGGCCGCGGCGCCGGCGGCCTGGGCGCGCGGCAGGTAGACCGACACCTCGGTCCCGGCCCCCGGCGCCGACTGCACCTCGATCGAGCCGCCGCAACCGCGCACCACGCCGTGCGCGACAGCCAGCCCCAGGCCCGTTCCGCGCCCGGCCGCCTTGGTCGTGAAGAACGGCTCGAAGATCCGGTCGACGATCGCCTCCGGCATGCCGCTGCCCGTGTCCCGAACGGCGATTTTCACGTAGTCGCCGGGGCGCAGCTCCCCGTCCTGGAACCGACGGGACTCGATGGCGCAGACGTTCTCGGCGGTGATGCGCAGCGATCCGCCGCCGGGCATGGCGTCGCGCGCGTTGACGCCCAGGTTGATCAAGACCTGCTCCAGCTGGGCCGGGTCGATCCGGACCGGCCACAGCCCGGGCGCGCTGTGGAACGTGATCGCCACGTCGGCGGCCATCATCGGCGCCAGCAGCGAGGCGCTGCGCGACACGATCTGCGCGACGTCGACCGGCGCGGCCGCCGCGGGCTGCGGCCGGCCGAACATCAGCAGCTGGCGGGTCAGCTTGGCGGCGCTCTCGGAGGCCTGCTCGATCACCTGCAGCCCGCGCGAGGCGGTCGCGTGACCGTTCAGGTCGGCCCGCACGGCCTCGACGCTCCCCATGATGGCCACCAGCAAGTTGTTGAAGTCGTGCGCGACCGCCGCCGCCATCTGCCCGATCGCCTCGAGGCGGCGCGCATGCGACAGCTTCTCGGCCAGCGCCGCGTTCTCTTTCTCGGCATTGAGCAGGTCGGTGACGTCGCGCCCCTCGGCGATCAGGTACTCGATGCCGCCGTCGTCCTTCCGGATCGAGGTCAGCGAAAAGTCGAAGTAGCGCATCTTCGCGTCGCAGCGCAGGTGGATGGCCTCGAAGCGCACGAACTCGCCGGCCGCCATGGCCTGGACGGCAGCCCGCAGCTCCTCGCGCATCGTGGCCGAGTGCGCCCACCAGGGGGCGTCCCACAGCGGCCGCCCCTCCACCTGCTGGCGCCTGGCGCCGGCGAACGCCAGCGCCGTCTCGTTCACCTCCAGGATGCGCCCCGCGGGGTCCAGCAGCGCGATCAGCTGAAAGCTGTGGTCGAACACCGCCTGGAACCGCCGTTGCGCCCAGTTCTTCGTGGCCGTGATGTCCCGCAGGACGACGACCGCCCCCAGCGGCTGGCCGCGCCGGTCGTGAACGGGCGTGCCGATCACGTCCAGCCAGCGACGGCGGGCCGGCTCCACGCCGTCCCCCGCGGCACTGCTGGCCGGAAGCTCCATCTCGGCGCGCACGCGCTGGCCCGCGCTGGCCGCGAGGACCGGCCCCCAGCCCGCGAACGTCACGGAGGCGGGGGTGCCCAGGACGCGCCCCTTCGGCAACGGCAGGATCGCGCTCAGCGCCGCGTTGACCTCGACGATGGACCCCTGGCGGTCGCACACCACGACCCCGTCGGGCAGCGCGGCCACCACGGTCTCCAGCGCCAGCGGCGCCAGCTCGAACACCCGGCGGTGAAGCAGGCCCAGCGCCACGATCAGGTCGGAGGCCCCGAACACCAGCGGCATCACGTCGCGCTGCGAGAACCAGCGCAGCCCCAACGCCAGGCTGACCAGGGCCGCGGCGGGCGGTAGACCGAGCCCGGCGACCACCACGATGAGCTCGGTCGGGTTGTGCCGGGGCCAGCGCGCGAACCGGCTGACCACCAGGGCGCAGGCCACCAGCGACATCAGGCAGCCGTAGGTGATGAGCGAGATCTCGGCCCAGCCCCAGTTGTATTCGAGGCTGGCGGGCTCGGGGAGCAGGCGGACCCAGGCCTCCGGGTGCACGCGATGGTCGAACGGCTCGCCGAGTAGCATCAGGATGATGGGAACGGGAGCCAGCAGCACCCACCCCCACAGCTCCAGCCGAAAACGGCGGCCGATGTATTCGCTGGCGAACCAGACACTGGCGGCCACCGTCCCCAGACCCGCCAGCCACTCGAACCCGTTGATGAGCAGCTTGCCGTCGACGGACCGGACCCCCGCGCCGACGATCTCCAGCGCAGTCCACAGCGCGTGGAACAGCGGAATGGCCACGAACGACCGCGCGGCGGCGGTGTCGTTCCGGCGGCGAAACGCCACCAGCGCGGTCCCCAGAGAAAGCGCCAGCGACAGGAACAGAAGGGCCAGCCAAGCTCTCATGGCGACGTGTTCGTCCTCACCTGGAAGAGTGGTGACGAACACGTCCCTGCGGCCATGGGCCCAGGGCGGATACGCCCGCCTCGGCAGCGGCTGCTGCGTTACGCGCGGCCCGGGCGGCGTTCGCGGGCAGCCGCGCGCGCCGGGACCCGGACCCCGCGCGTCGCGATCATCGGCGGCCGCTCGAAGCGCGGCAGCGGCAGGGGAACGCGCGGCAGCTCCACCGGCACCTCGGGCTGCAGCGACCGGAGCACCACCCGGAACATCGCGCCCGCGCCCGGCCGACTGGCCACCGTCACGCTGCCGCCGTGAGCCACGGCCAGCTCCCGCACCAGCCAGAGGCCCAGGCCCAGCCCGCCTCCCTCGGTGCGGGGCGCGCACACGTGGCGATCGAAGATCCGTCGATGCTCGTCGACGGGGATCCCGCGCCCCTCGTCGCGCACGGTGATCGCCGCGCCGGTCTCGGTGGCGCGCACCTGCACGGTGATGGGCCGGCCGCAGCCGAACTTGAGCGCGTTCGACAGCAGGTTCGTCACGATCTGCTCGACGGCCATCTCGTCCCACAGCGACGACAGGAACCCGCGGACGACGACGGTGACGGGACTGCCCGACGCGGACAGCGCCGTCGACCGTTCGACCGTCTGCCGAACGACGTCGCCCAGGTCCATGCGTTCGGGCCGCAAGCGGGGCCGCCCCTCGCGCTCCAGCTCCACCACCCGGTCGACGATGCCTTTCAGGCGGCGAACCTCGCTCTGCGCGATGATGACGGCCGACAGCGCCGGCCCTCCCCCCTCGCTCGTGCACCGGTCGGCGGCGATGCGCAGGTAGAGAAGCGCCGTCGCCAGCGGCGTGCTCAGCTCGTGATACACCAGCGAGCTCATCTGCCGCGGCAGCGGCCGCAGCGGTCTCGTCGTACTCAGCATTCGGTCGCTCCCGTGGTCTCTTCCTGCCGATACTCCGCGACCGCCGGTACGGCGTCGCGGGTTCGCCCCCTATGAATCATTCCGAGTCCGCTGGCCAACCGAACCAGCTCCGCCGTCGTCCGCAAACCAAGCTTGCGGTGAATGCGATACAGGTGAGTGTCGACGGTTTTTCGTGAAATGCACAATTCGTGCGCTATCTCGCGCGTGAGCAGGCACTCGGCCGCCAGCCGGAACACCTCCCGCTCGCGCACCGAGAGCAGCCCCAGCACGTCCTCCGGCCAGACCCGGCGCTTCTCGTGGGCGCCCAGCCGAGCAGCCACGCTGGGGGCGATGTAGCGCTCGCCCCGCGCCAGCGCCCGGAGCGCCGCCACCAGCGTCGCCGGCTCGTCGCTCTTGAGGGCGTACCCCGAAGCGCCGGCGGCCAGCGCGTCCAGCACGTCCGAGAGCTGATCGTACATCGTCAGGATCAGAACGCGGCAACGGGGCGCGCGGCGCAAGATTTCCCGCGTTGCGACGATCCCGTCCATCCCCGGCAACGCAACGTCGATGACGACGATGTCCGGCTGGTGGGTGTCGATGTCCGGAAAGGCGTCCCGCGCCCTCCCCCGCTCCGCGATGATGTGGCACTCGGGCGCCTCCATCAACGCCTGGCGAATGCCGGCCCTGAACAAGGGGTGGTCATCGATCAGTACGAGGTTCATGCGCGTGCGCCTCCGTTGGATGCCATCGCTCGGAACGATAGTCACCCGCGCGCGCTCTTCTGACCCCGGCTCGAGTGTTTCCGCGAGCACGACTCTTGAATCCGTCGCTCCCGTACGCTCCGCGAAAACGCCTGCGTCGTTTCCCGAAGTCGCTTGCGTAGCGCGCGCCCGACGAGCCCGAACAATCTTTGGCCAGCGCCTGCCAGCGACGACCACCTCGATCCTCTGCGACCAATCGCGCTCTCCCATGTCTCCTCGCTTCCCCCCAAACCAACCAACCCCGACACACACACGTTGCCGACCCGCCGAGGCCTCATCGTTGTCGTCTTCCTTGCGATCGGTGTCAACACATTATCCGCCGGTGTAATACATCGCCCGAAAGGCCACACGTGTCTCGTTGCTCGAGCGAATCCGCTAGCCAGGCGATTCGCGTTCCGGCACAAAGCAAGTCGGGAGGTGGAGGCAGCCATGCAAGGACTCGATCGAGTGGACGGCTTCGAATCGACCGCGGAGCACACGGAGCTTCTGGCGGCGGTCGGGCGATGTTTCTTGTTGCCGGATCAGGACTCGGTGCTGGAGGGGGTGGCGCGGGCGGCGCTCCCTCTGTTGGGGGGAGTTTGCGTCGTCGACGAGCTCACGCCCGCCGGGCCGGCACGCCTGCTGGAGTTCCGGCGTGACCTGCGGACCTGGATCGCCCCCGCGGCACGGCTGGCGGGCATCACCCAGACGGAGATTTGTACGGACAACCACTGCCCCCGGATGACGGTCCCGGTCTCGGACAGCCGGGGCCAGATCGCGACGCTCACCTTCGCGAGCCGGAACGACGTGTATGGGTGCGCCGAGATTGCCCTCGCCGAGGAGATCGGCCACCGCCTTGGGTTGGCCCTGGAGAACGTTCGAGCGCGAACGACGCTCAACCAAGCGCTGACCGATCGGGACCGGTTCATCTCCATCGCCGCGCACGAATTGCGCGCCCCTGCCTGCGCGTTGCGCATCTGCGTGCAAACCCTGCAGCGGGACAAGGGCCCTGTTTCCGAAAAGCAAGCGCGGGTCCTGGACATGATCGAGCGGCAAGAGCGGCGGCTGTCCTCTCTGGTCGAC
Source organism: uncultured Myxococcales bacterium (assembly GCA_964546845.1). Lineage (GTDB taxonomy): Bacteria > Myxococcota_A > Polyangia > Fen-1088 > Fen-1088 > JADGRB01. The sequence goes on along the minus strand of CAZJMY010000134.1, from coordinate 8,322 downwards.
CGCCTGCTGGACCTGGCGCTGGCCCAATCCGGACGGATGGACCTGCACCCCGAGACCGTCGACCTGTGCGACGTCGTGCGGGAGGTGGTCGCCAGCCTGAAGGGCGCCGATCCCCACGAAGAACCGAAGGTCTTCGTCAATTTACCCGATAGAGCACCGGGGAATTGGGACCGTTCGCGGCTCGAGCAGGTCGTGACGAACCTGGTGACCAACGCAATCAAGCACGGGGGTGGGACCCCGATTTCGGTGCGGTTGGCGAACGAGCCGGTCAGCCAACGCATTCGGCTCGAGGTGGCGGATCAGGGTCCCGGGATCCCGGCCCACCTGGCCGAAACGATCTTCGAGCCCTTCAAGCGAGGACCGACCGCCAGCCATCGCGGGTTGGGCCTGGGTCTGTACATCGTGAGAAACATCGTGGTCTCGATGGGCGGAAACATTCGGGTCGAGACCCGACCCGGATGTGGCGCAACCTTCGTTGTGGAGTTGCCCGTTACAGGCAAATGAAGGTGCCTGACGGCGCAACAACGTCGCGGTCGCCATAAATTCCGCTCCTTTTTCTGTTTTTCACGCCGCTGGGCGTTTCCAGCGTTCCCTGAGGTCGTCAGCGTGTGGGGCCTGACATGGCCGAGCTCGCGTGATCGGCGGCGGGCCATTTGCGCCCAGGCCGACATGGGCAGAGCGCCTGCCTGACCGCATGTTGCCGCACGAGGCAACTGATGAAGCCCGGCAGAGCTCCGTCACCCGCGACCGGCGCGTTTTCTCGATCAACGAACGCGCTGGTGACGGTCGTGCTGGTCGCTCTGGCGGGAACTTGCGTCGGGTGCGCCAAGCGAATCGGCGAGCAGGCCGCGGCCGGCGCCATGCAGACCCTGCAGGCCGAACGCAACGCCGGTCAGGCGCCGCTGCGGATCGCCGGCCAAAACGCCACGACCGGCGTCATCGACGCGCTGGATACGCCCGAGCAGCAAGCCCGCCTTCGCGCGATGATCACCGAGATGAGCCGGGCGGCGGCGGCCGCCGCCGTTGGCGGCGCCACCAGCCGCCTTCTGCAACAGGTGGGCCCCGACGGCGGCAGTCGGTTGACCACCGGCGTGACGAACGCGGCGGCGCTCGCCTCCACCGCGGTCGTGGCCGCCGCGGGTGCCGAGCTGCCGCAGGCGCTGACCGGCTGCCGCGGGCCCGACGCCCGCGCCTGCCTCGAGCGCGAGCTCAACGCGCTGGCCCGATCCACCGCGACCGGCTTCACCGCGGGCGTTCGCGACACGATCGGCTGGCCGATCGTGGTGTTCGCGTTCCTGGTGGGCCTGGCCGCCGGGGTGTTTGCGGCGTGGGCCTGGTCGCTGCGGGGCCGGCGCCGCTGGCTCCGCACCGCCTGAGCGCGCGCGACCGGCGCGCCGGTCCAGCTAGATCGCGTCGGCGAGCGGCGCCGCCTGGGTCCGGCCGTTGTCGACCATCCCCAGGTTCGCCGCCAGCCGCACCAGCTCCGCCATGCTTCGCAACGACAGCTTGTGATAGATGTGATTGAGGTGTGTGTCGGCGGTCTTGCGCGCGATGCACAGCTCCTTCGCGATCTCGCGCGCCTTCAGGCACTGCGCCGCAAGCCGGAAGATCTCCCGCTCGCGCGGCGACAGGATCCCCAGCAGGTCGTTCTGCTGCTGGCGGCGCACGCGCGCGGCCTGCAGGCGTCCGGCGAGAGAGGGCGCCAGGTACTGCGCGCCGACTTGCAACCGCCCGAGCGCCTCGATCAACGCCTCCGCGCCGTCCGTCTTCAGCGCGAAGCCCGAAGCCCCCGCGTCCAGAGCGTCCATCACGTTGGGCAGATCGGTGTGCGCCGTGAGGATCAGGACCCGTGTGTCGGGCGCGCGCCGGCGCACCTCGCGGGTCGTCAGCACACCGTCCATGCCGGGCAACCCGATGTCCATCATCAGGACCTCGGGACGGCAGCGGTCCAGCAGCTGAAGCGCCTCCCGACCCGACCCCGCCTCTCCCACCACTTCATGGCCGCCTCCCACCAAGATGTGCCGTAGACCAACCCGAAACACCGCGTGATCGTCAACAACCGCCACTCTCATGGCGCCGGACTATAATCAAAACCGCGCGACTCGGCGCATCGGACGCAGCGAATCATCCAACGTCTGAGGCCTCCATGACGCGCGCGCGCGACCCGTGACCGCGCGTGACGAACCGGCAACATTCGGCGAGTTGATGGATCTCGAAAGACGGGTCGAGACTCTAAGGCGGAGCGAACCGATCGAGGGTGAGCTCGTCGGTGGATTGCAGGATCGCCGTCGGCTTCGCGCCCGGGCGCAACGTGTTCGCCAGTCGCTGTCGAGTCACGTCCAGCTCCGGATCGCGATTGACGGCGTCGACGATGGTGCCGATCGCGATGTCTTTTGCCGGCTGATTGAGACGGAATTGTCCAGGGCTCGTTTCGACCAGCAGCCCACGCGCAACCAGCACCCGGCACAGCTCGTCCACCTCCTGCGGGAAAACACCGATCTCGCGCGCGAGGTCCTTGGTGCCGGGCGAAGCGGTTGCACGCGCGACGGCCGCCATCAGCGCCACGGCGGCCCAGGATCGCCCGGCGCCGTCCAGGCGCCAGGTGTGGGCGCCGTGGACCAGCGTCCGATCGACGTCGTTGCCGACCGCCACCTCGGCCCCGATCAGGGTCACGTACCAGGAAAAGTAGACCAGCAACAGCAGCACGGGCCCGGCGCTGAGTCCAGCGTGCACCGATCCGGCGCGGGCGGCGCCGATCTGGAAGCGAACGAACGCCCAGAGCACACCGGCGAACAGCAGCGTCGCCACGGCCGCGCCGACGGCGCACGACCGCAGCGCCAACCCGGCCCGGTCGGCCGTCGAATAGAGGGTCGTCAGACCCAACCACGTCGCCAGCACGGCAAGGCCGGCGCCCGCCGGGATCATCGTGCGCACGCTCTGCACCACGGAGCGGAGGGCGTGGCTGTCGATCACGGAGTGGACCGCGGCCAGACCAGCCGCGGCCACGAACGTCGCGGCGGGCAACAGCAAGAGCACCAAATATCCCAGCAGTCGAACGTAACGCGGCCGACGCTGGCCCGAGCCCGGAATCGCGCTCAGCGCCTGTTCCATGTTTCGCAGCAGTCGCGCGGCCGCGTAGACGACGCCGGCCACGCCGATCACCCCGTCGGTCGCGCGCGCCTCCCGGTCGACCGCCTCGACCAGCCGTGAGGCGCCCCAGCGCAACACCCGATCGCCGCCCAAGGGCCCGTCGCCGGCCGGCCCGAGCAGACCGACCAGCCGCGGCGAAAGATGCAGCGCTTTGACGACCCAGATGATCAGCACCAGCACCGGGACTAGCGAGAAGATCGTGTAGTAGGTCAGCGCCGCCGCCCGCGTCGACAAGCGGTCCTGAAGCACCCCGCGCACCGTCCAGGTCACGCTGCGGGCGATCCGGTTGACCAACGCCGCGCCCGCGCCGAGCTGTGTCTGATCCGTCTGCCACACGTCGCGAAGCCCCTTGCGCACGGCCCCCTGCGCGCGCGCGATCGGTTGCAGCAGCTGCGTCCTGGTCATCATCGTCGAGGCAACGCTTGGCACGGTCGGGCCGAGGCCCAGGCCCCGTCCGCGCCTATCCAGGGGCGGCTGACCGGCAAAGCGGCTCGACCGAGGCGAATGCGCCCTCGACCCACAGGTCACGCCCGAAGGGGGTGCCAGGTTGTCTTCGGGGGAGGGACGATCATGGAACGACCAAGCGCCCTGACGGGGACCTTTCCACGCGCCGCGGTCGCGCCGGTCGCGATTCCGGCGCTGGCGGACGTGTCCGGTACCGTCCGCCTGCTGATCGGGCAGGAGCGCGTCGGCGCCATCACGGTCCAGCACGGCTCGGTCACGCTGACGGGCCAGTCGCCCGAATACGCGGCTGCCTGCCTGACGGTGGGCAGCATGGACGACTTCCTGCGCATCGTCCGCGGGGAGCTGAACGCCGTGGTGGCCGCCATCCAGGGACGGCTCGTCTTTTCGGGCGACATCGAGCTGGGCGTCCGCGTGGTGCTGGCGCTGAACGCCGCCACCCCGACCGGACAGAGGGCGTGGACCCCGTCGACGGTCTCGACGCCGGAGGAACGCCATGCCTCTTGATTCGGTCAGCATCCTCGACGGTAACACCTTCGTCGTCAGCGACCGGCACGGCGACCTCGAGGCCAGCCCGACGGTGAACCACGGCCTGTTCGTCAACGACACGCGGTTCCTGTCGCAGTGGGTCCTGACCGTCAACGGCATCCGGCCCAAGCTGCTGTCCGTCGACGACCTGTCCTTCAACGAAGCGCGCTTCTTCGGGGCGCTGGCCACCGGCACGATCTACGTCGACTCGCACCTGTCCATCGTCCGCCGGCGGACCATCAACAACGGCTTCATCGAGGAGCTCACCTTGATGAACCACGACTCGAAGCCGGTCGACCTGGAGGTTCGCCTGCAGGCCGCCGCCGATTTCGCGGATCTCTTCGAGGTCAAGGACATGCTGCCGAAGAAGGGGACCCTGTCGCGGCACGCGGAGAAGGAGCGACTTCTGTTTCGCTACGAGCGCGAGTCCTTCGTCCGGCAGACCGCGGTGTCGGCCACCGTGCCCGCCGAGACGACGGAGGACGGATTGCGCTTCCAGGTTCACCTCGACAGTCAGGCCGAGTGGAGCGTCTGCCTGGACGTCGAGCCGGTGTTCGTCCGCGCGTTGCGCGGCGACCCGGCGCGGCCCGCCCACAAGAACGGCGGGGCCTCCGCCGGGCGCGGCGACGACGTCGCCAGCTGGATCGCGCAGGCGCCGAAGCTGGTGAGCTCCAGCGAGCCGCTGGGGATGACCTACCGGCGCAGCCTGATGGACCTGGCGGCGCTGCGGTTCCGGACGCCCGTCACCAGCGAGGCGCTGCCGGCCGCCGGACTGCCCTGGTTCATGACGATCTTCGGCCGCGACAGCCTGATCACCAGCTTCGAGGCGCTGCCGTTCTTCCCGGAGATGGCGCGGGCCACGCTGAAGACGCTGGCGCTGCTGCAGGGGCAAAAGGACGACCCGTTCCGCGACGAGGAGCCGGGCAAGATCCTTCACGAGCTGCGGTTCGGCGAGCTGACCGCGTTCGAGGAGCGCCCGCACTCCCCGTACTTCGGAGGGGCCGACTCGACGCCGCTCTTTCTGGTGTTGCTCGAGGAGTACGTGCGCTGGACCGGCGACGTCGAGCTGGCGACAGACCTTCTGCCCAACGTGCGCGCCGGGCTGGCCTGGATCGACGAGTTCGGCGACCGGGACAAGGACGGCTACGTCGAGTACGAGCGCCGCAACACGGAGACCGGGCTCGACAACCAGTGCTGGAAGGACTCGTGGAACTCGATCGTGTTCCGGGACGGCACGCTCGCGCCGACCCCGCGCGCGACCTGCGAGATCCAGGGGTACGTCTACGACGCCAAACGGCGCATCGCCCGGCTGGCGCGCGACCTGTACCAGGACGCCTCCTGGGCCGCCCGGCTGGAGGCCGAGGCCGCCGCGCTGAAGGACCGCTTCAACCGCGACTTCTGGGTGGCCGACCGGGGGTTCTTCGCACTGGCGCTGGACGGCCACAAACGCCGAGTCGATTCGCTGACGTCGAACATCGGCCACCTGCTCTGGAGCGGGATCGCCGATCCCGACAAGACCGAGCAGTGCGTGGCGCACCTCATGGGCAGCGCGCTGTTCTCCGGGTGGGGCATCCGGACCATGGCCAGCACCGAGGGCGCCTACAACCCGATCGGCTATCACGTCGGGACGGTCTGGCCCCACGACACCGCCATCGTCGCCTGGGGTTTGCGCCAGAGCGGCTGCCGCGCCGAGGCCGCCCGCCTGGCGCTGGGAATTCTGGAAGCGACGGAGCTGTTCGGGCACCGGCCGCCCGAGGCGTTCGCCGGCTACCCGCGCGCGGTCACGCGTTTCCCCGTCGAGTACCCGACCGCCTGCAGCCCGCAGGCCTGGGCCACCGGCGCGCCTTTACTAATGTTGCGGACGCTGCTGGGGCTGGATTCGGACGGGCGCCACCTGATCGTCGACCCGGCGCTGCCGGCGCAGATCCGGCGGCTCGAGCTGCTGGACATCCCGGGCGCGTGGGGGACCATGGACGCCTTCGGCCGCGCTCGCGAGCACACCCCCACGCCGGCCGCGGGGGCGGCCGAGGCGTGAGGGTGATTCGCCCGGCGGTTGGTGGGCGCCTCAGCGGTGCGCGTGGCGCCGCAGCAGGTGCCGGTGTCGGCCCGCGGTCATGACCCCGGCCGCCAGGAACGCCAGCCCCAGGAAGAGCGCCACATTCGTCAGCATCGCCAGCCCAGGCACACCGGCCCCGAACCCCACGATGAAGGCAGCAACCCCAACCGCCAGGAAGCCAAAGCCCCAGTACAGCATGGCTCGCTCCTTTCACTGACAATATGAGGCGGTTAGCTGGCCCGGCAATCGGGCTGGCGCCGGCCCACCTTGGTCAGGACCAGGTGGTAGAGCTGCCCGTCCCGGGCGCGCGACGCGGCGGCCGCGGCCAGCAGGTAGAACTTCCACATCCGGTAAAAGCGCAGGTCGTACTTGGCTTTGAGCTCGGGGTACGCGCGGTCGAAGTTCTCCCACCAGGCCAGCAGCGTGCGTTCGTAGTCCGGGCCGATGTTCTGCAGGTCCTCGAGCACGAACAGCCCTTCGATGGCCCGCCCCAGCTGGGCGAGCGACGGCGCGACCGCGTTGGGGAAGATGTACTTCTCGACGAACGGCGTCCCGTGGCGGCGGCTCCTGTTGTTGGCGATGGTGTGAATGACCGCGATCCCGTCGTCGACCAGGCTCCGGTGCACCACCTCCATCACGTGGCGGTGATTCTTGGGGCCGACGTGCTCCATCATGCCGATCGACGAGACGCGGTCGAACGTCCCGGTGACGTCCCGGTAGTCGCACAGGCGCAGATCGACGTCCAGGTGCTTCCACATCTCGCGCCCCAGCGCGTGCTGGTCCTTGGACAGGGTCACGCCGACGACGGAGCAGCCGTATCGTTCGGCGGCGAAGGCCGCGAACCCGCCCCAGCCGCAGCCGAGATCCAGCACGCGCATCCCCGGCTGCAGCCCCAGCTTGCGGCAGATCAGATCCAGCTTGGCCTCCTGGGCCTCGGCCAGCGTGGTGGCGTTCTTCCAGTAGCCGCAGGTGTAGACCATCCGCGGATCGAGCATCTTCGTGTAGAGGTCGTTGCCGATGTCGTAGTGGGCCTCGACCGATTTGCCCGAGCGTTTCTTGGACTGCAGGTTCAGCAGGATCGCCTTGGCGGTCAGCAGGCGCATGCGGGCGCTCCCCGTCATTTTCTGGCGTAGCCCGCCGCGCATGATCTTCTCGAGCAGCACGTCGAGGGCGTCGGTGTCCCACCACCCGTCCATGTACGATTCGCCGAAGCCGATCGACGCCTCGCGCACGACGCGTCCGTAGAACCGCGGGTCGTGGACCTGGATGTCGCCGGGGCCGGCGCCCCCGATCTGGATCCCGGCATGCCCGAACAGCTCCCGTACCAGGGTCTCGGCGGCGGCCATGGGCTCGTCTCCCACGGACGGCGGCGGCGGGCAAGGCCCCGGCCGCGGGCGGGCACCGGGCGTAAGTAAACGTCTATTTACATCGAATGCGCGGCCACGAAACGTCCGTGTAACACCGCCCTTCCTAGACTGGCGCCACCTAGGGGGATCGGATGCGAGAGACAGAAACGAAGAAGACGCCGGGGACACGCCGCCGCGTCGTGCTGGGCATGGCCCTGGTGCTGGTGGCCGGCGCGGGCGCGCTCACGGCCGGGCCGCCGCCGGCCGCGGCTGCCGGGCCGCTGAAGGTCGGGGTGCTCATCCCCGGCTCCAAGACCGACAAGGGCTGGATGGAGTCGGGCTACGACGGACTCAAGCGGGCCGAGGCCAAGAACGGCGACAAGGTGAAGGTGACATTCGTCGAGAACGTGAAGTTCGCCGACATGGAACAGGCCCTGACGATGCTGGCCACCAAGAGTGACCTGGTCATCGGCGTCGGCGGGCAGACCCAGGCCTCCGTCTACAAGGTGGCCAAGCGGTTCCCGAAGGTGAAGTTCTCGATCGTGGGCGGCAACAAGGCCGATCCGGTGCCGAACATCGCCCAGTACGACGTGCGCCAGGCGGAGATCGCCTTCGTGGCCGGTGCCGCGGCGGCCATGCTGTCGAAGACGGGCGCGGTCAGCTACGTGGGCGGGCTGGAGATCCCGGCCATCGTCAACGCCGGCAAGGAGTTCGGCAACGGCGCGCGCTACGTGAACCCGAAGATCAAGTACTTCGAGTCGTACACGGGCGACTTCGACG
>CAZJMY010000133.1:0-1440 GCA_964546845.1 uncultured Myxococcales bacterium | reverse complement strand
CAATCGCCGCCGCGCCCCCGGTGGCGCGCGCCCCGCCCGTCGCCAGCGCGCCGCCGCCGGCACCTGTGACGCCGCCGGTGGCCGTGACGCCGCCCGTGCTCGTCACCCCGCCGGTGCCGGGGCTGCCGCCGGTGGAGCTCGCGCCGCCGGTCGCGACCGAGCCGCCAGTCCCCCCAGGCCGCCCGGCCTGTCCGCCGGCGTCCGGAGATCCGCCGCCGCAGCCCGCCGAGGGCGAGACCAGCCACACCAGGACCAGGCCCCATGACGCGAAACGAAGCGAACGAGTGGGGGATGCCATCCCTCGTTACTGTCCCGGCGCCGCGCGGTTTGTAGCGTGCACTCGCGACGCCGCGCGCGATCTGCTGGGGCGAGTCCCCGCTCGCCGCGTCACTCCTTCTTCTTGATGAAGTAGAGGCTGATCGCCAGCAGCAAGATCGCCGCGGGCGTCAGCAGCAGCGTCCAGTCGCGCTCGCGCGTCTCGAGGTTCGCCGTCATCTCGGACAGCGAGACGACCAGCATCGTCACGAGGCTGGTCTCCCAGAGCAGCACCTTCATCTCGCCGATGCTGCGGAGTCTCAGCCAGCTGGGCAACGTCGCGTCGTCGACGTCGGACGGACCGAGAAGGAACAGCTTGGCGATCGACAGGCCCAGGATCAGAAAAACCAGCGACACGAACAGGAAGTCCAGCGAGTGGAGCAGCTCGAGGCCGGGGCGGCCGGGGCTGGGGCCGTGAAAGCCCAGCAACTGCTTGTAGCCGTGGACCGCGGACTTCGTGCCGAGCACCAGGAAGGACAGGGAGTCGAGCACGGCAACGGCGACGATGACCGCCGCGATGTATCGGATCTTCAGAAGCTGGATGAACATGGAGATGAGGCGGCCGCCCTGCCCCGTCAGGGTGGGGGCCCGCGCCGGGCGGTCAAACGCGCGCCGGCCAATTGCGGCTGCGACGTACGGGGCCCCCGTGAGCTCCTCTGCGCGCGCGCCGCGATTTGTCAGCGTTTGTGGCGCAAACCGCAAGCCGATTCAGGCACTTACCGCCGGGAGAGGGCCGGCCGCGCGCGGCGCCGATGACAATCGCGAGGCGGCACGGACAAGTGCCAGGGCTGGAGGTCTTCATGACGCGCCCCCGACTGAGCTCCCCCTTCGTCCTCTGGTCCGCGGCGGCGGCGCTGGTCCTGGCCGGCTGCGGCTCCGCCAGCGTCGATCCCGGCCAGTCCGGCAGCGGCGGCTCGAGCGCCACGGGCGGTTCGACCAGCACCGGCGGTGCCCACGCGAGCACGGGCGGTCAGCCCGGGGCGACGGGCGGCGTCCCCGGCTCCGGCGGCAGCGTCAGCACCGGCGGGACGCTCGGTTCCGGGGGCAGCAGCACCGGCGGCTCCGGCACGGGCGTGGGCGGGCGCGGCGGCGGCGCGGGCCCCGGCACGGCCGGGCGCTCGGGCG
>CAZJMY010000132.1:0-2022 GCA_964546845.1 uncultured Myxococcales bacterium | reverse complement strand
TGCCCGGCCGCGCGCCGGTACTGCGCGTGGGCGGCCACCAGCTCGTCGTGCGCGGGCACGCGGTGGTGGTGGATGGGCGGATCCGACCGCTGGCCGCCTCGCCGATGGCGGTGCTGCGCGCGCTGGCCGCGGCCGGCGGCCCGCGGGTGCAACGCGTGCTGGCGCTGTCGCCCGACCGGCGCGCCGTTTCGTACGAGCTCCCCGAAGGCCCCCGCGGGGTCATCGACGCGCTGACGCTGGACGCGCTGCCGCCCGCCGAGCGCGCGGCGCTGGCGGAGGCGCTGGCCGGGGTGCCGTCTGGACGCGCCACCCACGTCGTGCGCACGGCCGCGGGCCCGGTCCTCTGGATCGCGCCGCCCGTCGAGTGACCGCCGCTCAGCTGGTCATGAGCTGAGTCACGAACATGGGCCGCGTCCCGGTGACCTCGCGCCCGAACACCACCCCCACCCCGACCCGACGCGCGTGCGGGTCCAGCAGGTTGCCCCGATGGCCCGGGCTGGCCAGGAAGCCGCTCTCCGCCTCGCTGGCGCCGTAGGCGCGCCCCACGTTCTCGAGCACCAGCTCCGGGCGCAGCCCTGCCCGGCGCACGCGATCCATCGCCGTCCCGGTGCGCGGCGAGACGTGCCCGACGAAGTCGTGGTCGGCCATGTCCTGGCTGTGCGCGCGGGCGATCGCGGTCAGCCGTGGATCGACGATCAGCGCCGGCAGCCCGGCGCGCGCGCGGTCCCGGTTCACCAGCGCGATCAGCTCGCGCTCGGCGGCGACCGGGTCGGCCGGCCCCTGCGGCATGGCCGCCACGCCGGACAGCGCCTGGTCGGGCGCCGTCCCGCAGAACACGGGGAAGTTCGCCAGCACCGCCGGCCCGGCCGCCCCGCTGCCCACGATCTCGACCTGGTAGCGTCCGTCGGCGCCGCAGCGCAGGTCGACGCCGACCTCCGAGCCCGGCGCGGGCGCCGCCTCGTGCACCTGACCGTCGGGGGTCGTGACGACGACCTGGGGCGCCCGGTAGCGGCGATCGACGCGCGCGGCGAGCGACGCCGAGCGCCCGTGTCGCAGCCGGCGAGGGACCGCCGCCATCAGCTGGACGGGCGTCTCCTGGAAGCCGGCGACCACCGAGACCTGATCGCCCTCGCGCACGACCCCGACGCCCATTCGCCCGACGGGCCCCGACCCCAGCAGCGCCTCGGCCTGCTCGTGCGCGTGCTGGACGATCTGGTCGGACGCGGCGTCGTTGCCGCGGGTCATGAACAGGTGGGGTGACGGCTCGATGAGGCCGTAGTGGGCGATCAGGAAGTCCACCGCCTCGCGCGACGGCAGATCGTCACCCCGCAGCGTGCGGGCGAGATCGGTGACGGCCCAGTCCAGGCGCGCGTCCTCCGCGGGCGGCGCGACCCGCAGCCGGCGCGCGACCGAGCGCACCTCGGCGACGATCCGATCGCGCAGCATGTCGGCCGGCGCAGGCCGCACGCCTTCGGGGCCGGGCGCATAGCGCGCGACCGCGGGCCCCGACGGGACCAGCCCCTGAACGGCGTTCGCCGCCGGCGCGCGCGCAGCCCCGGCCGCGCGCGGCGCCCGGTGATGGCGGTGTTTCCCGCGCGCGACGGCCGCCCCCGCCGGCGGACGGACGACCAGCGCGGCCAGCGCGAGCGCGGCGAACTGATGCATGCGAAGCGTAGAGACCGAAGGATGCGCGCGCGTTACTTCTTCTCGCGTTTCGAGCCGGGCTTCGCCGCGGCCACCTTCGCCGGCGCGGGTGGCGGTGGCGGTGGCGCCGTCTTGCCGTCGGCGTCCGCGAACACGAGCTCGCCGAAGCGCGACAGCGCGTGGAAATCACCAACCATCGGCGGCGACCAGCCGGCCGCCTGCTGCGGCTTCCCTTTGGGCTGATCCATCCGGTACATGTTGATGCGCCACACGTCCCCGGGCTGCGGCGGCAGGCGCACCGTCGAGGCCGTGTCCAGCCCCTTGACGTCCTCCAGCGGCAGCGCCAGCTCGGCGGTCCAGCCCGTGTCCTTGTCGTCG
>CAZJMY010000131.1:0-4486 GCA_964546845.1 uncultured Myxococcales bacterium | reverse complement strand
AAAAAACCAAACGAGCAGGAGCCCGACAACCATGCGCCGCATTTCCAAGTCCTTCGCATCCCTCTTCGCCCTCGGCGTCGCCGCCGCGGTGGTCCTGACCGCCAGCCCGGCGTTCGCGCAGGCGACCGACGCCGCTCGCGCCGACCGCGACAAGTGGCTGGGCCTCGCCGCCGCGCTGGCCATCGGCCTGTCGGCCCTGGGTGGCGCCATCGGCCAGGGGCGCGCCGCCGGCTCGGCGCTCGAGGGGATCGCCCGCAACCCGCAGGCCTCCGGCAAGATCTTCGTCCCGATGATCGTCGGCCTGGCGCTCATCGAGTCGCTGGTCATCTACGGCCTGCTGATCGCGTTCCAGCTCTTCGGCAAGATTGGCTGAACGCCGGGCTGAGCGGTCGTTCAAGTCGGTCCACAACGGGTCGGCTAAACCCGCGCGAGTCGCTTAGACTCGCCCCCTCATGGCCATTTCTTGCGGCATCGTCGGCTTGCCCAACGTGGGCAAGTCGACGCTGTTCAACGCGCTCTCGGCGGCTGGCGCCGCCGTGGCGAACTATCCGTTTTGCACCATCGAGCCGAACGTCGGCGTGGTGCCCGTGCCCGACGCGCGTCTGGACGCGCTGGTGGCGCTGTACAAGCCCAAGTCGGTGGTGGCGGCGACGGTCAACTTCGTCGACATCGCCGGGCTGGTGCGCGGCGCGTCCAAGGGGGAAGGGCTGGGGAACCAGTTCCTGGCCAACATCCGCGAGACCGACGCCATCGCGCACGTCGTCCGCTGCTTCGAGGACGACAACGTCATCCACGTCGAGGGGCGGGTCGACCCGGTCGCCGACGTCGGAACGATCGACACCGAGCTGTGCCTGAAGGACCTGGAGACCGTCGACAAACGGATCGACCGGGCCAAGAAGGCGCTGAAGGGCGCGGCGCCCAAGGAAGAGAAGCAGGTCCTGGAGCTGTGCGAGCGGCTGAAAGCCGGCCTCGACGCGGGCAAGCCGGCGCGGGCGCAGGGCTTCACGGCCGAAGAGCAGGCGCTGCTGCGCGACCTGGGCCTGCTGACGCTCAAGAAGGTCTTCTACGTCGCCAACGTCGCCGAGAAGCAGCTGGCGTCGGCGGCGACCGACCCGCTGGTCTCGGCGCTGCGCGCGCACGCCGACGCCGAGGGCGCGCCCGTCGTCGTCATCTGCGCGGCCGCCGAGGCGGAGATCGCCTCGCTGGACACCGCCGACCGGCCGGCCTTTCTCGAGAGCCTGGGCCTGAAAGAGCCCGGCCTGCACGCGGTCGCGCGGACGGCCTACGCGATCCTGGACCTCATCACCTTCCTGACCGCCGGCCCGGACGAGTGCCGCGCCTGGACCGTCAAGCGCGGCGCCAAGGCCCCGCAGGCGGCGGGCGTCATCCACACCGACTTCGAGCGCGGCTTCATCAAGGCCGAGGTCATCTGGTGGGAAGACCTCATCAAGTTCGGCTCCGAGGCCGCCTGCCGCGCCAACGCCAAGCTGCAGCTCGAAGGCAAGGACTACGTCGTCCGCGACGGCGACGTGATCCACTTCAAGTTCAACGTCTGACGCGGGCGCGCCGGCCGCGGCGGTACAGGAACAGTCCGAACGGGAGGACAGGCAGCACGCCGGCGGGCAAGTCGACCGGCGCGCGCACGCTGCAGCTGCAGCCGGAGTCGGTGGACGGTCCGCCGGTGGCGCCGGGCTGACCGCCGGTGGCCGAGGAGCCGCCGGTGGCGCCCGTGCCGGAGCCGCCGCCGGTTGCGGCGCCGCCCGCACCGGCACCGCCGGTCGATCCCGAAGCGCCCGCCGGGCCCGCCCCGCCACCGGTCGCGGCGCCGCCGCTGCCGGGAGCACCGCCGGTGCCCGAGCCGCCGCCCGTCCCGGAAGAACCGCCGGTGGCGGAGTGGCCGCCGGCGCCCGCCGTGCCCGCGCCGGCCCCTGAACCGGAGCCGCTGACCGTGATGGCCACCGCGGCGGACGTGGCGGAGGCGCCCGTCGTGTCGGTCGCCGTGGCGGTGAGGGAGTAGGGGCCGGGGGCGGCGCCGGTCCAGGAAACCGTGAACGGAGACTGGCTGGTGGTTCCGATCGACGTCGGGCCGCGCAGGATCTCGACGGTCTTGATGGCCACCGTGCCGCCGGAAGCCTCAGCCGCGATGGTCACGGTGGGGCCGGCCACCGTGGCGCCGGCGGCGGGGGACGTGATCGACACCGTCGGGACCCGCAGCAGGCCGTCGTGCATGACCTGCGCGACCAGCACGTAGCCCGTGTCGTTGGGGTGAACGCCGTCGCCGAAGTCTTTCGGCACCGAGGCGGTCGGCGTCTGCAGGTCGATGATCGGCAGCGCCTTCTGCGTCGCAACCTGCTTCAGGATGGGGAGGATCTGGTTCTTGATGACCGCGCCGTCGATCGTGTAGCTGTTGGTCCCGGCCGTCGGCGGCAGGGCCAGATAGACCACCGGGTGGGTCGCCAGCGACGCGAAGTGGTCCACCAGCTTCCCGCAGTCCGTCGCGAACTGCGTCGCCTGGGTTCCGCCTCCCGCCGCGCTCCAGTTCGCGGGCTTCGAGTCGTTCGTCCCCAGCATGATGATCACGTCGACGACCGCGTCCGCCCCGGCGCCGGACACGAAGCTGGTCGCGCCGGTGTATTCGGACTGGTTCACGTACGGCTTGTCGCCCGTTGACAGCATCGTCGCGCCCGAATGGCCGAAGTTGCGCACCTGAACGGAGCTTCCGAACAGCCCCTGGAGATCCGCCGGGTAGTTCGTCGACGACGAGGAAGCCCCGGACCCCGCTGTGATGCTGTCGCCGACGCACGCCACGTGCGTCGGGACCCGCGGCCCCGCCTCCGCCGTCCCGGCGGCCAACAGGAGAGCTCCGACCAGCGTGACCGTTCGCGACATTTTCATGGGCGTCCGACTTCCAAGGGCCGCCGTGGCGCAAATGCATGCGCCCAGGACACCTAGAACTTCGACGACAGGGCCATGAAGCTCATCTTGTCGTTCGTGTCGCGCAGCCGGGACGAGAGGGTGCGCACGAAGGACCAGAGCAGGTCGTAGGCCAGGTCGCGGTCGACGAACAGCAGGTCGCCCATGTCCTTCTTGTGGATGACGAACAGCCGGGCGGGCTCGTGGGCGCGGGCGTCGGCGCTGCGCGGGAAGTCGTCGATGAGCGCCATCTCGCCGAAGTGCGTCCCGGACCGCAGCACGGCGAGCGCCTCCTCGCCCGCGCCGGGCAGCTGCCGCCCGATGCGCACGGCGCCCGACAGGATCAGGTACATCTTGTCGCCCTGCTCGCCCTCCTTGAAGATCAGCGCGTCGGTGTCGTACGACTCCTCGACGCCCAGGTTCGCGATCCGCCGCAGGTAGCTGGGCTGTAGCGCCGAAAACAGCCCGATCTTCGACAGCAGCTCGACGGCCCTCTCGGGTGGGATCGTCGATCGCGCCAGCGGTTCGCTGGCCGCGCCCTGCGCCGCCGCCGCCGCCGCCTGGTCGTCGGTCATCTCGCCGAGGTCGATGTCGCCGTCGAGATCCGCGGGATTGCTCATCGTCGCGATTATGCCAGGGGTCGGGCTCGGCCCGCAGCCCGCCGCGTCAATTGTCAAGAGTGTGTTTCTGGACGGTCAAGACGGCGCAGGTACAGTGACCCTGCCCCATCTCCGTTTTCACACACCACTCAAGGAGAAACGAATGCGCGTCTTCCCACGTACGCTCGGCATCACCGCCCTGCTGTTGACCCCCGCCTTCCACACGGCCCTGGCGCAAGAGCCCGCCCCCGCGGCGACCGAGCCGCCGCCCGCCACCACGCCGGCCCCCGCGGCCGCGCCCGCGGGCAGCATGATGGGCGCCGGAACCGGCGCGTTCGGAAGCCTGGGACAGCTGGTCGTCAGCGTCGATCTGCCGTTCATGAACGAAGGCCCCCAGTTCGCCATCGTGCACGAGAGCACGAGCATGGGCGGGAGCAGCTCGACGGACATCAACATTCGGCCCGCGCTCGACTACTTCGTCGCTCCGCACATCTCGGTCGGCGGCCAGGTCGGGATCGAGCACGGCTCGACCGGCTTCAGCATCGCGGGAAGCTCGGTGAACCAGACGATCATCGGCGTCGAGGTCCGCGGCGGTTATGAGCTCGCCCTGACCGACACGGTGTCGCTCTGGCCGCGGCTGGGGATCGGCTACAACCACAACAGCTACAGCGGCGGCGGAGGCACCGATTCCAGCGGCTACGACCTGGACCTGCTGATCAGCGTGCCCGTGCTCTGGCACCCCGCCTCTCACTTCTTCCTGGGCGCCGGTCCGGCCTTCACGACCCAGCTCGTGAACAAGGTCGAGGGGAACGACGTCGGCAAGACGACCGACATCGGCATCACCGCCGTCATCGGCGGCTACTTCGGCGGGACCTAGCCCGCCGCTTCGGGCATGGCCGTCATTGGTGGCCGAGGAAGCGCTCGGCGTCGATGGCGGCCATGCAGCCCGTCCCCGCGGCCGTGATGGCCTGCCG
>CAZJMY010000130.1:0-4546 GCA_964546845.1 uncultured Myxococcales bacterium | reverse complement strand
CCGCAAGAAGCTCGAGAAGCACTACAAGGAGATGCAGGACATCGAGTTCACCGTCGAGAACGGCAAGCTCTACATGCTGCAGTGCCGGAACGGCAAGCGCACCGGGTTCGCCGGCGTGCGCATCGCCGTCGAGATGGTGGAAGAGAAGCTGATCCCGAAGGAAGAGGCGCTGCGCCGGGTCGAGCCGGAGGCGCTGAACCAGCTGCTGCGGCCCGTGTTCCTGCCCGCCGCCAAGAAGGCCGCCATCGCCGAGGACCGCCTGCTGGCCAAGGGCCTGCCGGCCGGCCCGGGCGCTGCCACCGGCAAGGTGGTCTTCTTCGCCGACGAGGCGGAGGCGCTGGCCGCCAAGGGCGAGACGGACCTCATCCTGTGCCGTCACGAGACCAGCCCGGAGGACATCCGCGGCATGAACGCGTCGCTGGGCTTCATGACCGCGTTCGGCGGCATGACCAGCCACGCGGCCCTGGTTGCCCGCCAGATGGGCAAGGTCTGCATCGTCGGCTGCGACGCGCTGGCGTTCGACTACCACGCTCGCGTGATGCGCGTGACGACCGCCAAGGGCGAGATCGTCGTCAAGGAAGGCGACTGGATCTCGATCGACGGCTTCACCGGCGAGGTCATCCAGGGTCGCGTCGACACGACGCCGTCGGAGGTCATCCGGGTGCTGATCGAGAAGAACCTCGATCCGAAGGAGGCGCCGGTCTACCAGCGCTACGCCAAGCTGATGTCGTGGGCGGACGCGGCCCGCAAGCTGAAGGTCCGCGCCAACGCCGACCAGCCGGATCAGGCCGACGCTTCGGTGGCTTTCGGCGCCGAGGGGATTGGCCTCTGCCGCACCGAGCACATGTTCTTCGGCGAGGGGAAGATCGGCCCCATGCGCGAGATGATCGTCGCCGAGAACGAGGCGGATCGGCGCAAGGCGCTGGACAAGCTGCTGCCGCTGCAGCGCGAGGACTTCCGCGGCCTGTTCGAGGCGATGCAGGGCCGGCCCGTCACCATCCGCACGCTGGATCCCCCGCTGCACGAGTTCCTGCCGCACGACGAGGCCGGCGTGGCCGACCTGGCGCGCGCGACGGGCAAGACGATCGACGAGATTCACGCCCGCATCGACGAGCTGAAGGAGTCGAACCCGATGCTGGGGCACCGCGGCTGCCGCCTGGGGATCACGTACCCGGAGATCACCGAGATGCAGGCGCGCGCCATCTTCGAGGCGGCGTGTGACCTGGCCGCCGAGGGGCACGACATCTACCCGGAGATCATGATCCCGCTGGTCGGCACCAAGAAGGAGCTGGACCTGCAGGCCGACGTGGTGCGCAAGACCGCCGACGCCGTCTTCAAGGAGCGCGGCAAGAAGCTGAGCTACACGGTCGGCACCATGATCGAGGTGCCGCGCGCGGCGCTCACCGCGGGCGAGATCGCCGACACGGCCGAGTTCTTCTCGTTCGGCACCAACGACCTCACGCAGACCACCTTCGGTCTGTCGCGCGACGACGTGCCGCGTGTTCTGTCGGCCTACCTGGCGCACGACGTCTACAGCGTCGACCCGTTCGTCAGCGTGGACCGAAGCGGCGTGGGCGCCCTGATGAAGATGGCGGTGGGCGCCGGCCGCGAGAAGAAGCCGAAGCTGAAGATCGGCATCTGCGGGGAGCACGGCGGCGACCCGTCGTCCGTCGAGTTCTGCCACCAGATCGGGCTCGACTACGTCTCCTGCTCGCCGTACCGCCTGCCGATCGCGCGGCTGGCGGCGGCTCAGGCCGCCCTCAAGACAACCTGAAGGTCCGAGGGCGGGTCCTAGAGCCGGAATGGAAAGTTCAAACGGGAACCCTGGGAGGGTTCCCGGACCCTCCCGCGACGACTTCGCTGGGCAAAGCCCAGCTTCGTCAACGGGCATGATCAGACGCGGGGGCCCTCGGAAGGGCCGGGACCTCGCGCGTCCGTGCCTGTTCGGCGCGGTGCTCGCCGGCGTCGCGGCGTGCTCGCTGAGCCAGGAGGGCGTCATGCCGCCCGCCGACACGCTGTTCTTCCCGTCCAGCGCCGTCATGGCACCCGGCGGGGACTGGCTGTACGTCGCCAACTCGAACGCCGACCTCCGCTATAACGACGGGACGCTGGTGGTCGTGAACGTCGGGGAGGACCGGACTGTCGTGACGGACTCGGGCCTCCTCACGCTGCGGGGCGCCGCCAGCGACCGGGCCCGCCCCAGCGACTGGCCCATCTGCCCGCAGCAGGACTACGTGAACGCGCTCCCCCGCAGCACGCCGCCGACCTGTTGCTGGGACGCGCTGGACACCAACATCTTGAACTGCGACGAGCGGCTCTACGTGCAGTCGGACGCCACGGTGCGGATCGGGAGCTTCGCCGCCGGCATGGTCTGGCAGCCGAACTGCGCGTCCCCCTGCGACGTGGGGTGCACGGCCGACCCGGACGGCGCGCGCCTCATCGTCGCGGTGCGCGGCGACACCTCCCTGACCTGGGTCGACGTGCTGCCGCCGGGCGACGGGCCGCACCCCGGGATGCGCTGCCGGCAAGACGGTGAGGGCGGCACGCTGGCCGAGTGCACGCAGAAGGTGACCGACACGACATCGGTCCTGTTCAGCCAGTCTGGCGATCCGAACGCGCCCGCGGTGGGACTGCCCGACGAGCCCTTCGCGCTGGCGCTGGACGAGCCGCACGGGCTGCTCTACGTGGGCCACCTCGTCGGGAACACGTCGGTGATCGCGTCCGGCGGGCTGTCTCTGTTCGACGTGTCCGAGACCGGGCTCCCGTCGGTGGCCGGGTTTCCGCCGGCGCCGAAGTTCGTCGCGCCGTTCAACAGCCCGTTTCCGCCCAACGGAGCGGGCGCCTTCGGCGTGACCGCGCTCAGCCTGCACGCGCCGCTGGGCGCGCCCCCGACGGACTCCGCGGAGATCTTCGTCAGCTCGCGATACGTGCCGCAGATCGCCACCCAGGTGCCGTTCCTGTCGGGCAACGAGAACAGCCCGACGTGGAACTGCGCGCCCGCCAGCGACGTCGTCCTGCTGGGCGGCAGCGACACGTTGAACACCGGCCTGGTCGGGTCCGAGATGCGAGGCGTCGCCATCATCGACCCGCCCACGCAGGCCTCGGATCAACCGCAGCGGGTGTTCGCGCTGCAGCGGGTGCCGCCCGCGCTGGTCAGCTTCGACGTCGACCGCAATCAGGCCGGCGCGCTGACCGCCCGTCCGTCGGCCGTGCTCGAGACCTGCTCGAGCCCGACCTATCTCTACCAGCGGGGGACGCGCCTCTACGTGAACTGCTTCGACACGGGCGAGATCTACGTGTTCGAAGGGACCATCCCGTCGCTGGTGACCTCGTTCCAGGTCGGGCGCGGGCCGGGCGGCATGGTGTTCGATCCGAAGCTGCCGGTGGCCTACGTGCTGGACTTCACCCAGAACGACATCGCCGTCGTCGACCTCGAGCGGGGCAGCCCGACCGAGGACCACGTCATTCAACGGATCGGCTTTCCGAGCGTCACCCCCCGATGAGACGCCTTCACCCCGTCCTGGCCGTCTTGGTTGTCCTGGCTGTCCTGGCCGCGCTGTCTTGCAGCGCGACGCCGAACCTGTTGCCGGTCAACGACCTCAACCGGCCGACCGACGTCACGTTCATGTGCTTCGGCGCGTACGACCCCACGGGGGCTGGCACGCAGCTGACGGTCTCGGGACGCCCGATGCGCGCCTGCCACCCGAAGGACGTCGCCGACCCGCCTGCCTCGACCACCTCCCGCACGTTCGCGTTCCTGCCCAACAGCGGCAGCAGCGGGCTGACGGTGATCGACGCCGATCACTGGAAGCTGGTCGATCTCAACCCGTTCACGGGCGGCTATGGCATGGCGCCGCTGGGCAAGTTCCCCAGCCAGATCTCCTCCAGCGACGACGGGTGCCGGCTGCTGACCGCCAACCGCGGGTCGTGTGACCTCTCGCTGGTCGATCCGGCGGTGCTGGTGGCGCCGACGTTCTACGGCCAGCAGAGCCACCTGACGGCCGTGCCGTCACCGCGTACGGCCACGCTGACGATCCGACCCGTCAAGAGCGACGGGACGTTCCTGTCCGCCGCGCCTTACGAGGCGGTGTTCCTGCCGCAAAATACGGCGCAGCTGGTGTCACCGGACGAGGCCAGCGACCCGACCCAGACCGGCCCGCTCTGCAACCCCGACGGCGCGATGGCGGATCCGCTGGGGTGGCCGGCGCAGCCGAAACCGGCCCCCTGGTATGCGCTGGTGACGTACCCATCGTGCGATCTCATCGCCGTCGTGGCTCTGCCCGGCGGCCAGATCGTCAGCTCGGCGCACGTTCGTCCCACGGGCGACGGCGACAGTCGAAGCGTCACGCTGGTCGACGCCGGGACGGCCCCCGTCTGCCCGGTGGAATGCGCGGGACAGGATCTCTCGCCGGGCGGCGCCGATGCGGGAAGCGCCGGCGGCGCGACGGGAGCGACGGACGGGGCGGCAGGCGGGCAGGGCGGAGCCTCGCCGGACGCCTCGGTCGCCCCCGACGGCGGCCCGCTGGCCCCGGATGCGGCCACGGCC
>CAZJMY010000129.1:0-5034 GCA_964546845.1 uncultured Myxococcales bacterium | reverse complement strand
TGCTGCCCGCCTGCCGCCGGGTCGCGCGCGCCCTGCCCCGCCCCCGCGCGCGGGGGGCGACCGGCGCGCTGCTGGTGGCGCTGGCGGCGGCCGGGGCGCTGGCCTTCGTCGTGGCGCTCTCGCGCGCCGACTGGCGCGTGCTGGACCTGGGTCCCCTCTACGCGCTGGGGCTGGCCATCGTCCTTGGCGCGGGGCACGCCCTCTTCTGGTTCGGCTCGCGCGCCGGGCGCACGCTGCGCGAGCGGCTGTTCGGCGCGGCCGGGCTCGCGATCCCCGCCGCGCTGGGCGTCCTGGCGGCGCTGGCCCTGGGCGTGGGCGCCCGCCTGCCCGAAGGCGATCCGGCGTTCGCGGCCGTCGACGAACACGCGCTGGGGTTGCGGGCGCTGGTCGGCGCAGCGCGCCGCCTGACGGATCACGACGGTGACGGCTTCTCGGCCCGCTTCGGCGGAGGCGACTGCGACGACCACCGCGCGGACGTCTACCCGGGCGCCGAGGACGTTCCCGGCGACGGCATCGACCAGAACTGCGAGGGCGGCGACGCCAAGGCGCCTGCGGCCGGCGCGACGGGCGAGGCCCCGGTCGCCGCCGAGGCGCCGCCCGCGCGGGTCGAGCCACGCGCCGGCGCGTTCAAGGGGAACATCCTCATCGTCACCATCGACGCGTTCCGGGGCGATCGCCTGGGCGTCGCCGGGTACGGCCGTCCCGCGGGGCGATCGCTGACGCCGACGCTGGACGCGCTGGCCCGGCGCGGCGCCTACTTCAGGCGCGTCTGGTCGCAAGCGCCGAACACGCCGCGCAGCTTCCCGTCGATCCTGACCGGCCGCTACCCCACCGACATCGCGTGGGACAAGCCGACCGTCAACTACCCGAACGTGCTCCCCAGCAACCACACGTTCTTCGAATCGCTGCGTGCCGTGGGCCTCATGCCCATCGGGATCTTCTCGCACTTCTACTTCACCGCCGACCGGGGCATCAGCCGCGGGTTCGCGGAGTGGTCCGACGACGGCGCGCTCAGCATCGCGGAGTCCAACAAGGACAGCGCCTCGCCGCGCATCGTGCCGCGGGTCATCGCGCGGCTGCAGCAGGCGGCGGCGCGCAAGCAGCGGTTCGTGATGTGGACCCACCTGTTCGAGCCGCACTCGTCGTACATGCCGCACAAGGAGTTCCCCACGTCGCTGAGCGGCGTCCCCGGCCTGGTCGAGAAGTACGACTACGAGATCGCCTTCGCGGACCTGTGGGTGAAGAAGCTGTTCGACGCCCTGCACGCGGCAGGGCTGGACAAGGACACGGCGATCGTCGTCATGGCCGACCACGGCGAGGCCTGGGGCGAGCACAAGGCCTACTTCCACGGCACGGACCTCTACGACGAACAGACGCGCGTGCCGCTGATCATCGCCGTCCCCGGCCAGGCGCCGCGGGTGATCGACGAGGACGTCAAGCTGGTCGACGTCGCGCCGACGCTGCTGGATCTGGTGGGCGCTCCCGTGCCGGCCAACATGCGCGGGCGCAGCCTGCTGCCCGCGATCGAGGGGAAGCCGCTGGCGGCGGCCCCGGTCTACGCGGAGCTGATGCCGGCGACGGCCTGGCCGCATCAGGCCTCGATGATGGTGGCGGACGGACACAAGATCATCCACCGCATCAGCGAGCGGCGCTGGGAGATGTACGACCTGCGTCGCGACCCGGGCGAGAAGACCAACCTGGCCGATCAACCGGCGCACGCCGCCCTGTTCGCGCAGCTCAAGGCCAAGCTCGTCGCGTTCGAGGAACGGCCGCGGTAGCGGTCTACTGGGGTGCGCCGCCCGCGGCGGCGTCCAGCTGGGCGGCCACGTCGTCGCGATCGGCGTCCGGCGTGCGTTGCAGGACGTAGGCCCGGATCTCGCGCCAGTCGCCCGCGCCGGGGTCGCGGCGCGCGCAGGCGATCGCCTTGAGCCACAGTGGGTCCTCGGGCACGTCGCGCCACCGCGCGGCGCGGATCCACTGCGCGCAGGCTTCGCGCGGGCGCCCCAGCTGCTCCCAGACCTGCGCCCCGCGCGCGAGGCCGGACGGCCGATCGGGCGTGTAGAAGGTCAGCTCTCCCAGGATCCGTTCGGTGCCGCCGAAGCGGCCGGCCCGGCCGAAAATCAAGGCGACCAGCGCCAGCACGTCGGGCGAGCTCGGGTCCTCTTCCAGCAGCAGCTCGGCCCAGGTCAGCGCGCGCGGCTGGTCGTCCAGCACCCAGGGCGCCGCGATGGCCAGGGGCAGCACGCGCGTGGACAGCGCCGGGCTTTGCAGAACCCAGCTGCCGAGGTCCTGCGGCAGCGGCGATGGCAACGGCTCCGTCGTCGCCGCCGCCCCGGCCGTCCCCGGCGCGACGCCCCCCAGCGCGGCGGCCAGCGCGTACGCGGCGCGCGCGTCGTCGGGGGAGTGAACCGACTTCCAGAAGTCGCCGGCCCGCGCCGCAGCCGTCGCGCGCCGCGGAATCAGTCGCTGCCCGCGCGCCGGATCCAGGCGAGCCACCGATTCGAGATCGCGGCTCTCGGGGACGGCCCGGGCGAGGGACCGGAACGCCTCCGCGCGCGCCTCCAGAAGCTCCGCCAGCCGCGCGGTCTCCGCGGCGGTCGGCTTTGCCCGCAGCTCGGCGTCCAGGCGATACGAGCGATCCAGCACCTGCAGCGCGCGGATCTCCAGCACGGGCTGCCCAGCCGCGCGCGCCGCCACGGCGGCCGCGCGCGCCTCGCGCGGCGTCGGGATCGCCGGGTGCGGCGGGATCGAGGGCCGGCCGTCCAGCGGGGCGCCGAAACGCCAGGGCGGCCAGCTGCAGCCCGCCGTGACGGACACGGCGAGCAGCGCCCACACGACCCCGAGGCGAAGCCGGCAGCCCGTCACGGCCACCGCCATTCCCGCGGTCCCGGAATCGCCGCGATCGCCAGGAACGCGCCCCCCGCGAACGCGCCGCCGAAGAACGCCAGCATGGGCAACCCGATCGGCTCGCGCAGCAACGCCGCCGGCAGCGTGGCCGCCGCCAGAGGCGCCAGCGCCAGGGGCAGGCCCAGGACGCCGCGCAGGCCACCGGCCAGCACCAGCAGGATCGCGATGGTCGCCGAGGCCGCGATCAGCCCCGGCCGCAGCGCCCGGTTCCACACCTCGGACAGCGCGCGGTCGCACGGGACGCCGCCGATCGACAGCGCGTCCAGGTGCAGCGCGGCCGGCGCGTCGGCGGCGACGGGCAGCCCGACCAGCGGCCCCATCCCCTCCAGCGTCGCGCTGCGCACCTCGTCGGCCAGGACGCCCTCGGTCGGCAGGTTCGCGCCGTACAGCATCTCGCGAAAGTCGATGCGCGCCGTGTGACGCAGCCGCAGCGCCGCCAGCCGCCGCGCCAGCGACGCGGCGGTCGCGTTCACGACCGCCGGCGGCATGCGGGGGCCGTAGACGGCCTCGACGACGGTCCGCACGTCGTCGGTGCTGGCGCCGGTGGCCAGGGCACGCGCGCCCAGCACCAGCCGCTCGACCTGCCCTTCCGTCAGTGGAAAGGGGTGGTGCCTCGCGAAGTCTCGAACCGCGTCGCCGATCTCGCCGTCCAGGCGCGACGGATCCGCGATCGGGATCAGCGCCACGGCCCGCGCCGTGCGCCGCACCGACAGCGCCTCGGCCGGGCTCAACGGACGACCCGACCGCGCACAGATGCGTCCCACACGCTGCGCGAGGTCGCCGGCCAGCAGCCCCTCGCCGACCAGGCGCGCCGTCGGGTCCGTCGCGGGCGAATTCAGCTCGACCCGCGCCAGCGCGTGCCGCAGGTCGCGGTCGGCGTAACGCTGGGCGTGGGCCACGATGGCGGCGTGGTCGACGGTGGGGTCGTCGTCGAAGCGGACCCCGATGAGCGCTTCGCGGTGGTCGGCCGACAGCTCGAGCCGGACCGCCGGGTCGGTCCGCGCCTGCACCAGGATGCGCCGCAGCTCTTCGGGGTCGTCGGGGATGCCGCTGGCCTCCTTGCCGGCGAAGGTGATGCCCAGGAACAGGTCCGCGACCGACCAGGCGTTGGCCACACCGGGCTGGGCGCGCAGGTCGTCGGTCATCCGCCGGAGCTCACGAAGAACGACCGGCTCGTCGAGATCGCCGCGCACGCTGACGAAGAACATGGGCGCCGCGCTCCACTGGCGGGTTTCGACCCGCACGCGCGGCGCCAGCGCGGCCGTCTCCAGCACCAGGGCCGCCGAGAGCCCCAGGATCCAGGGGAGCCCCGCCGCCCGGGGCTGCACGGCGATCGCCTCCGCGTCGCGGGCGCGGGTTCCGAACAGCGCGACGGCGGCGGCAGCCAGCGCGGCCGTCGCCCCCATCCAGCGCACGCCCGCGACCGGCACCAGCACGAAGGGCGCCGCCGCGGCGGCCGCGGCCGCCAGCGCCCGGCTGACCCGCCGCCGCCCCAGCGGGACGCGGGCGCGCCGGACCGCCACCAGCACGAAGAAGATCCACGCCGCGGCGAACGCCGGCGGCAGCAACCGCGCCCGATGGCGCCGCGGGTCGGGCCACAGCGGCCGCGCCTCCAGCGCGCCCGTCGACGGCACGATCGAGAGGCCGGAGTCCTGGATGGCCGCCGCCAGCGCCGGCTCGCTCTTTTCCCAGTCGTCGACGTCGACCAGGAACCGCACCCGGCGGCCGTTCTCGGTCAGGAACCAGCCCAGCGCGTCGGCCCGGCGCACGACCCGCTGGCGCGCCTCCTCGTTCTCGCGCTCTTCCTGCGCGGCCGCCCCGGCCAGCGTCCGGACGGCGCCGGGCCCACGCGCGATACGGCCCAGGTCGACGATGGCGCCCCTGCCCCGCCCCAGCACGCGCTGGGCGCTCGGCTTGCCGCTGGCGTCGACGGTGATGTCCAGCAGCCCGGCCGGACCGAACACGGCGCGTACCCCCGGCACGGCCGCCAGCCGCTGCTCGGCCAGCTCGACGGCGTGCCGGTTGGCGGCGTCGTAGACGTCGTCCACCTCGACCTCCACCTCGGTCAGGGCGGCGATCCCGAAGCGCGCCGCCGTCTCGTGACCGCGGGTGACGGCCGGCGCGCGC
>CAZJMY010000128.1:0-3225 GCA_964546845.1 uncultured Myxococcales bacterium | reverse complement strand
CCAAGCAGACCGCGCTCATGGCGGAAGCCGGCTACATCTTCCCGGGCGTTCGTGTGAGCCCGATCCTGCGGTTCGAGAAGGACTGGAACAGCAGCACGAACCCGGCCGTCTACGCCGTGGGCGTGGCCTGGTGGCCCTAC
The DNA here is from genome assembly GCA_964546845.1 of uncultured Myxococcales bacterium. Taxonomy (GTDB): domain Bacteria; phylum Myxococcota_A; class Polyangia; order Fen-1088; family Fen-1088; genus JADGRB01. Next base: position 3,085 of record CAZJMY010000128.1, on the reverse strand, counting down.
GGACACACGAGCAACCTGAAGCTCTTCTACGCGCAAAACCGGATCTCGAACGAGGCGCACGCCGCGAATCAAGTCAACCTGCAGTGGCAGATCTACTTCTTCTAGACCGGGAGGCTGATGGCCATGGAAACCGGGACGAATCAACAGCTCGCCGACGGGGCCACCCTGCGGCGAGTGATCATCGCCGCGTCGCTGGGCACGCTGTTCGAGTGGTACGACTTCTACCTCTACGGCAGCTTGGCGGTGTTCTTCGGGGGGCTCTTCTTCCCGAAGGCCAGCTCGACGGCGCAGCTGCTGGCCAGCCTCGCGACGTTCGGGGCTGGCTTCGGCGTGCGGCCGCTGGGCGCGATCGTGTTCGGCTACGTCGGCGACAAGATCGGCCGGAAGTACACGTTCCTGGTGACCATGGCCACCATGGGCCTCAGCACGGCGCTCGTGGGCTTGCTGCCCACGTTTGCCACGGCGGGCCTGGCAGCGACGGCGCTGCTGGTGCTGCTGCGCTTGCTGCAGGGACTGGCCCTGGGCGGTGAGTACGGCGGCGCGGCGACGTACGTCGCCGAGCACGTGCCGGACTCGAAGCGCGGCTACTACACCAGCTTCATCCAGACCACCGCGACGCTGGGCTTCCTGCTCAGCATGGGCGTCATCGGCACGACGCGCACGTCGCTGGGCGAGGCGGACTTCAAGTCCTGGGGCTGGCGCATCCCGTTCCTGCTGTCGTTCGTGTTGCTGGCCGTCTCGCTCTACATCCGGCTCAAGATGGCGGAGTCGCCGCTGTTCTCGCGCCTGAAGGCCGCCGGCAAGACCCTGAAGAACCCGCTGAAAGAGAGCTTCGCCAACCCCGTCAACCGCAAGTACGTCTTCCTGGCGCTCTTCGGGGCCACGGCGGGGCAGGGGGTCATCTGGTACACGGGCCAGTTCTACGCGCTGACCTTCATGCAGAGCACGCTGAAGATCGTCTGGAAGGACGCCTACCTGCTGATGTCGATCGCGCTGATCCTGACCACGCCGCTGTTTCTGTTCTTCGGGCGGCTCTCGGATCGGATCGGCCGCAAGAAGGTGCTGGTCACGGGCTTCGTGCTCGCGGCGCTCACCTACGTGCCGATCTACATGGGGATGAAGGCGTTCTCGAAGCCGCTGCAGTGGGGTCCGATGATCCTGCTGCTCTGCCTGCAGATGGTCTACGTGACGATGGTGTACGGCCCCATCGCGGCGTTCCTCGTCGAGCTCTTCCCGACGAACGTGCGCTACACCTCGATGTCGGTGCCGTACCACTTCGGCAACGGCTGGTTCGGCGGCTTCTTGCCGCTCATCGCCACGGCGGTCACCGCTTCGTCGTGGGCCAAGTCGACGTTCGGGGACGGCGCCATCTACGCCGGCCTGATCTTCCCGATCGCGGTCGCCCTGTTGAGCGTCATCGTCAACATGGCCTTCATCCGCGAGACGAAGGACCACCACATCGACACGCCGATTCGCGCCGCCTGAGGCGGCGGCGTCGTCCGTGTGCTCCGCGCGCCGCGGTCAACCCGGGAACGGGTGGCCGCGGCGTCGCTCGTAGGCGCGCAGGTACAGGTCCTCGTAGGCGGCCGCGGCGCGGTCCCAGGAGTTGTCCTGCTGCATGGCCCGCTGGCGCATCGTCTTGATGTGAGCGGGGCGATCGAACCAGGTCGAGACCGCCCAGCCGATCGTGTTGGCCAGTGACTCAGGCGCCAGGTCGGCGAACATGAACCCGGTGCCGCCGCCCGTCTGCTCGTCGTAGTTCTGGACGGTGTCGACCAGGCCGCCGGTCGCCCGCACGACTGGCAGGGTGCCGTAGCGCAGGCTGTACATCTGATTGAGGCCGCACGGCTCGAAGCGCGACGGCATCAGGAAGAAGTCCGAGCCGGCCTCGATGCGGTGGGCGCGTCCGTTGTCGAACCGCAGCCAGGCGCGAAAGCGATCCCCGCGCTGCGCGTCGGCCCAGGCGAAGAAGCGCTCGGCGTCGGGGTCGCCGGTGCCCAGCAACACGAGCTGCACGTCCCAAGACAGCACGCGGTCCAGGGCGTGCGCGAGCACGTCGAACCCCTTCTGCGACGTGAGGCGGCCGATCACGCCGAACAGCGGGACGTCGGGGCGCACCGCGAAGCCGGCCTCTTTCTGAAGGGCCGCCTTGCAGGCCGCCTTGCCCGAGAGATCGGCGGCGGAGAACGCGGCCGGCAGATGGCGGTCGGCGGACGGATTCCACTCGTCGGTGTCGATGCCGTTCAGGATGCCGATCAGATCGGAGCTGCGCGCCGACAGCACGCCGTCGAGGCCGTTGCCGTACGCGCCGGTCTGGATCTCGCGCGCGTAGGTGGGGCTGACCGTCGACAGCAGCGTGCTGTGGTAAAGCGCGCCTTTGGTCAGATTCATCGCGCCGAAGTGTTCCAGCTCGCCGGGGTTGTAGTGCTCGCGGCCGAGACCGGTGATGAACATGGCGTTGCCGTCGAACACGCCCTGGTACGCCAGGTTGTGGATGGAATAGATGGTCGCCGACGCGTGCAGGGGCTGCATCCACTCGACGGTGTTCACGTAGACCGGGATCAGCGCCGTCTGCCAGTCGTTGCAGTGGATCACGTCGGGGACGAACCCCAGCGCCTTGCAGATCTCCAGGGTGCCGCGGGACAGGAAGGTGAATCGCTCGAGGTTGTCGGAGTAGCCGTCACCCGGCGGGCCGTACAGGTACGGCCGGTCGAAGTAGCGGTTGAACTCCAGGCAGTAGAGCGGCACCTCGCTGTCGGGCAGCCGCCCGGTGCGCACGCGCGCGCGCGCCGGCCCCCACCAGGTCGGGACCGTCAGCAGCCCGTCCAGGATCTCGAAGTCGTTCCACGGCATCCCGGCGTAGAGGGGCATGACGACGCGCACGTCGATGCCACGGGCACGCAGCGCCTTGGGCAGGGCGCCCGCCACGTCGGCCAGCCCGCCGGTCTTGGCGAACGGGGCGCATTCGGATGCGACGAACAGGACCTTTAAAATGGCGGCGGGACCGGACCAGACGCTAGCTGGCGTAGATATGGTAGTCGATCTGCGGGAAAATGTTGTTCCGCGATTCGACGTCGTTCAGCCA
>CAZJMY010000127.1:0-11874 GCA_964546845.1 uncultured Myxococcales bacterium | reverse complement strand
CGAGATCGTCGCCTGGTTCGAATCGCCGCTGGACGGCGAGGGGGCCGGGGCCGAGCGCCTGCTGGTCCTCCACGAGATCCGCGACCTGGACCTGAACGTGCCGCCGCCCGAGTCGATCAGCTATCACAAGCTGACGTACGTTCAGCGCCTGCACGCGCGCGCCACGATCGAGACCTCGGGCACCGTCCCCGAGCGGAACGACGGCGCCGTGCAGCTGTGGCGCTACCGCGCGGCGGGCGATCTGATGCTGCAGATCGAGGAGGGCGGCGGGCGCGTGTTCATGCTGGCGGGCGAGTCGGTGCACCGCGGGATGATCGAGCACCTGCCGGGCAAGCCGGGGGGCGAGAGCGGCCGCTGATGGCCGGTAACAGCTTCGGCTCGGCGTTCCGCATCACCACCTTCGGCGAATCGCACGGCCCGGCGGTGGGCGTCATCGTCGACGGCTGCCCGCCCCGCCTGCCGATCACCGCCCAGGAGATCCAGCGCGAGCTGGACCGCCGCCGCCCCGGCCAGAGCATCATCACCACCCAGCGGCGCGAGGCCGACGCGGTCGAGATCCTGTCGGGCGTTCACGAAGGGCTGACCCTGGGGACCTCGATCGCGATGATGGTCCGCAACACCGACAACCGTGCCGGCGACTACGAGGAGATGCGGACCAAGTTCCGCCCCTCGCACGCCGACTACACGTACAAGGCCAAGTACGGCGTCCGCGCCTGGCAGGGCGGCGGCCGCGCCAGCGCGCGAGAGACCGTCGGGCGCGTCGCGGCCGGCGTGCTGGCGCGCAAGGCGCTGGCGGCGGCCGGCCCGATCGAGATCGTGTCCTGGGTCCAGCGCGTCCAGGACATCGAGACCGACGTCGATCCGCTGGCCGTCACCCGCGACGCCGTCGACGCCAACATCGCGCGCTGCCCGGACGCCGCCACCGCCGAGAGGATGATCGCGCGCATCGACGAGGCTCGGAAGGCCGGCGACTCACTGGGCGGCGTCGTCGAGGCCGTGGCGCGCGGCGTGCCCGCCGGCCTGGGCGAGCCCGTGTTCGACAAGCTGGACGCCGAGCTCGCCAAGGCCATGCTGTCGCTGCCGGCGGCCAAGGGGTTCGAGATCGGCAGCGGCTTCGGCGGCACCTACCTGACGGGCAGCCAGCACAACGATCCCTTCTTCAACGGCGACGGCCGCGTGCGCACGCGGACCAACCGGTCCGGCGGCGTCCAGGGCGGAATCTCGAACGGCGAAGCCATCACCATCCGCGTCGCGTTCAAGCCGACCGCCACGATCCTGCGCGAGCAGGAGACCGTCGACGAGAACGGGAACGACACGACCATCAAGGGGCGTGGGCGTCACGACCCGTGCGTCCTGCCGCGCGCGGTGCCGATCGTCGAGGCGATGTTCGCGCTGGTGCTGGCCGACCACTTCTTGCGGCAGCGCGGGCAGTGCGGCTGAGGCTGGCGCAGGTCGCGCTGCTGGGCGCGGCCGTCGGCGCGTGCGGCGGCTGCCGGGGGCGGGCGGCGGCGCTGATGGCGTTCGACGCCGGCTTCAACGCCGCCCCGGCGATCCCGATCGACGAGCCGCACGAGGTCCACTTCACGTACACCAGCCCGACGTCCGTGACCTTCGACTGGCGCGGCGCCGGCACCACCCTGCGGTACTGGACCAAGGGGCAGCCGCCCCGCACGGTCTCGGCGCACCCGCCCACCCCGCTGCCCACCTCTTCGCCCGGGCCGTTTCAAGAGGCGGTGGCCGACGGGCTGACCGCGGGCGCCGAATACTTCTACGAGGTCGGCAACGCCGCGCGGCCGGTGCCGATCTCGTTTCGCGCGCCGCCCGCAGCGTCCGGGGGCTTCGTCTTCGCGGCCGTCGGGGACATGGGAGACTCGGGCGGCCAGCCGGGCGCGACGGGCGTCAACGCCGACCTGCGCATCGCCGACCCCTGGTTCGTCCTGTTGGTGGGCGACCTGTCGTATGCCGACCTCCGGTCCCAGTCGGCCGTCGATCGGCACTTCGACGACGTGATGGCCTGGTCGCGCCGGTCCGCGTACATGCCGGCCTGGGGCAACCACGAGTGGGCGGACCCGACCCGCGACGACCTGCGCAACTACAAGGGGCGCTTCGCGCTTCCGCACGCGGCCGCCTCGCCGGGAGCTCCCGCGGCCGGCTGCTGCGGCGAGGACTGGTACTGGTTCGACTTCGGCGGCGTCCGCTTCGTCATCTACCCCGAGCCCTACGCCGAGGCGACCTGGCCCGACTGGGCGAGCAAGGCAGAGCCGCTGTTCAAGGAGGCGCAGGCCAGCTCCGGGATCGACTTCATCGTCACCGCCGGCCACCGGCCCGCTTACTCGTCCGGGCACCACGGCGGCGAACCGCAGCTGCGCGCCATCCTGGACGGGTTCGGGCGGCGCTTCCCGAAATACGTGCTGAACCTGAACGGACACAGCCATGTCTACGAGCGGACCAAGCCGCAGGCGCACGTCGTCCACATCACCGCGGGGATCGGTGGTGGCGCCCTCGAGCACGCGCCGAACACGACCTGCCTCTGGGACAGCTGCACACCCCCGCCGTTCACGGCGTACCGGGCCATCCACCTGGGCTTCCTGAAGATCGCCGTGTCCCCGGAACAGCTTCGCGTCGAGGCCGTCTGCGGGCCGGCCTCGCCGGGCTACGACGACGTCCGCTGCGTCGACGGCGAGATCCTGGATGAAGTCCTGATCCCGCGCGGCGGCCTGACCACGTCCGCCGAACCGCGCCGCCACCACCCGGACGCTCTGTTTCAATAACATCCTTGGCCCGAGGTCATCGGTCCCGCGTCGGTGTTACGCTTCCGGACGCGATGGCCAACGGCCCCCGGAACGGTCGGTGGTTCACGACCCCCAACCTGCTCAGCCTGGCGCGCCTGCCGCTGGGGATGGCGTTCTGGATCGCGATGGCGGCAGCGCCCGAGCACGCGCTGCCGTCGCTGGCCGTGCTCGCCGCGGCGGCCCTGACCGACGTGTTCGACGGGATCGCCGCGCGCCGCTCGGGCGTCGATCTGGCGGGCGTGGGGTCCTGGCTGGATCCGCTGTGTGACAAGCTGTTCGTCGGGACCGTGCTGGCCGCGCTGTACGTTCAGCGCGGCGTTCCGCTGGGGCTGCTGGCGTTGATCGTGGCGCGCGAGCTGCTGCAGCTTCCGATGTCGCTGGTCTATCGCGCCGTGCCGACGCTGCGGCGCTGGCTGCGGTACGACTTTCGGGCCAGCCCGCTGGGCAAGGCGGCCACCATCTCGCAGTTCCTGGCCATCACGGCGCTGGTGGCGGGCCTGCGCGCCCGGGTGCCGATCGTGCTGGCGTTCACGCTGGGGATCGTGGCGCTGGGCGACTACGTGCTGCGCGCCATCGAGATCGGCCGCCATCGCCCCGCGCACGGACAGGACACGCGCGCGTGAGCGAGCCACCGCGCCGGCGCTTCCTGCCTGCCCCCGGGACGACCGGGTACCACCTGCTGCTCGGCGGCGTGGCGCTGCTGATCCTGGGGCCGCTGGGCGCCGTCACGAACGCCTACATGACGTTCAGCCTGGGATTCGCGATCGGCGGCCAGGTGCTGGCCGGCATCCTGGGCAGCACCGTGACGTACGGCTACGGCGCGGAGGGGAAGCACGGCGCCAACTACATCCAGACCATGGCGGCGTCGGTGTCCGGGGTGGCGGGCATGGGGGTCCTGATCCAGGCCATGGTCTGGCTGGGGATGCCGCTGCCGGCCGCGTGGAAGCTGGCGCTCTACTTCGGGTGCATCGGCATGTTCGGGATCGGCGTGGGCATGCTCTACACGCCGGTCCTGGTCGACCGCCTGCAGCTCGAGTACCCGTCGGGGCACGCCGTCGCCAACATCCTGCGCGCGCTGACCGACGCGCGCCTCCTGCGGCGGTCGATCGGGAAGCTGGGCGGCGGGACGGCGGCCGGCATCGCGATGGCCGGTCTGGTGTCGCGCGTGAGCGTCCTCGAGCGCGCCGGCGTCTCGGCGTCGACGCTGGGCGCGGGCCTGATCGTCGGCTCGCGCATCGGCGTCCCGACGCTGGTGATGGGCGCCATCGGCTGGGCGCTGACGCCGTGGCTGCGCGCGTCCGGCTACCTGGGGCCGCACGATCCGTTCCGCAAGATCGGCTTTCTGGTCGGCCTGTCGATGATCATGGGCGCTGGCCTGGTCGACATCGCGGTCATCGGGCGCGAGGCGGTGCGCCGGGTTCGGGCCCAGCGCGGCAGCCGGCGCCCGGTCGATCCAGGCGGATCGGCCGGCGCGGCGGGTGGCGGCCTGGGCGGCGGGCGCCTGATCGCCTGGGTGGCCTTCTGGGCCGTGGCGCTGGTCCTGGTCTCGACGGCGCTGCTGGGGCAGCCGGTCGGCTACGTGGTGTTCGCCGTGGGGCTGGTGTTCGTGTTCGTCTTCGTCAACGGGATCTCGACGGGCATCTCCGACTGGAACCCGATCTCCAGCGCCTTCGTCGTCTCGGTGCTGCTGATGTCGGCGCTGGGCCTGCGCGATCCGGTGGTGGCGATGATGGCGGCCAGCGTCCTTCTGATCTCCACCAGCGTCGGCGTCGACATGCAGCAGGACCGTTCGACGGGGTGGCGGCTGGGATCGAACCGCGCCGTCCAGTTTCGCTATCAGGCCGTCGGGATCGTGCTGGGCGCCGTCCTGTGCGTGGTCCTCACGCAGCTGTTCATGACCGCCTACCCGGTGTTGCGCGTCGACACCTTCGCCCACCCGGAGGCCCGCATCGGCGTCTGGCAGTCGGCGATGACGTTCAAGTTCGTGGGCGCCATCCGCGGGCTGGGCCACCTGGCGCCCTACCAGGTCCACGCGCTCTGGCTCGGGTTCGGCATCGGCCTCGGCACCGAGGTGGCGCGCAAGCTGCTGCGCGCCTCCGCCGCCTACCGCCGGTTCGTCGACGGCGGCCGGACCGGATTCGCCGTCGGCTGGACCGTCGACGCCATTCTGCTCCCCAGCCCCTACGCCTCGTCGACCGGCGGCTTCCTCGACCTCTCGACCTCCGCCTGGTTCGCCGCCGGCAGCGTGATCTCGTCGCTGATGGCCCCGCGTCTCCGACCCCCTCGCCCCGCGGACCCGGTACAGGGTGAGGGAGACGACCCCCACCTCCGATCGCCTCACCTCCCGCAGCGGAGCGAGGGCCAGAGTGAGGGGGCGCCCGCCGATGAGCTCCCCGCCGACATGAGCACGTCGTCCTTGATCGGCGGCGGCCTCATCGCCGGCGAGTCGCTCTACACGCTGGGCGCCGGCATCGCCGCCCTGCTCGCCCTCTTGTGAGGCGCGGCGGGCCGGCGGCCCCTCACAGGTTGACGGACCAGAGGCGCGTGCCGCTCGCGACATCCCATTGCTGGACCGGCCCTTCGACCGTCGACACCGCCAGCCGATCGCCCGTCTGGGACCATTGCAGGTCCGAGATGGCGGGGCTGTCGTTCGACGGGTCGGCGGTCCTCTGCCATTGATAGACCGGCAGCTCTTTCAACAAGCTGGCCGTGGCGGCGTCCAGCAACCTGATGACGCCCGTCGCTGCGACGGGGACGCCCATCGCCGACGCCGTCGTCTTCTCGACCGAGATCGCGAGCACTGTGCCGTCCGGCGAGTAGGCGAGGTGATCGAGGTCCGCCGTATCGTCGTCCGGGGCGACGTAGCTCGACACGCGCGCGCAGTCCGGGAACTCCGAGAGGTCGAAGATGTTCACGCCGCCGCCCACCATGCTGACGGCCAGCCTGTCGGCCACCGGCGAAAAGGCCGTCGCGAGCGCGGCGCCCGGATGCCGCGGGTCGAGGTCCAGCGCGCAGGTGGTCCTCGTCCACGGCGCATGGGTCATGACCACGCCGGCGTCGCCCTGACCGACGGCGGCCAGGTTTCCGTCCCGCGAGAGCGAGAGACCCATGCCGAACGAGACGTCCGGGGCGGGGGCGCGCTGAGTCCCCGTCGAGAGATCGGCCAACCGCAGGTTGCTCTCGCCGGAGCCGGCCACCACCGCCCACGCCAGCGTCGAACGATCGGCCGACACGGCCATGGCCGTGATCAAGGTTTCGAGGATCGAGCGGGTCTCGTCCACCTTCCCGTTTGCGCCGAAGAAGTCGATGGATTGGTTGGTCATCCCGACCAGCTCGCCGTCGCCGATGCTCTCGACGTCGTAGTAGACCTTGGTCGAAGTCACCTTTGCTATCTGTGCGCCGGACTGCGCGTCCAGCACGACCGGATCCGTGTAGTAGGTTCTCGCGGCGACCAGGTGCGAAGAGTCCAGCGCCGCCAGCGCGTTCACCGACGGCGGGTCCGCGTCGGTCTCGTCGAGGTCTCCGCAAGCCGGCGTCGCGGCCAGCAGCGCCAGGGTGACCGCCAGGCAGGTGCGCTGGGCGGCCGTTCGTCCGTTGAGCGATGAGTCGTTCTTCATGACCTGTATACGAATCCGAGGTTGGAAGGCGGAAGCCGCCACGCGACGGCTAGAAATGGGCACCCAGTCCGACGTTGGTCAGGATCTCGGGGCGCAGGTGAAGCGCGCCGTTGCCGCGCAAGAGCATCGCGCCACCGCGCCAGCCGAGACGAAGGCTGACGCGATCGCCGAGCGCGACGTCGAAGGCCAGCACGAGATGCCCCGAACCGGCCGTCCCCTCGAGGTGGTCGGGCGCGCGCGGATCCAGCAGGCGATCTCCCTGCCGATCCTGAACGAAGCGCGCCACGCCGGCGCCCACGCCGAGACCCACCTCCGTCGCGCCGAGCGGCAGGCGACGTAACACGGCGGCCTGCGCCGACTGCCGGCTCACCTCGTAGACCGAGAAGGATGATTCGCCGCTGCCGGTGGCGACGCGCCCGAGCAGATGCCAGCGGGGCAGCGCGTGGTCGTACGAGAGGCCCACCTCCAGCGCCATGGGGATGGCGCCCGTCTGCGCGTACACCAGGCCACCGTCCACGAACACCGCGTGCGTCCGTCGTCGCGCCCCCTTGGCCAGGGCGAGCTCCGCTGGCTGATCGCGCAGGGCGCGGTCGTCGAGCGAGACACGGGTGCCGGCGGACAGCGACACGGTGCCCACGGCGGCCCGGTCGCCCCGCCGCCGCGCCACCCGATAGCTGCCGGCGCGCAGGGCCAGGGTCACCGGGCGCGCCGCCCCGCCCGGCACCTCGGCGATCAGGTTGTCGCGCGCGTCGAACACCATCAGCAGGTCGCCCGGCGCTCCGACGGGCAGCGACAGCGCCGCCTGCGCCCGTCCGAGCTCGGTGAGCACCAGCTCGCCCGCGCCCGCGAGATCGTATTGATACGACGGGTGCTGGGGGCCCAGCAGGGTCGTGCTGGTCGAGGACAGCGTCTGGGCGTAAGCGTAGGCGTAGCTCTCGGCCAGCGTGACCCGGCCGTCGGCGTTCTGGTCGGCGGCGCCGCGCAGGCCCGAGACCAGGTGGTGCGTGAAGAACGACCCCTCGAGGCGGCTCGACTCCTGCGCGGCCTCCACCGCCGTCGACGCCGCGATGATGGCGGCGCCCGAGACGGTCTCGGGTCGCAGCGCGCTGACGTCGAACGCCGCCGCCTGGCGCCCGCCCTTGCTGGTGAGGGCGCCGCCGGAGCGGCAGGCGTCAAGCAGCACCACCCGCGTGCGGACCGTCGACTTCGTCAGGAGCTGGCGCAGCTCGCGATAGTCGAAGCGCTCGCCTCCCAGCAGCAGCCCCTGCTCGTCGGCGTGTCCCGAGAAGTAGAGCACCAGGACGCCGTCGGGGTCGCCGCGCAGCCCGGACTCGGCCCCGGCCAGCGCCGCGCGCAGCGAGGCGGGGGTGGCGTTGCGGACGCGCAGGACGTGCCCGCGGTCGACGTTGCCCAGGTCCTCGAGAACCGAGCTGACCCGGTCGGCGTCCGCGTCGACGTACTGCAACGGCGTCTGGCCGGCGGCTTCGCCGGCGGTGGCGACGATCGCGAACCGGCCGGAGAGCAGCGTGGCGACGACCAGCGTGGCCCACATCAGCGGTCGGTTTCCGATCGCTTGGGCACGACCAGCCGGCTCGCGTGCACGCCGTTCGCCGCGAGATCGCCGGAGGCAGGCGCGCCGAGCGCGAAACGCCGCACGGCCTCGGCGACTGCCGGCCAGCAGAGCGGTTCGTGCGACACCACGACCACCAGCCGCTCCGGGCCGGGCGCCTCGTCGATCGCGATGCTGCCGTCCAGCGCCTCGCCGGCGGCGGGCAGCGGGACGCTGCAGCCCTGGCCGTCCATCGGATAGAAGCGCGCCAGCTGTTCGCTGCCGTCGACGGAGCCCGCCAGCACGTAGCGGTCGGACGAGTCGTGACGGTTCACGAACATGCGGATGGCGTCGTTGGGGGCCAGATCGTCATCGGGGGACAGCCAGGACACGACGCCGGCGCGCGAGCGTGCAATCTCGACCGTCGCCGCGGACCCCTTGGCCGTCTCGGTCGGCGGTTTCGGCCGCGCGAGCAGCAGCAGGACGGCGGCTGCGGCGGCGACAGGGACCCCCAGGCCCAGCAAGCGCCAGGGCCGGCGGGGCGGTCGGCGCGCCGGCACCCACAGATGCGCCACTTCCCCCTCCAGCTGCGCCTGCGCCGCGAGCCAGGCGGTGCAGCGGGTGCAGCCGGCGACGTGCGCAGCGGGCGCGCGGTCGAGGCCCAGCCGGAACGCATCCAGCGCGAAGTCCGAAGGGCAGTCTTCAGTCATGCCGACTCTCCCGACAAACCAAGGCGGACCGCGGCCGCCCGCAGGCGGGCCACGTGATTGCGAACCGAACGGTCCGTCATGCCGCTGACCTTGGCGACCTCGTCCTGGGTCATGCCGTCCACGTAGAGGTAGACGGCGACCTCGCGCGTCCGTTCGTCCAAGGCCGCGAACAGCCGCTGCAGGCTGTCGCGATCCAGCAGCCGCGATTCGGCGCGGCGCGATTCCAGGTTCGGGAGGTCGTCCGGCAGCGGGGCGTGCCGGCTGTCGCGGCGCGCGCGCAGCCGGTCGAGACAGAGGTTGGTGCTGACGCGGTAGAGCCAGGCCAGCAGCTCCGGTCCGGCACGCAGCTGGTCGCACCGGCGCAGGCAGCGCTCGAAGATCTCCTGGCTGGCGTCGCGGCTGTCGTGTTCGTTGCCAAGGATCTGGCGGCAGCGCCGGAACACCACGGCGCCGAAGCCCCGGTAGGTGTCGATGAGCTCATCCCTGGTCATCTCCTCCTGGACCTATACGAAACGGGAGCTCAAAAGCGGAAAGGGAAACACGAGCAGGCGCATCGGGGGGCAACGGGACCGATTCGGGCCGTGAGTGTCGACGGCGCGGGTTATGCTACGCGCGCCTGACCAGATGAGTGACCAGCTGCAGCAAGAGATCGGCAACCGCCGGACCTTCGCGATCATCTCGCACCCGGACGCCGGCAAGACGACGTTGACGGAGAAGCTGCTGCTTTACGGCGGCGCCATCCACCTGGCCGGCGTCGTCAAAGGGAACAAATCGGGGCGGGCCATCACCAGCGACTGGATGGAGCTGGAGCGGCAGCGCGGCATCTCGATCACTACCAGCGTGCTGCAGTTCACCTACGCCGGCCGGCGGATGAACCTGCTGGACACGCCCGGCCACAACGACTTCAGCGAGGACACCTACCGCACGCTCGCCGCCGCCGACTCGGCGGTCATGTTGATCGACAGCGTGAAGGGCATCGAGCCGCAGACCATCAAGCTCTTTCAAGTGTGCCGGATGCGCGGCATCCCCATCGTCACGTTCATCAACAAGATGGACCGCGTGGGGCGGCCGCCCCTGGAGCTGCTGGACGAGATCGAGCGCGTGCTGGGCATCCCGACCGCTCCCATGAACTGGCCGGTCGGCTCGGGGACCAGCTTCGTCGGCGTCGTCGATCGGGCCACGGGCCAGGTCCTGAAGTTCGATCGAACGGCCTCCGGGACCAGCCGGGCGCCCATGTCGACGACGACGCTGGAGGACCCGACCGTCCGCGCCACCCTGGGCGAGCGCGCCTTCGGCGAGCTGCAGGAAGAGGTGGCGTTGCTGGAGGGGGCCACTCACCCGTTCTCGCGCGAGGCCTTCTTGGCCGGACAGCAGTCGCCCGTCTTCTTCGGCAGCGCGATGACCAACTTCGGCGTCGAGCCGTTCCTGGACCTGTTCGTCGATCTGGCGCCGCCGCCGGCCGCGCGGGTCGCGTCCACCGGGCCCATCGAGCCGACGACGCCGTCCTTCTCGGGCTTCGTCTTCAAGATCCAGGCGAACATGGACCCGCGCCACCGCGACCGCATCGCCTTCGTCCGGGTCTGCTCGGGCAAGTTCACGCGCGGGATGGAGGTGCTGCACGCGCGCACCGGCAAGCCGTTCGCGATGACGCGCACCGTGCAGTTCCTGGGGCAAGAGCGCACGCAGGTCGACGAGGCGTACGCGGGTGACATCCTGGGCGTCTGGGACGGCGGCGCGCTGCGCATCGGCGACACGCTGGTGGTGGGGCGCCCCTTCGAGTTCCAGGGTGTGCCGCGCTTTTCGCCCGAGCACTTCGTGATCGCGGCGCTGAAGGACCCGCTGAAGCGCAAGCAGCTGAAGATCGGGCTCGAGCAGCTGTCCGAAGAGGGTGCCGTGCAGCTGTTCTTCGATCGCCTGCGCCTGTCGCGCGACCCGATCCTGGGCGCGGTCGGCGTGTTGCAGTTCGAGGTCATCCAGCACCGCCTGCAGAGCGAATACGGCGTCGCCGTGAGCCTGCAGCCGCTGCCGTACAAGCACGCCCGGTGGGTGACCGGCACGCCGTTCGAGCCGAACAAGTTCGAGCGTTCCGGACGCATGACCTGCGTGCTGGACGTCGAGGACCGCCCGCTGATCCTGTTCGACAGCGACTGGGGCATGCGCGACGCCATCCAGAACAACCCCGGCCTGACGTTCATCGCGGCGGTACAGCCGGGCCGCAGCCACGGCCGCGTCGCCGCCTGATGCCGGAGGCGCGCGTGGGCACGATCCTGCAGTCGTCGACGCACCCGCGCTGGTTCGCGTCCAGCACGGCCGATCTGCAGCTGCTGCTCTCGGACCACCTCCACTGCGAGCGCAAGGCGGCCGAGAACGCGCTGTCGCTGGTGCGCCGTTACCCGCACCGCGGAACGTCCGTCGCGCAGCTGTCGCGCCTGGCCCACGAGGAGACCAGCCACGTCGTGCAGGTCGCGGCGCTGATGGCTCGCCGCGGGTGGACGCCGCGCGCCGACACGCCCAACCAGTACGCGCGGGCGCTGCTGGCCGAGGTGCGCGGCCAGGAGCCCGGCCGCCTGCTGGACGCGCTGCTGGTCGCCGCCTTCATCGAAGCCCGCTCCCACGAGCGCCTCACGCTGCTGGCGCGTGGCTTCGACGCCACCGGCGAAGACGAGCTGTCCCGCTTCTACGCCGCCCTCGGCGACGCCGAAGAACGCCACGCCGAAATCTTCCTGGAGCTCGCCCAGGCCCTGGTCCCCGAGACCGCCTTCGCCGACCGCCTCGCCTTCTTCGCCGCCCGCGAAACCGAAATCCTGGCCTCCCTCCCCCACGCCCCTCGCATCCACTAACCCCTCTCCTTCCCCGTCCTCGTCCTCGTCCTCGTCGCCGTCCTCGCTCTTTATCGCGGGCGACCCAGTCGGCCTGCTCGTAGCGAGCGCGACCGAGTCGGGGCTGCTTCGGGGGTCGGGTGGTGCTCCGCGGGCACCGGGCAGCCTAACTGATGCCGAAGACGGCATCAGATGGCGCCCTCCTACTTCGCGCTGGCGTCCTCGCCGCAGACGGCGAGGAGCGCGCTCGTAGGTGCCCCCCGAACAACACCCGACCCACTCTCGCCCCCCTTCCGACATCACATGGAACGCCCACGGCCGACCACCGCAAAATGAGCAACCCGGGCCGACCACAATTCAATGAACACGGACGCGCGGTCACCGAGT
>CAZJMY010000126.1:0-4478 GCA_964546845.1 uncultured Myxococcales bacterium | reverse complement strand
CGCAAGCAGGCGCTCGAGAACCCGCTGCCCGACGCCATCGACCTGCTGGTGACCTGCGTGGAAGCCGGGCTGTCGCTGGACGCCGCCATGGCGCGCGTCGCGCAGGAGATGGAGCTGGTCGCGCCGATCCTGGCGCAGGAGCTGAAACAGACGATGCTGGAGATTCAGGCCGGCGTGAAGCGTTCGGACGCCTTCCACCGCCTGTCGACGCGCACGGGCGTCGAGGACCTGAAGTCGCTGTCCGCCATGATCATCCAGACCGAGCTCTTCGGCACCAGCGTGTCGCGCGCGCTGCGGGTGCACTCGGAGGGGATGCGCACCAAGCGCATGCAGCGCGCCGAGGAGAAGGCGGCCATGGTCTCCGTCAAGATGACCGTGCCGTTGATCCTGTTCATCCTTCCGTCGCTGATGGTGGTCGTCATGGGACCGGCGGCGCTGATGATCATCGGGTCCAAATGAGCGTGAAGCGGGCCTTGCGCTGGTTGATCGTGATCGTGGCGCTGGAGGCGGCGGCGGCGCTGGCCGGCTGCGCGTCCAGCCAGCAGGCGGCGCACCCGACGACGCCTGCCGACCTGGCGCGCATGAAGATGGCGCGCCAGATGACCGAGCAGGGCGACTGGGCGCGCGCGTTCCCCGTGCTCGACGAGCTGCACCGCAAGTGGCCCGAGGACGCCGAGGTGCTCACCTTGCGCGGGATCGTCTACCGCGAGCGCGGCCTCTACCACGACGCCGAGGAGGACCTGAAGGCGGCGCTGAAGGCGGCCCCCGACGACGCGGAGGCGCACGCGGCGCTGGGGATCCTGTACGACGTGCAGATGCGGCCCGACGCCGAGGCCGAGCACAAGGCGGCCGTCAAGCTGGCGCCGCAGAACCCGGCCTACCTGAACAACCTGGGGTTCTCGCTGTTCCTGCGCCAGCACTACAAGGAGTCGATCAAGCAATACGAGAAGGCGGCGCGCCTGGCGCCGCTGTCGCACCGGGTCCGCACCAACATGGGCTTCGCGTACGCGGCGATTGGGGACCTGCCCAGCGCGGCGCGCGAGTTCCAGATGGGCGGCAGCGACGCGGAGGCCAAGAACAACTTGGGCTTCGCGTACGAACGGCGCGGCGATCTGGCCAACGCCTACCAGCTCTATCTGGAGGCGGTGCGCATCGATCCGGCCGCGGCTCACGCCCGGTCCAACCTGGTTCATGCGGCCACGGCTCTGGGACGGCCGCTCCCGCCAGAGGCGGCACCGCCCATGCAAAAAGACGCTCCCCCCCACAGCGAGGCACAGCATGACCAGCCCAAGTGACAAGGCGATCTCTCGGCGCGGCACGCGCGGCGGCAGCTTCCTGAGGGCGCTGCTGGCGCTGGCGGGCGCGGCGACGCTGGGGGGCGCCTGCACCCACGCGCACCTGTCCGACAACTACGGCCAGTCGTACGCGGCCTGGTTCAACGCGCAGCACATCCGGACGCCGACGGCGACGTCGGAGCCGGCGCGGCGCGCGCTGAGCAGCCTCGATTCGCAGGAGGCGGCGGCCATCTCGAAGAACTACCGCAAGACGGTGGGTGGGCAAGAGAGCGGGACCGGGCAGGGGCAGATGGTCATGATCGGGCAGGGGCAGGGCGGGCGGATGGAGGCTTACACCCCGCCGCCGTCGGTTCCGGGCGGGCAGTGACGCACGGGCCCGCCAAGCCGCGGGTCGTCACCGTCGATGTGAACGTCAAGGAGGACGCGATGCGCTTCAGATCGTCTCCGCTCCGACGAGCCGGCCGCGACGCCCAGCGGGGCGCGGCGGCGCTGGAGTTCGCGCTGGCGATCTTCTTCCTGGCCCCGTTGCTGATGGGGATGATGCAGTACGGGTACTACTTCTACATCTCGATGAACGTGCTCGAGGCGCAGCACCAGGGGCTGGTCGCGGCGGCCCGCACGTCCGGCGTCAGCTGCGCCGCCGGCGCCTCCGCCGCGCAGGTCACGGCGCGCACGGCGGCTCAGACGGCGGCGGCGGCGGCGGTCACGACGTATCTGGCGAACAACGGCCTCTCGACGCTGTTGACCCTGTCGGGCGCAACGCCGACTTGCGGGGTCGCCCCTCTGGATCCGACCTGGACGATGACGCTGATCGCCGATTTCCGACCGCCGCTGGGCAAGGTCATGCCCTGGGACAAGGCCTCGCCCACGGCCGGCTACCTCCGCTACACGTCGCGCACGATGGCCGTGCGCGGGAACAACTGACCCGAGCGCCGCGCGCTACTGGTACATCCAGTAGCCTGCGCCGCCGCCGCCCCCGGCGTCGATGGTCGAGGCCATGCCGGCGCCGAACTGCACCTCGTTTCCCACCAGGGAGCCGTTCACGTTGAGCACCGACCCGCTGGCGTTGACGCACCCGTTGGGCGCGTCGAACGAGCCGTTGATGGTGATGCTGCCGCTGCCGACGTTGATCGCCTGGTTCGTGTAGCAGTCGCTGGCGGCACCCGCGTAGGCGAGGATGCCGTTCGAGTAGGCGGTCAGGTTCACGGTGGCGCTGCTGATCGTGATGCGCCCGGGCGTCACGAACGTCACCGTGCCGTTCAGGAAGCTGCCGGCGCTGGCGTCGATCTGGCTGGACGCGCAGTACACCCCCGTCGCCAGGGTTCCGCCGCTGGGGCCGCCGCTCGCCCACCACGGCCCCGGACCGCCCAATGACAACGTGGGCGTGCTCAGGGAGCCGAAGTCGCAGCCGCCGAAGCTGCTGGTCGTGTAGGAGTAGGGATAGGCCAACGAACCACCCGTGTTCGTTGCGCCGGCAATGTTGGACGTGCAGCCCGCGCCATAGACGGAGGAGCCCGAGATCGATCCGCTGCCGTAGATGTTGGCGGTGCCGTTGCTCTGGATGTCGCCCGTGACGTCGACCGGGCCGCCGTTGAACTGGATGCCGACCGCCGTCGGCGACCCGCCGCAGGTGTTCCTGCCCGCGAACACCGCCGGTACCGCGGACGAAGCCTGCCCGACGGCGGTGGCGCTGACGGTCTTCGACGCGTACCCCAGCACCTTGGCGAAGAAGAACGGTTCGGACGCCGTGATGGTGACGGTCAGCGTGGTGAACCCGCCGGCGGCGCCCGTGCTGGTCGCGATGTTGCCGCTCGGATAGCCGCACTGGATGCCCATGTTGCGCGCGTTCGTCTGCGCGGTCGTCGTGTTGCTCCCCAGCGTCGGCAGCCCCGCCATCACGGCGGCGTCGGCCGCGTCTTGCAGGTTGCGCTTGGTCAGGTACATGTGGCCGGCGTCGACGGCCAGCGCCGCCATCCCGAACAGAGCCATCCAGAGCGCGGCGACGAGGATGGTGACGCTGCCGCGCTCCGGGTTTCTCCGCGCGTGACGAAGCCGGGCGCTCATGGGATCACCATCGCGCTCTTCACCGAATAGGTCTTGCTGGCCAGCTTGGTCAGAAGCGGGATCACGGGGGTGAACGTGTACCCGACGGTGACGGTGACCGTGTCCCCGCGCGTCCGCGCGCCGAAGGCCCGGGTGACGAGGGTGCTGCCGACGGTGACCCCGACCGTCACGTTGCTGCTCGTCAGGTGCAGCAGCGGAGCCGCCGCGATCGCCGCGTTTTGCACGGCGGTGCTGCTGGCGGTCGCGCTGGCCACGCCGGTGCGCGCGCCGACGATGGCGGCGTAGGCGCACATCTGCTTGGCGACGACCATCTTGCCGGCGTCGATGGTCCCGATCGTGACGGCGACCAGGAGGGGGACGACCAGCGAGAACTCCACCGCCGCCGTGCCGCTCTCCGGGTGGCGGCTGTGCGAACGAAAGGCGAAGCGCACGACTTGATTGTATCTCGGCTGACAGATTGCCGTCATTGAATTCAAGTTGACCTCATTCAGGCTGACGCGTGATTCAAGCTGACGCGGCGTTGCGCCGAGTGGTCCAATGACAAGGGTGTGACGCGCGGCCTTTCGTTTCCGAAGCTCGCCGAGGGGTTGCTGCTCGGCGCCGTCGCGGTCTGCGCGCTGGTGATGCCGGCTGCGCCGGACACCTACTGGCACCTACGTGCGGGTCAGGAGATCTGGCAGACGCTGCGCGTGCCGCTGGCCGACCACTACTCGTACACGGCGGAGGGGCGGTTCTGGCCGAACCACGAGTGGCTCTGGCAGGCGCTGTCGTACGCCCTGCATCGCGCCGGTGGCTTCCCGCTGCTGGTGGCGGGCGGCGCCGCCGTCGTGACGGGCGCGGTCGCGCTGATGTACCGGTTAATGGCCGGCGCAACCGGCACGCGCGCGCTGCTGGTCGTGATCGGGCTGCCTCTGGTGTCGTGCGCGTGGGCGCTGCGCCCGCAGCTGATCACGCAGCTGATGTTGATGGCGCTGCTGTGGCTGCTGTCGCGCGAGCGCTACCGCTGGTTGCCGCCGCTCTTCCTCATATGGGCCAACGCGCACGGGGGCGTCGCCATGGGGGGCGTCGTGCTGGCCGCGATCGCGGCGGCCGCGCAGCTGCGCGCCCGCGGCGGCGCCG